>JANQFY010000247.1 GCA_028277585.1 Sedimentisphaerales bacterium
GACGGCGCTGTTTCTGGCGGCGCTGGGGATCTATGCCATCAAGGGCTATACGGTCGCCTCGCGCACCTCCGAAATCGGCATCCGCATGGCCCTGCCGCAAGACCATGCCCGCGATGCTCCCTCGCGTCGCGCCCAGGGCCATGCGGATGCCGATTTCGGAGGTGCGCGAGGCGACCGTATAGCCCTTGATGGCATAGATCCCCAGCGCCGCCAGAAACAGCGCCGTCGCCCCGGCCGCCAATCCCAAGCGAGCGCCGAATCGCGCGAGCCAGATGGAGGAATTGGCGTCGCGTTTCTCAGTAAGGGTCATCACGGACAGAACGGGAATCTGCGCATCGACCTTGTGGACCTCCTCGACAATCCGTCGCTGCAACGCCCCCACCGATGCGGCATTCGCGGCATGCAAGTAGTAGCATGGGGAGAGACCGTCAGGTCCGATGGGCAAATACATCCGAGCGCAGAGTTCTCGCTCCCCGATGTCCGGCATGTTGGCGACGATCCCGACCACGCGACAGGGATCTTGGTACTCGCCATAAGCGCCGAACTGAATGAAACAACCCAACGCCTGGCCGCCTGGCCGAAGTTTGCGCGCCAGGGACTCATCAATGATCGTGACCCTCTCAGCACTTGGAAGACGGTCCCGCGAGTCAAAGAAACGCCCCTGCAACAGGGGGATCTCCAACGTTGTGAAGTAATCGCGACCGATGAAGCGGATGGCGCCCTCGCGCACCAGGGGCCTCCTCGATCCACTCTTCTCTGCATCCACCCGGTGCTCGCGAATCGACGCATGGCCGTCGCCATCGAAAAGGGCTCGCCGCGATGTTCCCAGCGTCTGCACACCGGGGAGAGACGCCAGGTGGTCCGCCAGAGCGGCGCACGTTTGGGCATTTCGCGTCCACTCGTAGCCGGTCGAGTCCGGATCGATCTGAACGATCAGTTTATCGTCCAGAGGAAACCGCGCGTCCGGCCGAGCCATCTCCAGGGCGCTCCGCGTCAACAGGGCGGCGCTGAGGACCAGAGCCATCGCCAGGGCAGTCTGACCCGCCACTGAGAAAGCGCCCCTTCTCCTTCGCAGCGTTCCCAGTACGCTGGCGGCCGAGGCCTTCATCTCGCCCGCGATATCACGTTTGGACAACCACAGGGCCGGCCGCAAGCCGAACAGCGGCACCGCGATCAGACAGAAGCCCACCGTAGCCGCCAGGACACGGACGTTCAATCCAAGCTGAAGGTCTCTCGTCCATTGCTGAGCGGCTGTGACCGAGACGTTAAGAATCCACATGCCCCAGAAGGCCAGCACAACGCCAAGAACGCCTCCCATTAGCGCGAGCAGGCCGGACTCGATGAGCAATTGTCGGACGATCCGCCGGCGACCGCCGCCCAAAGCCATGCGGACGGCAATCTCGCGGTGTCGCGAGGTCCCTTGCACAATAAGCATGCTCGCGAGATTCAGACAGGCGATCACGAGGATGATCCCCGACACCGCCATCAGGACCAGACTGAATACGGAGACGACTACACGTGTCTTCTCCGAGTCGCCCGCTACCGCGAACCGCCCGAGCGGGCGCGGATCAAATGAGGAGTGGTCCTTCCAGTTAAGTGGATCTTCCCGTCGGAAATGCGGGACCAGAGTCTGTAATTGCGCCTGGGCGATGGGCATAGTCACGCCCGGCTTGAGGCGGCCAATGACCTCGAGAAACGGATAGTCCCGACCCTTCTCGCCGGGGGGAACAGAGACCGCCCGGTAGCTTCCCAGCGGCAACCACAAATCAGGCCCTACGAGTTCAAGGCCCGTGAAGCCCTCAGGCGCTACACCGACAACCTGGCAACGAACGCCATTGACGCGCAGAAACGCGCCAACGAGTTCCCTCTCGCCCCCCAGTCTCTGCCAACAGCGATGACTCAGAACCACGACATGAGCACCGCCCTGCCGCTCTTCTTCGGATAGAAAGCCCCGTCCCGAGGTCGGAGACGCCCCCAGGCCTGCGAAGTAGTTCGCAGAAACATATCTTGGGCGAACGTGCCACACCGAATCGTGACGCACCAGAGTGGCAGACTGCCCCCAGTCGATGTTCTGAGCCAGAACATCGCTGAAGGCCAAATCGCTGTCACGCAGCGTGAGGTAGCCCGCATAGCGAAACCACGAGAACCGCGCATCCTTGATCCCGCAGAACGCCAACCGCTCGGGGTCCTTTACCTTCATCGGACGCAAGAGCAGCAAGTCTGCGATGCTGAACATGATCGTGTTAGCCCCGATGCCGATCGCCAGCGTGAGCAGGGCAATCGCCGTAAACCCCGGGCGCTTCCGGAGCATCCGAATGCCATACCGAACGTCTTGCCACAAGTTACGCATCCATCTCTCCTATTCGCACCGCAGCGCCGTCATGGGATCAACCTTCGCCGCCCGGCGGGCCGGGATGAACCCGGCCAGGAGCGCGATGGCCCCGAGCAGAACAACCGTTGTCAGAATACTGACCGGATCGAGCGGACTGACGCCGTAGAGTCGGCTGGCCCCTACCCGCGCCACCGCCAAACCCAGGAACAACCCTATCAGCAGTGCGACCACCGTCAGCACCAGTCCTTCCCTCAGAATCATGGTCATGACGCTCCTGCGCGTGGCCCCCATGGCCATGCGGATACCGATCTCCGACGTGCGCGACGTGACCATATAGCCCTTGACGGCGTAGATGCCCAGCGCTGTCAGAAACAGAGCCACGACCGCGGCCGCCAGCGCCAGGCGAGCGTGGAATCTAGCATTCCATATTCTGAAATCGTCATCGCGTATCTGGGCCAGCGTCGTCACCGAGAGAACCGGCATATACGGATCGACTCGGTGGATCTCCTCGACCATCCGTGACCGCAGAGTCTCGGCCGCTTCACGGTCCCTGACGTGCAGGTAGAAGTGGGAAGGCAAATCATCCGGTCCGGCCGGTACGTACATCTGGAAATTCGCCTGTCGGTCCTGTATGCCCGGCAGGCCGCCGACGACCCCAACCACCCGATAGGCATCGGGACACCAGTAGCCAAACTCAACCACGCCCCATTGGACCAGGCAGCCGAGGGCATTGCCGTCGGGACGAAGCCTGCGCGCCAGGGCCTCGTTGATGATCGCAACCTTTTCCGCGTCGGGGGCACTCTCGCGCCGGTCGAAGAGGCGTCCCTGCAACAGCGGAGCCTCCAGCGCCGACAAGTAGTCCCGGCCGATGGGGAGCATTCTGGTGTGCCGTACGCGAGGCCCCCTGGACCGGCCTTCTTCTGTCTTTGGCTGGTATTCGCGTATCGTTTGCTCCCCGCCCCCCCCGTAGAACAGGCTGGGTGCCGTCCCCAGCGCTCCGACCCCCGGCTGTGACGCCAGATGGTCGGCCAGGGTCTCGCATGCCTGGATGCTCCGGATTTTGTCATAGCCGGCCGATTCAGGATCCACCCGAACGACCAGCGTGTTCTCCAGATGGAACTGCGGGTCCGGCCGCGCTGTCGCCAGGGCGCTGCGCCACAACAGGGCAGCGACGAGGACCAGGACCACGGCCAGTGCGATCTGGCCGGCTAGGGAAAGACCGCCTCGCTTGCGGCCGACGGACCCCAACACACGACAGGCGGCCCCCTTCATCTCACCGACAATGTCACGCTTGGACAGCCTCAGAGCGGGCCTTAGACCGAACAGCAACGTAGCGATCAGGCAGAAACCCAGTGTGCCCATCAGAATGCGACCATCCAGGCCAACTCGGATAGCTTCCATCACTTCCCAATCTGCGCCGGCGAACCACGCATTGAGAATCCGCATCCCACAGACAGCCAGCAGAACACCAAGCACGCCTCCCAGCAGGGCCAACAGTGCCGACTCGACGAGCAACTGCCGAATGATTCGCAGGCGACCTCCGCCGACGGCCAATCGAATGGCAATCTCACGGTGGCGCGAGGCGCCCTGAACCATCAGCATGCCCGCCAGGTTCAAGCAGACGAGCAGCAGGGTGACCACGGACCCGGCCATGAGGATCAGGCTGTATCTGGTGAAGTACGAACGGAAGATGGGCTCATCGTTGATCCGGTCCGGCGGGCGAAGAAGAAAGGAAGCAATCGCCGGCCACTCCTTCGGATCCTCTGCTCGAAAACGCGGGATCAAGGCCTGCAACTGCGCCTGGGCAACCGACATGCTCACGCCCGACTTGAGTCGTCCGATGGTCTCCAGCCCGAAAGGATAGCCCCAACCCGCCTTGGCGTTGGCGGGCCGAGTCTGTCCCCGCATCTGAATCGTTACGAAGTTGCCCAACGGCGTCCAGAGGTCGGGCCCCATGAGCGAGGCGCCGGTGAACCCCTTCGGCGCCACACCGACGACCTGGCAAACAGCGCCGCTGACGTTCACATACTCACCGACAAGCTTCGGACTGCCACCCAGTCGTTGCCAGAGGGGATAGCTTAGCACCACAACCGCAGCGCTGCCCTGCTGTTCTTCGGCCGGCAGGAAGCCCCGCCCCAGGACCGGTGCGACGCCAAGGAAAGAGAAGTAGTTCGACGAAACGTACCTTGCCTTGACCTTCCAGGCCATGTGCTCGCGAACCAGAGTGGCGTCTCCTGCGAGGAAGTCGCGCGTCTGAGCCAGACAATCGCTGAAGGCTGAAACGTTATCCCGGATGGTGGCGTACTCTGAATACTTGATATACGCATGCCGGATATCGCAGTACACCAACTGCTCGTAGTTCTTCACATGGCTGGGCCGAACGAACAGCAGCCAATTGGCGATGCTGGACATCATTGTATTGCCCCCGATGCCGATCGCCAGGGTGATCAGCGCAATGGCGGTGAAACCAGGGCGCTTGCGCAGCATGCGGAAACTATAACGAATGTCTTGCCATAGAGTACGCACAAATCTCTCCTATTCGCAGCGTAGCGCCGTCATGGGGTCAACCTTGGCCGCCCGGCGGGCGGGGACATAACTGGCCAGCAAGGCAATGACGATCATCGCACATGAAACTGCTATCAGCGTCACCGGATCTGTGGGTGTGATGTCGTACAGGAGGCTGGCAAGGACGCGGGTCAGCACGACGGCGCCGGCGAGGCCAACCGCAACACCGATGATGGCAAGTTGGATTCCCCGGGCCAACACCGTCCGCAGGATGTCGCCCTTCCGCGCGCCCAGGGCCATGCGGATACCGATATCATGGGTCTGCTGCGCTGTACTATATTGCAGCAAGCCGTAGATGCCGACGGTTGCCAGCCCCAGAGCAATGGCGGCGAAAAGCCCCAGCAGGAGCATGACGAAGCGCCGCGGCGCCAGCATCCGGGACAAGGTCATCGTGAACGGCTCCATCGCTTTGATCACCCGGTCCTTCTCCAGTTCGGCTACCTGCCCGCGAATCGCCGGGAGCATATTCGCAGGATCTCCTTCTGTACGGACCAAAAGAAGGGCAAACCCGATGAAGCCTCGCGCAGGTGCATAGACGACCCCCTGCTCCGGGTTAAGCTCATCGAAGCACCTGACGGTTTCGACCACCCCCACGATTCGGACCGGTTGCTCGCGAATGAACAGAGTCTGCCCCACCGGGTCAACATCCGGAAGACACCGACGGGCGAAGGTCTTGTCGATGACGACGCTGTCCGGCCCTTGATCCGTCAGCGTCTGACCGGCGAGAAATGGGATGCTCATGGTAGTGAAGTAGTCCGGCGTAACCATCATGAAACCGGCCTCGTAGCGACGCGTCGGATCGGCTTGTTCGGCAATGGAGAACTCCATACTGTGCAGGCCGGTCTCGACCAACGGGTCCGTGACCTCAGAACCGTGGCACAGCGCCGAGGCCGACCGGACACCCGGCAGAGCTTTCAGCCGCTCCAGCAGCGGCCAAAAGAAGCCATTGTATTGGGCCCCTTCGGTGTATTTCGCGTGAGGCAGTTCAATCTGCAGCGCTACCACCTTGTCGGGCTGGAATCCCAGGTCCATGCTCGTCAGACCGATCAGGCTGCGAATGAGCAGCGTCGCCCCGATCAGGAGGATCAGGGAGAGCCCGAGCTGAGAGACCACCAGCCCGCTGTGAAGGCGCCGCCAGCGGCGCCCCGTCGTGGTCCGGCTCGCCCCTTCCTTTAACGTCTCGCTCACGCTCACATCGGAGGCCCGCCAGGCAGGCATCATGCCAAAGACCAGGCCCGTGAGTATCGAGACGACCAGGGTGAATCCCAGGACGGTCAGATCAACTCTTGTCTCCTGCAAGCGGGGGACATCCGCCGGGCACAGACGCACCAGCAAGCCCACGGTAGCGAAAGTCAGCACCAGCCCGAGAGCGCCTGCGCCGAGGCTAAGAAGGAGGCTCTCGGTCAGCATCTGCCTCACGACGCGGTGGCGCGAGGCGCCGAGGGCCACGCGCATCGCCATTTCCCGCCGCCGCACCGTCGCGCGGGCCAGGAACAGATTGGCGGCGTTACCGCAGGCGATGAGCAGGACGAATCCCGCGGCCCCGAGCAAAAGCAGAGGCAACTTGCGGTGGCCTTCCACCAATCCGTCCAAGAGTCGCGTGACACCGACTTTTCCCGCCTCGACCTTGGCCTTTGCGGCGGTCTGGCGCAGGCGGCCTGCGAGTACGCCCAGATTGGCATCCGCCTGCTCCGGCGTGGCACCCTTCTTCAGGCGAGCCAGCGGAAAGATGGGACGGGTCAGTCGCCCGTCGATCGCTTGGGAGAGAACCAGCGGCCTCCACAAGGGCGTGGAACTGCGGTATGGAAAGCCAAAGCCGGGCGGCATGACACCTATGACCGTGTAGCTGGCGCGACTCAGAACCATTTCACTACTTTCGTTCAGTGTACTTGAGGTAAGGGTTACGTCCTTGCCAAGTACATCCGGAGTCCCGCCCATGTGTTCTTGCCAGAAACGATGGCTCAGAATCACCACATGGCGACCTGCGGGCGTTTCGTCCTCCGGCCGAAACCCGCGTCCCCACAAGGGTTCGACCCCGAGCATGGGAAACAGATTGGCCGTGACCTCACAGGCATGCACTTCGTGTGGCGTTTCGATCCCTCTGACATAGAACACGCGCCGACACCAACCGCCCACCTCGGCGAACACATTGTTGTTCTCGCAAAGAAAGGGAAAGAACGCCCGGGCCCGGAAACCCTCGTCCCAGAGGGAGCCTTTCTCCCAGATAGTCACCAGGCGATCGGAATCCTTGTAGGGCAATGGCCGCAGGAGAACCGCATTGACCACGCTAAAGAGGGCCGTATTGGCCGCAATCCCGACCCCAAGGATGCCTATCACGAGCGCGGCAAAGCCAGGATACTTGCCGAACATGCGAAAGGCATACCGAGTATCTTGCCACACAATCCCCATCTTGTCATCTCCGCGGCACCAACGCGCCGTCCCATGCTCCCTCGGACTCACAGCGGGGGCGCTTCGTCCGTCACTGTTTCCCCGGGAGCTCCGCCATTTGTCACGCGTCACCCGTGATCCAGCATACACATCTGCCCCGATGGTCGCAAGCTGTGCATAGCGCGGCTCGACCAGGCTTCGCCTGATTTGCAGTCCCTTCTAGGACGTTGCAGTGCAAACCGCGCGCCGGGCGGCGAGGGTCCGATTACACCGATTGTGGGAGTTCGAGGAGGTTCGGCCTGTTCGATTCCGGGACGGGCGCGCTCGGAATCGGGCGCGAGGTGGTCGCGCAGAGCGGAGGCGTGACGACAGGGACGTCACGCGATGAGGACTGGGCAGGGAAGAATGAAGAGAGGGCGCCGGATGCTGAACGCACCTGGCGCCCTTTGGGATGCGAGGTGGTTAGAACGGCGTTTTGGCGAAGATGTTGTCGTCCGGCTGGCCGTTGGTCAGGATGCGAGCGTACATCCTGGCATAGACCTTCTTCTGGAGTCCCGGCGGCAACAGGCCCAGGGCGATGGGACGCCAGCCGCCGTTGGGCCGCAGACTGATCTGCCAACCATCGCCAAAGAGGCTGTAGAAGTTGCCGTCGTGGTAATAGGCTTCCGGCAAGTCGACGACCGCGTAGACGCCTGTCTCGGCGTCCAGGACAAGGTCGTACCCGCAAGCCCGGGTCAGTTGGAACCCGCAGGGCTGGGCGTCTGTAGGAGACGTCTCAGCAACATCCGCCCCGATGCAGGGCTCGGACTCTCTCTGGACATCGGCCGAACGGCACGAGGCCAGTAGAACGACGGCAAGACCACAGGTAACTCTCAAGATCAGGTTCGCTCTCAATGCCATATTTGTCCCCCAAGATACGGGTCATTCGTCACTTCGATAGGCTTTGCTCAAAGCATACGAATCGTTTTCGGGGGCCGCAAATTGGCCTGAGAGAATACCGGATTACCCGCCCTGGCATCAATCAACACCCGCCGGTAAGATGTTGACCCAGGATGATCGCTGCATCGACGGAGTCAGAAATGCTCTTGCAGACAAAAGGAGAACGGCCATGATCAGGCGCATGGAAGTGGGCGCACTACTGCTCGTGTTGGCGCTGTTGCCTCTGGGATGTTCCCGGAGCGAAGACGAGTCGGGCGATCCGAATCAAAGCGCGGCCGCCAAGGTCAAACAGAAGGCGGGCAAGGCCCTGCAGGCATCGGCTGACTACCTCGCCCAGCAGAAGGATAAGGCCCTGGAGGCCTCCCGGGAGAAACTCGACACGCTCGCGCAGCAATTCGATGCGTGGATCGACGAGGTTGCCACCGAGGACGAGCAGACCCAGCAGAAGCTCCGCCGCCTCCAGAGCCGGTTCGAGACCGCCATGAATCAGGCCCGGCAGACGGTCGACAAAGCCGGCGAACTGAGCCTCGAGGCCTGGCAAGACGCCAAGCCCGATCTCGAAGCCGCGCTGGGCGACGCCCGCGCGGCCTACGACGAGTTCATGGCGTTCGTCAAAGCCTTGCCCCAAGAGCCCCAGAGCGAACAGGCCGATGAGATCGTCGAGGAGTAGCCCCGCAGCGGGGGTTTCGTCGTTGTCTCAGTTCCGAGGGCTCCTTGCCCCACGCCGGGAGGCTCCGTATAATCGGTTCGGTTTCGGCAGGGACATGATCGTCGCATTCGATTTGTGCAGAGTCGGGCGTGATCTTGATGCGGAGAACTCGTCGGCGGGAATGCGTCACTGAAGGCCCGGAACACTAGGCTCTTGAGATTGCCGAACGTGGTAGGATGAAGCTGTTCTTGGCAGACCGCCACCTGGAGTCGGCCCGGCTGACGTTGGGTCAGGAGCAGGGCGACCCGGCGCGGGAGCATTGCGAGGCGGCCTGTCAACGGGTCGAAACGTGTGGCTATCGCCGTCGGAACGGGGAATTAGAGGAGATCCGCGTCCAACTTGGCGGCGCCGGGACATGAGCGAGCGTGTGACGCATCCGAGAGATGCGATCAAGTGAGCCTTTACTGTTTGAGAAAGGAGACGAGCCATGGCGCGCACAGATCTCGCACCAGGTGCTCTGGCGGACCTGAGTTGGGAGCCGGACCAGGCCAGAGAATCAATCAATGCAGTCTATCTGTTCGTTCTAGCCAAGGCAACCGGGGCCATCGACTGGTATATCGACGCCAAGCGATGGAAGAAGCGTTTCGCCACGTATCTGCGTCTGGGAGCCATTCTTCTGACAGCGGCCGGCGGTATTCTCCCCATCTTGTCGCAACTCATCACTCGGGATAGCGGCCGACCACTGATCGCGCCGGCCTGGGCGTCGGTCATCTTGGCTGTCGCCGCGACGCTCGTCGTCCTCGACCAGTTCTTCGGTTTCTCCAGCGGATGGATTCGCTACATCTCCACGGAGCTGCGCGTGCAGAAACTCCTCGACGAGTTTCGGATCGACTGGCAGGGCGAGATGGCCACCTGGCCCAAGACGGGCCCCGACAAGAATCACATACAAACCGCCTTGAGTACAGCCAGGACCTTCGTCACACAGGTCAACGCGCGAGTGCTGGAAGAGACGGACGCCTGGGTCGCTGAATTCCAGTCAGCCCTCAAACAGATCGACGAGGCCGCCAGAGCCGAGGCCAAGGTCTCCCGGCCCGGTGGTCTGAATGTGGTGGTCACGAACGGGCGCGACTGCGTCGATGGTTGGACCTTGTCCGTCGACCATGGGGACCCCGTGAGATATGAAGGAACCACAGCGGCGCTGCAGAACCTCATGGGAGGCATTCGCTCCCTTCGCGTCTCCGGGACGATCAATAACCAGGACCTTCGCGTTGAGAGACTGGTGCCTGTCTCCGACGGAGTGATCAGCGATGTCGAGATTACCCTCGGTTAGAATGCGCCGATAGCGCAAGTCGTCGATGCTCTTCTCTCCGCTGGGAGCGCAGCTACATGACGGCGGTAAGTTTCGTGATGGGCGTCAGCGTCAGCTTGCGGAATTCGACTTCGCAGCCCTCGGCCTGGACGGCGATCTGCCCTTTGCTAGCGGTGCAGTCGTAGCCGTGATTGACGAAATCGTCGTTGACCCAGACCATCACTGATTTGTCCACGCACTCGACGATCATCGTATTCCACTCGCCCACCGGGTTCTCCGAGCCATCGGTCAGATTCACGATACGGCGCCGCTTGCCTTCGGTGATCCCCCACTCGGCCTTCGGACCGCGCCGCTTCTCCATATCGGGCACGGTGATGTCCTCGACGATGCACCAGAAGTCGCCCGCGTTCTTGGTGAGCATCTGCACTTCGATCGACTTGGGGAACATGCCGTACAGGGCGCGGGGCGTCGAGGCGTGGACGAGAACGCCGCAGTTGCCCGGCTTGGCTGCGAAACGGTATTGGACCTCGAGCCGGTAGTTTTCGTAGACCGCGTCGGTGATCAGGTGTCCGCCGGGCGTACCCTTGCTGACCAGCATACCGTCACGTACGATGAACGGGCTCTTGGCCTCGGGATCTTTGTCCATCTTGGGGACATCGACGTGCCAGCCGGTTAGATCCTCGCCGTTGAAAAGCTCAACCGCGCGGCGTTGGGACAGAGACTGGCACGACAGACTCGACATGGCGATGACGGCGACAACGATCAGCTTCTTCATAATCTCGTTCCTTCGTTAGTCTGGCACATCCTCATTCTAGTGCATTTCGCATGACAGTTGCGACGCCTTCTTATACCACACTGGTCCCACGGTTGCCCACTCGAAAAAACAGAAGCAAGGGCGTGACGCGGCGTTTGGCGCTTGATCGGCGGCGTTGCTTCCCTACAATCGGATCGAGATGGATACGTGTGTTTCGGAATGGGCAGGAGCAACCTTTGGGGCACAGGAGGTGTCATCGTGGATAGGACCTATCGACCGGCCGTCGTCATTCTGCTTGCCGTGCTGGCCTGGGCCGCCACCATTTCGGCCGAGACATTGACGCCCCTGGAACTCGGCGACATTCGGGTCGGCGGCGAGATCGGACGGCGCATCGACATCACCATCAACAACAACGTTCTGGTCATCGACGTCGAGAAGGACTTTCTCGAGCCCTTCCGCACGCGAGGTCGGGACGGAGGCTATATCGGCCTGGGCAAGTTCATCGACAGTCTGGTCCACCTGGCCGCCTACTCCCACAACGACAAGGTCCTCGCACTCAAGAGGCGTGTCGTCCGCGAGACCATCGCGACGCAGGAGAAGGACGGTTACATTGGGCTGTTCAAGCCCCAGAGCCGCATGTGGAAACTCTGGGACATCCACGAGATGGGTTACCTCGTGCTTGGATTGACCGCCGACCATCGCCACTTTGGTGAAACGGCTTCGCTCGATGCGGCCCGAGAACTCGCGGACTACATTATCCGTCGCTGGTCGGACGACCCCGCACGGCAGACCGATGGTTGGGTATCGACCTATGTCGGCACGACCGGTCTGGAAGAGGCGATGCTGGCCCTGCACAAGCAGACGGGCGATCCGCGTTATCGCGATTTCTGCATCGAACACCGCAAGCTCGCGGCATGGGACACGCCGCTGATTCAGGGCCGCTGGGGCAACATCGAGGGGCATGCCTATTACCATCTCTGTCACTGCCTCGCCCAGTTAAGACTAAACGAACAGCAGCCGGATGCGGCCCTGCTGAACCAGTCTCGCCGCACGCTGGGTTTCCTGCTCTCCGGAGATGGACTGCTCGCGCCGGGACTCTGTAGCTACCACGAATGCTGGCACAGCAACCAGCAGGGCTTCTACAAACTGGGCGAGACCTGCGCTACGGCCTACCTGATCCGCTGGCTGGACGCCCTGATCCGCACCGACGGCGCCTCGCTCTATGGGGACATCATAGAACGCGCCATCCACAACGGCCTGTTCGCCGCCCAATCGCCCGACGGCCGGCGGTTGCGGTATTATGCCCCGTTCGAGGGGAAGCGCGAGTACTTCGATGGCGACACCTACTGCTGTCCCTGCAACTTCCGGCGCGCCATCGCCGAGTTGCCCGGCTTGATCTACTACCGCAAGGCCGACGGCCTGGCGATCAATCTATACAGTGAATCGTCTGCGACACTGCAACTCCACGAGGGCGTATCGTTGGCGATTCGCCAGGAGACAGACTATCCGAACTCCGGGGAAGTCACGATCCATCTGAAACCCTCGAAGCCATGCCACTTCCCATTATCCCTGCGCATCCCCCGCTGGTGCCCGAACGCTCGAGTCACCATCAACGGCGACGAGGCCGGCCTATCGGCTCCAGGAGGGTCCTTCTGCACGATCACGCGGCGCTGGCGGGCGGCTGACACCGTCAAGCTGCACATGCCCATGCCCTTGCGCGTCATCAAGGGGCGCAAGAGCCAGGCCGGACGAGTCGCGGTGATGCGCGGCCCGATCCTGTTCTGTCTGAACCCCGAGCGACAGGAAGGTCTGGACGCCCAGGCAATGAAGTTGCTCCGCATCGATCCGACGTCTTTGAAGCTCGGTGACACAGACAAAACGATCCGGCCGGACGGGCTGACCTGCGAAGCCTCCTTCTGGAAACCGACCGACTACAACGCCTCGGGAACCGCGCCGCTGAAACTGATGCTGACCGAGTATGCCGACCCCGGATGTGAATGGACTTACTTCCTTATCCCAAACCCACAAATGGACGGTCTGGTCGACGACGAACTGGCCGGCTGCCCAACGCCCTTCTAAGACAGCACCGAAAGGAACACAATGTCGTTCAGATACCTGACTCTCTCGCTGGTTGCCTTAACCATGCTCTCATCCTGCCAAGCGACGCCCACCACGAACGCAGACGGTTACATGCTCGTCTGGGCCGATGAGTTCGACATCGATGGGCGGCCCGATCCGAACAACTGGACCTACGAGCATGGCTTCGTTCGCAACGAAGAAGCGCAGTGGTACCAGCCAGAGAACGCAACCTGCAAGGACGGCCTGCTCGTCATCGAGGGCAAACGCGAGCGACACCCTAATCCCAATTACGATCCCGACAGCCGCAGTTGGCGGCGCAACAGACAGTACGCCGAGTACACGTCCGCGTGTCTGAAGACCAGGGGGCTACACGAGTGGACCTATGGGCGTTTCGAGATGCGCGGGCGGATCGACGTCCGCCCCGGGCTGTGGCCCGCCTTCTGGACGCTCGGTTCGGCCCGATCCTGGCCCGGATGCGGCGAGATCGACATCATGGAGTTCTATAGGGGCATGCTGCTGGCCAACGCGTGCTGGGCGAGCGACCAGCAGTGGAAACCGATCTGGGACGACCTCCGCAAACCGATCACCGAGTTCGCCGACCCAGACTGGGCGAGCAGGTTCCACGTCTGGCGGATGGACTGGGACGAAACGAGCATCAGGCTCTACGTCGACAACGAGTTGCTCAACACCATCGAACTCGACAAGACGATCAACCAGACGCCGGACAAGGCCAACCCGTTCCGCGAGCCCCACTACATCCTGGTGAACCTCGCCATCGGCGGCACCAACGGAGGCGACCCCTCCCAGACCCAGTTCCCCTCCCGTTTCGAAATCGACTACGTTCGCGTCTATCAGAAATCGAAACGCCCAGAGAGTTAGTGTAGGGTTGCCTTGCGGACCGAGAAGGCGTCGTTGCCTGAGAAGAC
>JANQFY010000300.1 GCA_028277585.1 Sedimentisphaerales bacterium
CCCAGCAGCAGGGCGCGCGGGAGCGTCCGGCCCGGGTCCTTGACCTCGCCCGCCATGTAGCTGGCGGCGTTCCAGCCGGTGTAGGCGAACATCACATAGAACAGTTGGGTCGCCGCGTCGCCGATGCCAATCTCGCCGATCGGCCGCCCCACGGAAACGCGGGCCATCTCACCGCGCCCACAGACGAACGCCAGCACCACCAGCGCCACGAACAGACCGAACTTCAGCGCCGTGGTCAGGTTCTGTGTCCACGCCGACTGCCGGTGTCCGATGAGGTTGGGGATCGTCACGACGACGATGATGACCGCCGCGGTGCCCTTCAACAGATAGGTGCTCTCATCCGGCGCGAAGGGCGCCAGCAGGTACTTGGCCGAGACGTGGCTCGCCACCGCCAGCGGCGCCGAGAAGCCGAGGAAGAAAGACGTCCAGCCCGAGAGGAAGGCGGGCATGGGCCCGTACGCTTCGCGGAGATAGACGTATTCTCCGCCCGCGTGGGGCAACGCGGCCGCCAGTTCCGCCACGCAGAGCGCCCCGCACAGCGCCAGCACGCCGCCCAGCGCCCAGAGGGCGAAGATCAGCGGGTAGTTGCCCAGCGCGGCCATCATGAAGCCGGGCGAGACCAGAATCCCCGTCCCGACCATGCTGGCGATCACCACATACGTCGACGTGGACAAGCCGAACCCACGCTGCAGTTCCTCTTTGGGCATACCGTTCGTCCTCACGATACCTGGGCGTCTGATTGTTGCCTTCTGGTCTGGTAGGGTGGGTCCTTGCCCCACGCGGTTCATCCGGTGTTGGTACCGAATCTCGCGACGCGTGGGTTGAGAACCCACCCTGCGAGTTGGTTAAATAGCCTGCCAAATCAATGCTTCTTGAGGGTCAGGCCGACGCCTCCGCGGACGATCGTCTCCAGGTTCGGATTCGTGGTGATCGCCTTCATGTAGTCGGGGTCCGCCATCCTGGGTGTGATGTTGTGAGCGATGACCAGGCCGCCGGGCCGGACCAGGGGAAGCAGCTTGTCGAGATAATCGATGTATCCCTGCTTGTCCGCGTCGAGGAAGATGATATCGATCGGGTCCTTGAGCGATTTGACCTCTTCGTGGGCGTCCCCTTCGACCAGCGTGATGATATCCGCCATGCCGGCCCGTTCGAAGTTGGCTCGGGCGATAGCGGCGCGGCCGGCGTCGATCTCATAAGTGGTCATCTTGCCGCCGGTCTTCTGCAACGCCAGGCCCATCCAGATCGCCGAGTAGCCGGTCGAGGCGCCAACCTCGATGATATTCTGGGCGTTCATCGATTCGGCCAAGAGGCGCAGCAGGCGCCCATCTTCCGGCGGCACGTTTCGGTAGCTCTGCGTGGCCCGGATGTTCTCCAGGATTTCGAGGACCTTCTTCTCGTTGGCGTCCTTCGGGACCGGAGGCTTCTCGAGTTGGGCGTCTCCTTCTCGCGTCGCCCGCGGCGGGCCGAAGCGCCGCTGCGCCAGAGCGCTCGAAAGCAGAACTCCCAGAACCAACACGATCGCCACGCCGCCCACCACCAGGGCCCTTCGATTCGTCTTGCGCGTCATCTGTCTCTCCTTATGCCAGAAATCCGAAGTGCACTTTCTACGCTCACCATCAGGTCACGATGTAGTTTCTCTTGGTGACGCTAGAGTCCTTCCCTGCTCCAGTGGTTCGCTGGGCGGTGGGGGTTACACCCGAGGAATTATTTTCTCGACGGCCTGGATATGCTCAGGGCCGGTCCCGCAGCAGCCGCCTACGATTCGGGCGCCGGCGCCAATGCATTCGCCGATGCCCTGGGCGAATTGCTCCGGCGACATGTCGAAGACGGTCTTGCCCTCGATCAATTGGGGCTTGCCCGCATTGGGTTGCGCCATGATGGGGCGATCGGTCGCCTGCTTGAGCAGGGCGACCACCTGGGCGGTCTGGCTCGGGTCGAGATCGCCGCAGTTGGCGCCCACGACGTCGGCTCCCGCCTCGGTCAGCCGCGTCGCGCATTGGGCCGCGGTGTCGCCCATCATCGTGCGCCCGTCTTTGGTCTCGGTAGCGAACGCAATCGAGGCCAGGACGGGAAGCGAAGAAGCCTCCTTGCAGGCGGCGACGGCGCAGGCCGCCTCCCGCAGATCGAACACGGTTTCGATGATGAAGCCATCGACACCCGCCTGGGCGAGTATCTCGGCCTGCTCGCGGAACGATTCGTGAAACTGGGCCTCGGTGTACGTGCCGTAGGGTTCCAGTAGCTGGCCTGTCGAACTCATGTTGCCCAGCACGTACTGACTGCAGACCGCCGCCCGATCGGCCAACTCCACGCCCGCGCGATTGACCTCTTGAACCGAGACATCGACGTTGTGCGTCTCGAGGTAGATGCGGTTCATGGTCAGCGTGTTGGTCGTCAGCGCGTTGCAGCCGCACTGGCTGTACGCTTGGTGGATTTCGCTCACCGTCTGCGGTGCGTCGAGGTTGTTTCGGCCCGTCCCCATCAGGCCGTGCTTGTCCAGTTGCGTGCCCATCGCTCCGTCGAGCAGCAGGACGGGCTTGCTGTCCAGTAGCTGTAGGAAGCTCATCGTTTCTCTCCCTTCAGAGGCGTCGCCGCGGTTCGTCCGCCTTCAGCATGGGGCGCCGAGGTCCCTCAACGCATTCTCTATCTGTTCCAGACTCTCGTAGACGATTCCGTGCATCCCGACGCTTGTCGCGCCGTCGGCATAGGCCGGGTTGTCGTCGATGAACGCGCAGCGGGACGGTTCGACCCCGAGTTTCCCGGCGGCGATCTCGTAGATCTCCCGTTCCGGCTTGAACGTCCCTTCGGCGCAGGAGAAGATCGTCGCGTCGAACATGTCGTACCCCTGGTTCGCGAAGAACTGCATCGCCGCGACCTCGGTATTCGACAGCAGGGCGGTCTTGCAGTTTCGCTCGCGCAGACGCGCCGCCAGCGCGAAGACATCCGCGCGCGGTGCATAGACCGAGGCGAACGCCTGGCCCCACAGCGACGGCGCCGACGGGATTGCGCATCCCAGATCCCTGCAAATTCGCTCCCAGAACGCCGCCTCGCTGATGGCGCCCTTCTGGAGCGGTTCCCCATGCCGGTTGTGGGCCGTGGTGTAGTCCTCGACGGACATACCCAGTGCCTCGGCGCAGTACGCCATCAGCCCCGGCGCGGGATTGTCGATAAGCACGCCGCCCCAGTCGAACAGGACGGCCTCGATCGGTACTGTCATGGTCACCTCGTGTAGAATCCGTGCGGTCTCCTCCCGGACGATACCGGTCGCGCCGGGCCAGATCAACAGTTTTCTCGCCCGCCGTGGTTAGCTGTCATTCCCGCGTAGGCGGGAATCCAGATGAAGGTGTACTGTGGACCCCTGCCTGCGCAGGGGTGACAGAGTCTGTTCGATAGCCCACAATCGGAGATTGCTGGGATGTTTTCACATACATGCCGTCTGGTTGCTATGAAAGACGCCCGTGGGCGCGTATAATCGGGATCGACTTATCCCGTTCGCAGAATCCATAGCGGAGTTGGCTTGATGGAATACGTGTTGGTCGCAATCGTGAGTGTCGTCGCCGGGGCCGGTTCGGCGGCGCTGGTGGTCTACGGCTTGGCGCGCAAGAGAATCGGCGCCCTCGACGGGCAGCGCGCCGACGAAGCGCAGCGCCGCGCCGCGGCCGAGGAACGCAACTCGCGCATCCCCGAGCTGGAAACACAACTGGCCGCCCGCGATCAGTCGCTAACTGAACGTCAGGAGGAAAACACTCGGCTGCAGACCGAGGTGGGGCGGCTCACGACGAAGCTCCAGGAGCAGGAGAAGGCGTTCGAGGACAAGTTTGCATTGTTGGAGGAGGCCAAGAAGAAACTCTCTGACGCGTTTAAGGCGCTCTCGGCCGAGGCGCTCAAGAGCAACAGTACGCAGTTCCTGCAGTTGGCCAAGACCAACCTCGACAAGTACCACGAGGGCGCTAAGACCGAACTGGAGAAACGGCAGAGGGCCATCGACGAACTGGTCAAGCCGCTGAAGGAGTCGCTGACGAAGGTCGACGACAAGCTCGGCAAGATCGAGAAGGCCCGCTCGGGCGACTACGAGAAGCTGGCCGATCGCATGCGCGCGCTGGTCGAGTCCGAAGAGAAGCTCCGGAAGGAGACGAGCAACCTCGTCACCGCCCTGCGCCGACCCGATGTCCGCGGCCGCTGGGGCGAGATTCAGCTCAAGCGGGTCGTCGAGATCGCCGGCATGGTCGAGTACTGTGACTTCACGACCCAGGACTCGACGACGACCGAGACGTCACGCATCCGACCCGACATGATCATCCGGCTGCCCAACGAGCGCATCGTCGTCGTCGATTCCAAGACCCCGCTCGACGCCTACCTCGCGTCGATCGAGGCGACGGACGAAGTGACACGCCGGGAGCAACTCAAGCGGCACGCCGGACACGTGCTCACCCAGATCCAAAACCTCGGCGCCAAAGGCTACTGGGACCAGTTCGCCCAGGCGCCTGAGTTCGTCGTCATGTTCTTGCCGGGCGAGATGTTCTTCAGCGCCGCGTTGGAGCAGGAGCCGCGCCTGATCGAAATGGGCGTCGATAAGAAGGTCATCCTCGCGACGCCGACGACGCTGATCGCTTTGCTACGGGCCGTTTCGTATGGATGGCAACAGCAGCGGGTCGCCGAGAGCGCCCAGGCGATCAGCGATCTGGGCCGCGAGCTGTACGATCGAATTGGTGTGCTGGCGCGGCACTTTGGGGATGTCGGCAAGAACCTCAACCGCGCCACCGAGGCCTACAACAAAGCCGTCGGCTCGGTGGAGGCGCGCGTCCTGGTCTCGGCCCGCAAGTTCAAAGACCTCGGCGCCGCCGGCGCCAAACTGCCCGAGCCCAAAGCCGTCGACGCCCGCACCCGAGCCCTCCAGGCCCCCGAAACCGAAGCCGCCGAAGCGACCCCAAGCGATTGAGCAAGGCCGCGCGGCGATGCCGGCGCTGGTTGGCTGGATCGTGCCGTTCTGAGCCAGGCGGATCTTGCCTCTTTCGTCCGCAAAGGTTACGATGGAGGCGTATGGTGCATGCGGCGCATCGGCTCTTCGCTTTCGGCGCCGCAGGATGGAGCGACATGGCTGTATTGAAACTGCGCCGCCATGATGAACGGGCGGAAATCCAATTCGAGTTGGACTATCTAGCGTCCCTGACGACGCGCGAGCGTTTCGCACTGATGCTCCGCAAGAGCAGGGAGATGGCCCGACTGTTGAGGCGACATGGACGTCGAAGGACTACTCAAGTCACTAAAAGAACATAAGGTCCGGTTTGTGATCATCGGCGCAACCGCCTTTCCCGTCCACGGCTATTCGCGGGCGACGTTGGATATCGACATATTCATCGAGCCGAAGCGGGCCAATGCCGAACGCACGCGCCAGGCGCTGGAAGGATTCGGTTACGATGTCTCCGACATCAGCGTCGAGGATCTTCTGACTCACAAAGTGCTTATCCGGCAGTATTTGGTCGAGACCGACGTCCATCCGTTCGTCAAGGGTGTGACCTTCGATCGCATCTGGGCCAATCGGGTGAAAGCCAAGTTTGGTGAGACCTTCGCCTGGTTTCCCTCGTTGGAAGACCTGATCGCCATGAAACAGGCGGCGGGGCGCGCCAAGGACAAGGAGGATCTCAAGTACCTTCGCCGACTCCACCGCCGGAAGTCCGCCGGGTCCTGACGGATTCTCACTTCCCGGCACGAGGGTGCCGCCGGCGCCTTTACGAACGGATACGTCAATCGAAGAAGGAGAAACATCATGCGGACGCCTAAGATCCTGGTATACACACTTCTCATTCTCGGAGTCGTTTGGTCAGTTCAGCCGCCGGCGGTCGGCGCTGCGGCTGAGCCGGCTTTCGAGGTGCGGGTGATCTCCGAGCAAGCGGAAATGTGGTGGGCCCGTGCGCTGGCGGATATCAACGGGGACGGGTTGCTCGATATTGCGCTGCAGAACAACAACGCGCGGGGTGGCTGGCTGGGCTGGTTGGAAACGCAGCGCGATCTGAAGAGTTGGACGCGTCACATCATCGCGCAGACGGCTCCAGGTGGTCAGACGTTCGCCGCGGGGGACTTGGACGTTGGCGACGTCGACAACGACGGGGACATGGACATCTTCGCCTTCGCGCATCCGGGCGAGTGGGACGAAGGCGGCGCAGCGACGACCGCCTACTGGTACGAGAACCCTTCCTGGACGCCTCATAAGATCGGAGAGGCGCCCGCTTTTGTCAAAGACCTCAATGCGGCCGATTTCAACAGCGATGGTAAGCTCGACCTCGTCACGATCACCTTCGTGCAGAACGCGATGACCATCTTCCGACAGGACTCGCCTTCGGAGTGGACGGCTGTGCAACGCCTGACATTGAAGAACCTGCACGAAGGGATGGATGTCGGCGACATCGATGGGGACGGTGACATCGACATCGCCGCCAACGGGTATTGGGTGGAGAACCCCGGCGGGGATCTGACGGGCGACTGGCCCGTTCACACCATCGCAAGCAAGTGGAACAACCAGGAGGGCGACTGGTCGCGCAACGCCAGCAAGGTCTTCTGCAGGGACCTCAATGGTGACGGCAAGGCGGAGGTTTTCATCTCGCATTCCGAACGCAAGGGCTACCCCGTCGCGATGTACCGATCGCGCGATCCCCGGTCCGGCCGCTGGCAGGAAACCGTCCTCTGCGACGAACTAACCGCCGCCCACACGCTGCAGGTCTTCGATTTCGACGGGGATGGCAATCAGGACGTCCTGACGGGAATCAACATGAATCGCGCCAAGGGCCTGGGCTTGACATCGTTCCCTGTGTATCTCTTGCTCAATCAGGGTCAAGGCAAGACGTGGGAGCGGACCACGCTGACTGAGGAGGGCATCTACAACGGCCAGGCCGGTGACATCGAAGGCGATGGGGACATTGACCTGCTCCGTCTGCCGACCCACGACGGGACGGTCTTCGCGGCCTGGCTCAACCAGACGAGTGACAAGAAACGTCTCGGCCTGGGCGCAGCCGCGCCGGCCGGCGCAGACATCCTGATCGACGGGACCCGCGCTCTGCTGGACGCGAAATGGACGTATTGGAAGGGCCCACGCTTCAGTTCGTCCTTGCCGATCAAGTGGAAACTCGTGGATGATCCGATTGACCCGGGGCAGGCCCTGATGACCTGGGATCCCGCGGCTGCGGGCGGCAAGTACGGTGCCGCCGATATCGTCACGAAGAAGAAGTATCGGGACTTCCGCCTGCACATCGAGTTCCTCGTCCCCAAGAAGAGGGGCAATAGCGGCGTGTATCTGCAGAACCGCTACGAGATCCAGGTCCTTGATGGCGATCCGGGCAAGCACGGTATGGCGGCGGTGATCAACGAAGCGGCCGGGCCCTACCACGCCTATCGCGGCACCGGCCAGTGGAACGCCTACGATATCAAGTTCCGCGCCGCCCGCTTCAAGGGCGGCAAACTCACCGAGAAGGCCCTGGTGACGATCTACTTCAACGGCGTCAAGGCCCACACGAACCACCGCATCCAAAAAGTCTGGGGCGGCGC
>JANQFY010000367.1 GCA_028277585.1 Sedimentisphaerales bacterium
GGGGATCGTACTTCACCTGACCCTTGGCGAGTTTGAAAACATAGTCGATGTTGTAGTTGTCGGCCCAGGCGGCGGCGTCACCGGCCTCGAAGGCGGCGACCATGCTTTCGATACGCTTTCTGAGTCTCTTCGGCAGGGCGGTGTCCTGGTTGAAGTCGTAAGGGGCGCTGTTCACATCGACGATGGCGTCTTCGCTCGCCGCCAGCAGCGCCTTGCCCTTGTCATTGCTAACCTCGACCTTGCCCTCGCTGACCTCGACGGCCAGCAGGTTCACCGGTTCGTTCGTGTCGTGCGTGGCGCCGTCGACGAGGTCCATCGTGAACTGGGTACCCAGCGCCTTGACGTCGCCGTAGGGGCTGGTGACGATGAATTCACCCTTGCCCTTGGTGACGGTGACTTCGATCGCGCCGGCCAGATGCTCGAAGCCTCTCGTTGCGGCGTTCTCGTCGATCCGGATACTGGCATCGGTGGCTAGTTCGACGACCGATCCGTCCTTGAGCGTGTGCGTCAGAGGGCCGGCCAGGGTCGTCAGCTTGGGGCTTTGCGCCGGGCCGGAAGCGTTGTCCCCGGTCAATTGCGTGATGGCGATGATGCTTGCGACGGCGATCACCGCCGCGGCGGCGAGTTTGAGCAGGGGGGTGCCGATTTGGATCGTGCGTGGTTCTGGCTTTCGCTGCTGTTCTTGCGGTGTGGATGCGGTCAACTCCGCGACCGCCTCGGGATGCTGCGCCTTGAACCGCTCGAAATCGGGCTGCGTATCGTCCGAATGGATGGCGCCGGTCAGCGCCTCGTCCAGCCATTTGTCATCGTTTACGCGTCCCATGATTCAGCTCCCGAAACCGTCACGTTTCAGTATGTCCGCCACTTTGCGTTTGGCCCGCACGAGCCGGCCGTTGACCGCCGACGGGGTGATATCCAGGACCTGGGAGATCTTGGCCTGGGAGAACCCGTTGAAGTACCGCATCACGATCAGCTCACGCTCCGCCTCGGGCAGACTCCAGACCGCCCGTCGGACGGCGTCGTTCTGCTCGGTGTCCTCGGGACCGCCATCGGTGCCCTTGGGCGCGGGCTCCGGGGCGGGGCGGCTCTGCTTGCGGTAGATCTGCCTGGTCACGTTGCGGCAGATCCCGCCCAGCCAGGCGCCGACTTTCTCCCGATCGCGCAACGACGCCAGGTCACGACAGGCGATCGCAAAGACCTCCTGGGCCGCGTCCTCGGCCGTGTGCTTGTCGCCCAACTGCGCATACGCCAGTGCGACAATGGGGTTGTGATAGCGTTGATAGAGAGCGCCGAAGCTGTCCAGACAGCCCCCCTGGGCCGCTCCGACCAAAACCGCATCCGATTGTCCGTCAGGCTCGATTCGCATAGCTGTCCTGCCCATTGCACCGCAGTACCGATATCAGCCTTCACCCTACTAGTGCACCATCGTCCCCCAAATGTGCGCGAATTTCGACCTTTTTCTCCGGATAATGGCCTCGCCGAACTCTGACCCGTTCGCCTCCCGGGTCCGCGACATCGAATTGACACACTTCCTGCAGTTCGGTAGACTGGGACCAACTATGGGCTTGGGGAAGCTGGGCACGGAGAGGCTTCAACAATCCGGTGGGCGAATCCCGCTCCACGCAGACGGTGCGGGTGGTGATGTCGGGCCCGACTGTGCAATACCGTGACATATGGAGAGAACGGGCTGTCCCTACATGCCCTGTCGGAGAAACGCGGAGGTATGCCATGAGAACGAATTGGCCTGTATACGTGAAGATTGCGTTGGCTTGGCTGTTGGCGACGGGGATGCTGGGTTGCCTTTCGACCCCGCATACGCCGCCGGCGTCACCGGAGAGTTCCCAGACGGAGCCGGTGCAAGAGGCGTGGCAGCAATGGTGGGAGCAAGGGCTCGAGCACGGCCGGGCGGGGCGGCCGGATCAAGCCATCGCTGCTATGACCAGGGTTGTTGAGGTGAACCCCGGATTCTGGCCCGTCTATTGGGGGCGGGGCAATGCCCTGGCTGAGATGGGACGCCTCGAGGCGGCGGTGGCAGATTTCTCCGAAGCGATCGAGCTCGGTTCCAACACGATTGATCCCTACCTCTGTCGCGCCGCGGCGTACCGGGGGCTGGAGCAGCCCGACAAGGCCTTGCTCGATTTGACCACCGCGATCGACAGGGGCGCGCCGGCGCCGGTGTATGTCGAGCGGGCGCGCGTGCACATCGAACTGGACCAGTACGAAGACGCCATCGGGGATTGCTCCCGAGCCATCGACCACAATCCGGGGCTGGCCGAGGCCTACTTCACGCGGGGCCGGGCCCTTCGCATGTCCGAACAGTGGGCGAAGGCCATCGAGGATTTCGACAAGACCGAGACGCTGGACCCGAACAACACCTGGCTGTATCAGAATCGGGCTCGTTGCTATCTGGTTCTGGAGCAGCTTGACGAGGCGATCCGCGACGCGAACGAGGTCATTGCGGTCTGGCCGGACAGCGCCGATCCCTATAATATCCGTGGGGACGCCCACAACGCTGCCGGTCGCTATGAGGCGGCCCTAAAGGACCATGACACGGCTATCCGTCTGGCCCCCGAGAAGACCTGGTTCCTTCTGAATCGCGCTGCAGCGTACACCAACCAGAAGCGCTATGACTTGGCTCTTGCGGACTGTGATCGAGCCATAGCGCTCGACTCAGCGTACGGGGCCGCCTGGGTCGATCGAGGCGAGATACGGGGTCGGATGGGGGCACATCACGAGGGGATAGAGGACATTCAGAGAGGCCTTCAACTCGAACCCGAGAACCCCGCCTTCTGGAGGAGCCTGGGGGACGCATATGCGGCAACTGGCGATTATGAGAAGGCGGCCGATAGCCATCGCCAAGCGATTCAATATGGTGATCGGACCGGCGAGGCCCATGCGAGTCTGGGACATTGCCTCGATATGATGGGCCGACGGGATGAAGCGCTCGATCGGCTCAGCGAGGCCATCGACTTACGATCTGACGTCCCCTACCCATGGACGATGCGTGGAACCGTTTACGTCCAATTGGGCGAACACGAGGCGGCCATCTGGGACAGTTCTAAAGCGATCGAGTTGGATCCGTCCTACTTTGCGGCGTACCATGTTCGGTCGGTGGCGTTACACAACACGGGACGATTCGAAGAGGCTATTGCCGACTGCACGCGGATGATCGAACTGGATCCAAATTCCGCGACGGGCTATGCCAAGCGGGGCGGGGCGTACTACCAGATGAAGCAGTACGACCGAGTCCTCAGCGATTGCACGGAGGCGATTCGGATCGATCCGAACGTGGCCCTACCCTATCTCCATCGCGGCATTGCTCATGGGAGCATGGGAGCGCCCTTGGAGTCCATTGAGGATTTCACGAGAGCGATCCAATTGTGTAGCGAATCGCGTGGCGGCCCCGCGCAGCAGGCAACGGACCGAACGACGCTGGCCGACGCGCTGAACAGTCGCGGCTATTCCTACAGTCAGCTGGAGAAGTATGAACAGGCCATGACGGATTACGACCGGGCGATCGAGCTGAACCCGCACCTGGTGATCGCCTACATCAACCGGGCCAATGCATGTCTGGCTCAGCAGAAGTACGCGCAGGCGGTGGCCGATTTCTCGGAGGTCCTCAGGCAGGATCCGAATAAGGTGGGGATGTATCCGGCCCGCGCCCGGGCCAATCTCCAACTGGGCCATTTCGCCGAGGTTCTGGCTGACCTCGAACGATACCGCGACGCGGGGGGACGCGTCGATCCCAAGAAGTTGGAGAGGCTCAGGAAGCTCATCGCCAGATCGTCGGGAAAGAACTGACACCCCGTTCGGGCTGGGCGAAGCGGTCTCGAACAGGCGGTGACCAGCAGCGGCCCGATCGGGCGAAAGCGCCCGCTCTCGCGCCTGCGCCGCCTGTTGTCACTCACTGGTAAGGGCCCCGCGCGATAAAGCGTCACCGTTCCTATGACTTGTGTATCCCACCGGAGGTGGTATGCTGATTGGCGTGAATCTCGACGGCGGCCGACGGGAAACGTTCTTCTCGCTGTCGTCGTTTCTTGAGGCTGCCAGAAAAGGAGAGATGCGATGCGACGTAGGGATCTATTGCGGGGGACGGCTTTGGGGGTGGGACTGGGGAGTTTGACGGCTGTGGGGGGACGGTCGGTTCGGGGGGCGGTTCCGGCTCAGCCGGACGGTTCGCAGCCGCGTTTGCCTCGTGAGGTGTGGCTGGCCTCGGTTTCCTGTGACGGCATCGAGGCGCGGGACCCGGACGACATGGTCACGCGGATGCTGGGGCGTATGAAGGAAGCCTTGCCGTACAAGCCGGATGTGATCTGTTTGCCCGAGAATTTCCCGTGTCAGTGCGCTTCCCGACCGTCACTGGAGGAGATTTCGGAGGTGCCCCTGGGGCCGGTGACGAAGCGATTCGCAGCGTTCGCGGCCCAGCATCACACGAACGTGATCTGCGCGACCCGGACCATGGAGAAGGGGCGCTACTACAACTCGGCCGTTGTGATCGACAGACAGGGGAAACTCGTCGGGGAGTATCGTAAGACGCGCCTGACCGCCGGGGAGATGCGCAGTGGATTGACGCCCGGGCCGCTGGACCCGCCCGTGTTTGATCTGGATATCGGCCGGGTCGGCATTCAGATCTGCTTCGACATTGAGTACCTCGACGGTTGGCAACGCTTGAACGAAAAGGGCGCCGAGATTGTGTTTTGGCCCTCGGCGTTTGCCGGCGGGCGCAAGCTGAACATGCTGGCCCAATTGTTCCACTACGTTGTGGTCTCGTCTACCCGCCGCAAAGTAAACAAGATCTGCGACATTGACGGCACCGTCCCGGCTCAGACCGGCTTGTGGAATCCGTACCTTTGCTGCGGCCCGGTGAACCTGGAGAAGGTCTTCCTGCACACCTGGCCCTTCTGCAGACGGTTCAAAGAGATCAAGGCCAAGTACGGCCGCCGGATCAAGATCACGACCTTCCACGAGGAGGAATGGAGCATCATCGAGAGCCGCTCGGCCGATGTGAAGATTGCCCAGGTCATGAAGGAGTTCGACCTCAAGGCGTTCGACGCATACATGAAGGAATCGGAAGTCATGCAGAGCGAGCGGCGGCCCGCAGAAGGTTAGCCGCCCGGCGTGCCGAAGACGCGGAAGAGTTCGTCCATCGTCGTTTGTCCCCGGGCGACTTTGTACAGACCGTCCCGCATCACAGTGCCGATCTTCAATTCGCGGAAATGGTCCTGCAGGTCGTCCTGGTGGGCGCCGGAGGTGATCAGACGCCGTATTTCCGCATCGACCTTGACGACCTCGAAAGCGCCGGTGCGGCCGGAGTACCCATACGAACTGCACGCGTCGCACCCCACGGCTTCCTTCACCTCCGAGGGAACTGCCAGGTTGAACCTGCGGAAGGTCTCTTCTTCTTCGGCGTACAGCGGCCGCCCCTGGGCGCATGAGGGACAGAGCTTCCGCAGCAGGCTCTGAGCGATGACCATTTGCAGTGACGTGCCAATGATGTAGTAGGGGACGCCCAGATAGTGCATCGCGTCGACGGCGCCGGCCGCATCCTGGGCGTGAATGGTCGCCAGCACGAGTCGACCCGACAGGGCCGCCCGCGCCGCGACGATCGCCGAATCCCGGTCCCGGATCTCACCGACGAGGATCAGGTCGGGGTCCATGCGGAGAATGGTGCGCAAGCCCTCGTACATGGACAAGCCATGCGCTTCGTCGACCTCGATCTGCTGGGCGAAGGGCAAGCGAAACTCCACGGGGTCCTCGATCGTGTAGGTCATCCGCGCGTGCTGATTCAGCAGGGCGGCCAGCGAGTAGATTGTCGTCGTCTTACCCGATCCTGTCGCTCCGGTGACCAGGACCAGGCCGCTGGCGGAGTGAACCAGGCCTTCGGCTCGCGCCCGGTCTTCCGGTGTCAGGCCCAGTCGGGAAATGTCCCATTTGTTTGCGGGGGCCTTGAGCACTCTGAGGTGCAGCGATTCGGCGTTGCCTATTGGCACCACCGTCAGTCGCAGGTTTTTCGTACCGTCTTCGTCCGGCCAAAGGATCTGGCCCTCGAGCGGGCCGAACGCGCGAACGGCGCCCAGACTCGCTGCGCTCTTGAGCTGGTTGGCCAGTTGCCGGCCCTCGATTTCCGATAAGATGCGCTTCTTGTGGACGCTGCCGTCGACGCGGTGAAAGACATGCATTCGTCCCTCGTACCAGTGCAGGTGAACGTCACTGGCGCGATCAACCGTCACGTTCCAAAGAAAGGTGCGCAAGACGTCGGGGAACGCGGCGCGTTCGTCCTGTTTCGTCGTGGTTGGGGTCTCAGTCGCTTGCAGTTCAGCCATCGGTTTTGTCCCTTCACCCAGATCTTGCCTGCCGGCAGATTCATCCTGTCGCGGCCGAATAGTTCAAACTGTTCGGTTTCCTCTACGGTCGCGACGCCCGACGGTGTTCGCAACTACTCCCAAGAAAACGTGAGCGCGCGGTGTCCGGCCGGAGAGTCTTCACAACGGGTAAGTGCTGCGTGCCGCGATGTGTCAATCCAGGTTGTTGTCCTCGGTCGGGGGCGTCTCGTCGACTTCGTCTGCCGCGACGATGCCCGAGGCGGCCTTGGCGTGTGTCGCCACTTCGCGCTGCCGGCGCTGGCGGGAACGCCGTGTCGATGGTACAATCCCCCGCGATCGCATGTGTCTCTGATGCCAGGGGCTTCAGGAATATGCGTCTCTACAATGTGATGTGTGTCTGGCAAGGGAGGAACCGAACGATGGGATGCTCGGAACGACGAAGCAGGGCGGTCATAGGGGGGCTCTTGTTGAGCTTGATACTCGCGGCGGGGATCGCGGCCGACGAGAAATGTGTGAAGAAGAGTCCTTTCTTCGCGTTCGACAATGGCGTGGGCCGGGGGCAGTGGTCCATCATCCAACAAGCGGATGTGCTCAAGGAGCTGGGTTACGCTGGGATTGGTTATACCGGCACGACCGATCTGCCCGAGAGATTGCGCGTCTTCAAGTCGCGGGGGATCAAGGTGTTCAGCCTGTACGTGCCGTGCTATCCGGATCGCGAAGAGGCGTACGCACCCGAACTCGTCGAGGCGATGAAGCACCTCAAGGGCACGGACACCATGCTCTGGCTCACCGTGCAGGGCAAGACGACCGATGAGCAGGCCGTTCGCGTCCTGCGGGAGCTTTCCGACGCCGCTCGTCCCTACGGAGTCAAGATTGCGCTGTACCCCCACTTCGGGTTCTACGTGGCGACGACGGACGATGCCCTGCGTCTGGCCAAGCAGGCCCAGCGCAAGAACCTGGGCGTCTCGATCAACCTCTGCCACGAACTGCGTTCAGGCAACGGCGCCAGGCTGAGCGAGATCGTCAAAGCCGCGGCGCCGCATCTGTTTCTCGTCTCGATCAATGGCGCCGACCACGAAGGGGGATGGGACAAACTGATCCAGACGCTCGATCGCGGCGCGTTCGATATGCGACCGCTCCTAAAACAACTGAAAACCGTTGGCTACACCGGACCGGTCGGCCTGCAGTGTTACAACGTCAAGGGTGACATTCGCGAGAACCTTCAGCGGTCTTTGAAAGCCTGGAACGAGCTGTCCAAGCTGCTCGAGCCAAAGTAGAAAGGGCATACTCCATGAACAAGACTCCGCAATCGAATAAGGGCGTCACGCGTCGGCAGATGCTGCGAGGCGTTGGCGCGGCCGGCCTGTGCGCTGCCCTCCCGACGGTGGTTCCGTCCTCGGTGTTCGGCGCCAATGCGCCGTCGAATCGGATCACGATCGGCATGATCGGGATGGGCCGTCAGGCGCTGTACGCCAACCTCAAACCCTTCCTGAATTCCGACGACGCCCAGGTGCTGGCCGTCTGCGACGTCGACCGCTGGCGGCTGGACCGGGCCAAGCAGGAGGTCGATAAGCACTATGGCAATACCGCGTGCAGCGCGACTGTCGACTGGCGCGAAATAATCGCCCGCGACGACATCGATGCGGTGATGAACTCGACGCCCGACCACTGGCACGTGCCCATC
Organism: Sedimentisphaerales bacterium; assembly: GCA_028277585.1. Classification (GTDB taxonomy): domain Bacteria; phylum Planctomycetota; class Phycisphaerae; order Sedimentisphaerales; family Anaerobacaceae; genus Anaerobaca. Next base: position 8,008 of record JANQFY010000367.1, read on the forward strand.
TCGCTGGCGGCCGTCCGGCGGGGCAAGCACGTCTCGTGTGAGAAGCCTCTGACGCTCTCGATCGCCGAGGGACGCGTGCTGGCCGACGAGGTCAAGAAGCACGGCGTCGTCTTCCGGACCGACAGCGAGTGCCGCACGAACGCGTACATGCACAAGACCGCCGAGCTGGTCCGTAACGGCTATATCGGCAAGGTCAAACGCATCGAGGTCGGTGTCCCCAC
>JANQFY010000456.1 GCA_028277585.1 Sedimentisphaerales bacterium
TGCTTGACAACTCGATCGATGAGGCGCTGGGCGGCTTCTGCACGGAGATCATCGTGCGGATCCACGCCGACGGCACCTGCAGTGTCGAGGACAACGGCCGCGGCATCCCGGTCGAAATGCACAAGGACGCGAATGTCAGCGCCCTGGAGGTCGTTCTGACCACCCTGCATGCGGGCGGCAAGTTCGACAGCGACAGTTACAAAGTCTCGGGCGGTCTGCACGGCGTCGGCGTCAGCGTGGTCAACGCGCTGAGCGAGTGGCTCGAAGCGGATGTCTACCGCGATGGGAAGCACTATCACTTCGAATGCGAGCGGGGCAACGCTCGCGGGCCCATGGAGGTTCTGGGCGACACCGCGAAACGCGGCACGAAGATCACTTTCAAAGCAGACGACCAGATCTTTGGCGACCTCGAATTCGCCTTCGATACGCTCCGCAAGCGGATCCGCGAGCTGGCTTACCTCAACGCGGGGCTCAAGATCACCTTCCGGGACGACCGGGCCAAGAAGAAAGAGGAGTTCCTCTTCGAGGACGGGATCAAGGCGTTCGTCGACCACCTCAACGAGGGCAAGAACACGCTGCACAACGATGTGATCTACATCAAGAAAGAGGACCCCGAGGCGATGCTCAGTTGTGAGGTCGCCGTCCAGTACAATGACGGGTACAACGAGAACGTGCTCGTTTTCGCCAACAACATTCGCAACATCGACGGGGGCACGCACCTTTCGGGATTCCGTACCGCGCTGACCCGGACGATGAACTACTACGCCAAGACGAACAACCTGATGAAGGACGGGCAAGGCACCACCGGCGACGACCTGCGTGAGGGTCTGACCGCGGTGATCGCGGTCAAGCTGGCCGACCCGCACTTCGAGGCGCAGACCAAGGTTCGCCTGACGAATCCTGAGGTGGGCAGCTTCGTCGAGACGGCGGTCAACGAGCAGCTTTCGCTGTTCCTCGAGGAGCATCCGACCGACTCGAAGCGTATCCTGAACAAGGCGATCCAGGCCGCAGCCGCCCGCGTCGCCGCCCGCAAGGCGCGCGAGTTGACGCGACGCAAGGGCGCCCTGGGCAGCGCCAACCTGCCCGGCAAGCTCTGGGACTGCGCGAGCAAGGAACGCGCCACGACCGAAATCTTCGTGGTCGAAGGTGATTCAGCCGGTGGGTCCGCCAAGGGAGGGCGCGATCGCAACATTCAGGCGATCCTGCCCTTGAAGGGTAAGATCCTCAACGTCGAGAAGGCGCGGCTGGAGAAGATGCTGGGCCATGAGGAGATCCGTACCATGATCAGCGCCCTTGGGACGGGGATCGGGACGGACGAGTTCGACGTCGAGAAGTGCCGGTACGGCAAGATCATTCTCATGACCGATGCCGACGTCGACGGCGCCCACATCCGCACGCTTCTGTTGACGTTCCTGTTCCGCCAGATGCCGGTGCTGTTCGACGAGCGGATGGTGTACATCGCGCAGCCGCCGTTGTATGAGGTCCGGGTCAAGGGACGCAAGAAATCGGAGTACGTGCTCAGCGAGAACGACATGCGGCGTCGCATGATCACACGGGGGTTGGAGAATACTCGCCTGGTCGTCCGCAACGGCGACGAGGACGCTCAGGAGGAGCGCGAGATCACGGGTGAGGAACTGGCTGGGCTGGTCAAGCTGCTATCCGACATGGAGCGCAGCGTCGGCGTCCTCGACCGCCGGGGCATTCGGTTCGTTGATTTCGTCAAGGAATACTACGACGGCAAGAGATTGCCCTGCTTCATGATCCGTCACCCGGACGAGACGCTCGACGATGAGGTCTTCTACACGAGCGCCGACTACGAGAAGCGCCTCGATAAGCTGCAAGAAGAGAGCGCTCACAGTGACGAGGCAGAAGGGCCCTCCGACGAGGAACTCCAACACGCCGGCGAAGAGCTTCATGAGGTCGTGCGGATCAATCAGATCAACGAGAAGCTGCGTACCGAATTCGGTCTCGACCTGAAGGATTTCCTGCTCAAGGAGAAGAAGAGCGAGTCGGGCGAGTCACTGCCCACCAAGTTCCAGCTCGCCCACGACGACGACACCTACGAAGTGGCCTCGCTGGGCGGCGTTTGCCCGGGCATTCGGCAGATCGGGGGCAAGGGGATCGACATCAAGCGGTTCAAAGGTCTCGGTGAGATGAACGCCGATCAGCTCTGGGAAACGACCATGAACCCGGCGACGCGGACGCTGTTAAATGTGCGCCTCAACGACGCCGGGGAGGCCGATCGACTCTTCAGTATTCTGATGGGCGACAATGTCGAGAAACGTCGTAAGTTTATTCAAGACCATGCTTTAGAGGTCCAGAACCTCGACGTCTAACGGCGCTCCTGACCGTGGGCGAGGCGCTAGAGAGGGCGCCTTGTCCCCTGGAGCAGCGGCAACTGATAGCTGAGAATCGTGACGTCCGATTCGAAGGCCTCCGGCGTCAGTTTCTTCTGCGCCGCCGTGTCTACCTGCGCCTTGGTTGCCCCGAACGTCAGGACGTTCGTAGGTCCGACCGCCGAACCGATCGTATTGTAGGTGTTTCTCCTTCCCTCAACTCGGATGGTCGTGCTCACCCGATTTGCGTGACCGCTCTCGACCACAACGATGGCGATCTGCTCGTCGGACCCCATATGACGCACGTTGCTGGCGTGCTTGACCGCACGTAGGAGCGTGACCTTCAGATTGACAACCTTCAGTTCGTCGTACGGCGCCTGTGCGTGCTTGTTCTTGTACATGCTTTGCGGCCGGGGGGATCTCATGCTGGACTTAACCTCGGCCCAGAGGGGGTCCACATCGGGCGCCTTGTCTTCCTTTGGGGCCTCCTGGGCCGCGGGGGCCAGCGGAAACTCCGCCTCCATCACAAAGACAGGGCCGGAATTGGGCAAGTATATACACCGAGTGCTGCGCCGTCTGCGATGACCGCTCGTCCCCCACGAACGCATCTTGACGCCTGAGTCGCTGAGGAACTTGTCGAAGACAGCGCACATGACATCAAGGTCTTCCGCCAGTTCAGCCGCCTGCTCGGGAGTCGATTCGGTACCAGGAACAACCAGCACGGCGTGCCCGGTTCCCGTCATGACAGTCGGGACAGAGATCGCCCGCGTGCCGACGATGCCCGGCCGCGGTGGGGCGGTGAGAGGTTCTGCCGGTTCAAGTTCAACTGGTGATCCCGCACTGGCAGCCTGAGCGTTCGCGAAGTTCAGCGGGACGAGCGTCAGAACAATCGTAAGAATCGTAATGCGTTGCATCTTGGCAATCTCCTGATCAGCAGAGGAATGTTAGTTCTGGACGGTCCGAATCCGCTGGTTGAAATCGGCTTCGCTCGAGGCGCCGGAGGACAACGCCTTGATATCCTCCATTCGAACGCGCATCACCAGTCGCGACATCCTGACCATTTCGCCGCGCGCGACGCCCAGGAGGGTCAGCGGACGGGTGTCGTCGCCCTCAGGTCGGAACAGGCGAGGCTGTGGCGACCTTACGACCTGTCTGCCCTTGACCATGACGGTTATTGTTTCGTCCGGCGCGAGTCCACGGATATTGCCGGCGTGCTTCAACGCGCGGCTCAGCGCCTTCTTGAGGGCGAGCACTTTGACAGGGTTGTAGGGAGGTACGCTCGCGCCGCGCTGGCTCGGGCGGCTTCCCGGTTGGGCGCGCAGGTCCCGGGAGACCTCCGCCCAGACCGGATCAGCGGGGCCGTTGGGATCGCTGGGCGCCTCGGCCTGAGGCCCTTCAACGAGCGGAAAATCCACATTCATCACGAATAGCGGCCCATGTCCTTCGACGTACAGACATTCGGTCCAGGCCGACGCGTCGCCGAACAGTCTGTCGGGCCAGTTGTGTCCCACCTGGCGAATCATCAGTTGCGAGAAGACATCGCGGCGGTCGGACCGCAGTCCGGCGCCGGCCACCGTCCGATCGAGAAGGCGGCACATGATGTTGAGGTCTTCGGTGAGGGTCTCGAGATCGTTCTTGCTGTCCCGTTCGGCCAGGACGATCAGCGCCGTGCTCAAAAGGGTCTGCCGGTGGGCCGACTGCGTCTGGAGGACATAACCGTCTGCGACGGCATAGTCGGCCGGCGCTCCATAGGCGGACGCTAGAACGGTTTCGGTCACCGGCGTGGGGACGCTGAGCCGCGGGGCGTCCGACTGAGGAGCCGATTCGACGATCGCATTGCTTTGGAATGTGGCAGCCTGTCCATACGCAGGCGCCAGGCCAAAGCAACCCACCGCAAGAGCCACGAGAAGGGCATGTTCTTTCGCTATCATGTTTCAATCCTCTCAATGAATGTCTTGTTCTTTGCTGCTATTGGGCTGTCCCGAAGGATCAGGCGCCCTGTTGACGACGAGTTGCACTAATTCCTCGCGCGTCTCTTTGAGGCCGTCTTCGGTTTGATGGGCCAGCGCGATCAGATCGTTTGTGAGGCGCTCGCGATCGGCCAGGCGCTCCTGCTCGATTCTGTGAATCACGGCCGCGACACTGCGCAGTTCCTCGGTCTGGTCGTCCTTGATGGTTTGGACCAGATCGGCCAACAATTGGTTCGTCACCGCATTGGAGGCCGCCAGCGTCTGAGCGGCATACCGGTTCATCTCACTACGCTGTTGCTCGGTAAGTTCATCCCGCAGCCGCAGATACGCGCCCGCTAACGCCAGTTGTTGACGCTGGCTGGCGTCCTCGAGCAGCGATTCGCGGAGGTTCGGTTCCAGCGCCGAGGCCAGGGAAGGCAACAGGGCGTTGTGTAGTTGGTCCAGATCGACGGGTTCCGGGCCTGACATTCGCCCGATGGCGTATCCAACCAGCAGAAAGACAGCCGCCGCGGCGGTGAACTTCGCGACTGGACGCAGGAAACGTATGATCCTGGGCTCGGAGGTCTGAACCACGCCGTCGCCCGCTCCGGCCTCCGCCAGTTGCGCCAGCGTATCACGGAGGACGTTAGCCGGTAGTTCCGGTGTCGGCTCGTGCCTTATCGAAGCCAGTGCCTCGTTCAGGATGTCTTTCTCATTCTTCATCGTTTGACCTCATCGATTGGAACCGCCTCCGGGGTCAGTCGCTCACGCAGTCGCGCCTTGGCGCGATGCAGCAGCACGCCGGCGGCGCTGGTCTTGATGTCCAGTTCCTTCGCAATCTGTCGATAGCTCATTTCACTGAAGTAACGCAGGCAAAACGCCTTGGCTTCCTGGGCGGGAAGCTGAGCGATGGCTTCTCGCAGACGCCCCGATAGTTCACCCGTTTGGGCGTGGTCGGCCGGGTCGTTGCCCGAACCCGATTCGCGCCGCGCCTCCTGCGCCAGGGCCTGATAACGCTCCTGTCTGCTGCGTTGACGCAACCGGTCGATCGCCCGGGTAGTCGCCAGCCGCACCAGCATGCCCCGCAGATTTCGCACGGGCTGACGGCGCGAGATCTCCAGCGCCGCCAGAAACGTCTCCTGGAAACAGTCGGCCGCATCGCTGTGGTTGCCCAGCAGACGATACGCGATCTGCCAGACCCTCGGCCCGTGCTCCTCGGTAATGTGCCGCCAGTCATATACTTGCAAGTAACATCCTCACTTCTTCGCTCAAGCGTTTCGTTCGGTTGCGACCCCGGGCGACCTGACAGCTTCGCGCCGCCATTATATATGTCGACGGCGCGATTGGGTTTATTACACTGGCGAGCGCAATTCGTAGCGCCACGCGACGATGTCACGCGAGCGCCGAAAAACTCCGACTTTATCGGCGCGGCGTCCTTTTTTTACTTGCAATATTAGCAACGCGCTGACAGAATACGCACGTTGATTCTATGACAGAGTCAGGGGTTGGAGCGGCAACGCTCATTGAAGAGGCGCTGAATGACGAGCAAACGCACAAGGACGAAGCCAGTAGCGGTCTGTAAGATGCTGCTGTTGGTGCTCTTCAGTATCGCCTCCCTCCTGGCTCCCGGTTGTAACCGGCCTCTCGCATCCTCGACTCCCACCGACCCCGTCGGGACCGTTCCCTCCGAGAAGACAGAGATGCAATTGCTCGCGGAGGTGGAGCGCAAGTTTGAGAACCCCAGCGGCCACTATGAGTTGGGCGTGTTCTATCACCAATCGCGCCAATGGCTCAAGGCCGATTACCATTACAACCAAGCCTTGGCTTTTGATCCGGCCTTCCGGGCGGCCCAGGCGGGCCTGGTGAAGATGTACGGCGATCAGGGCGATGCCTCGAAAGCGGAGCAGTTTGCCGCTCGCTTCATGCAGGCGGCCGGTCGTGACGCCAACGAATCGTTGCGTCTGGCCTGGGAGTTCGAGAAGCTGGGGCTCAACGCCTACGCGATGCGTTGCTTCCGCACGGCGCTGAGCGCCGCGCCGGATTCGCCGGAAGTGAACAAGCAGGTGGGCTTCTACTACCTGGGTAAGGGTGACAACGCCAACGCAAAGCGGTACTTGCAGCGCAGCTTCGAGTTGAATGCGCGACAGCCGGACGTAGCCGGCGCGTTGGGCCGACTCGGTGTCGTCGTTGAATCGCCCGAGTCACCTCCGATGACTGTGCAGGAGTAGCAGACGCGACAAGACGCGCGTTTTCGAGTAAGGTAGGTCACAAGACAAGTTTTTCATTGCCCCGTGGCGAACGGATGCGCTGCGGGGTTTTTTATTTCCTCGTCTCCTGCCCTGCGGTATCATCCGCCCATCGATTCAGTCAGCGAAAGGGACACCATGCAGCTTGGGAAGTACTCATTCGGGGTGGGCGACCGATTCGGTCGTCAGGGCAACGCGCAGTTGAAGGCGATGCTCCAGGCGCGCACCGCGGGGCTGGATATCACGCCCGTCTGGAACAAGTCACACCGCGAGCACAGCATCATCGGTACGCAACCAGCCGATGTGCGCCGCGAAGCGGACGCCACGGTTGCATCCGCCGGCTGGGACCAGCCCTACTTCGTCGACGCCGACCACATTGGGATGGGCAATGTGGATCAGTTCCTCGACGCCAGTGACTTCTTTGCGCTCGATGTCGCCGACTTCATCGGGCGCCGGGTCGAGGCGGGTCAGATAAGCGCTTTCGCGGCGAAGCACCGCGCTCTAGTAGGAATGCTCACCATCGATGGGATCGATGAGTCGTTCGAGGTCAGCGAGAGTGATCTGCAGTCGATCGCCTCGAAGTATCTCGGCGCGGTCGCCCAGGCGGGGCGCATCTATCGCCACGTTGAGTCGAACAAAGGCGCCGGATCCTTCGTCACGGAGGTCTCGATGGACGAGACGGACACGCCCCAGACGCCGATCGAGATGCTGATTATTCTCGCGGCGATCGCCGATGAGGGGATTCCAGTCCAAACGATCGCGCCGAAGTTCAGTGGACGCTTCAACAAGGGGGTCGACTACGTTGGTGATGTGCAGGCCTTCGCGCGGGAGTTCGAACAGGACGTCGCTGTCCTGGCCTTCGCCGTCAAGGAGTACGGTTTGCCCGCCGATCTGAAGCTCAGCGTCCATTCGGGTAGTGATAAGTTTTCAATCTATGGGCCGATCCGCCGAGCGCTGACGAAGTTCGACGCGGGGGTTCATGTCAAGACGGCCGGCACGACCTGGCTGGAAGAAGTGATTGGCCTGGCTTCGGCCGGAGGCGAGGGGCTGGTCATTGCCAAAGAGGTCTACGCCCAGGCGCTGGCGCGGATGGACGAACTGTGCGGCCCCTACGCGACCGTCATCGACATCGATCCGGGCGCGCTGCCCAGTGCCGATGAGGTCAACACGTGGGACGGCGAGACGTTCGCCTCGACCTTGCGTCACGACCAGGCGTGCGCCCTGTACAACCCCAGCTTTCGCCAACTCCTGCACGTGGGCTATAAGGTCGCCGCGGAGATGGGACCTCGTTTCCTAGACGCGCTTGGGACGTACGAAGATACCGTCGCCGGGCACGTGACGGCCAATATCTATGACCGGCACGTTCGGCCTCTTTTCCAGGAGGGGCCGGAATCGCCTATAGATTGATGTGATCGGGTGTCCCGTCCCCGTTGCTGTCCTGGTCGTCGTCGGCCTGGAAGTTCCCCGTCGCCGGATCGAAGCGCCATCCGTGCGTGTTGGCCCCGGCCGCGGCGCCGCCGACCCGGACGCTGTCGAGACGGTTGAAGCAATTCATGGGAAGGCGCTCGAGATACGGGCCGTAATCGGTCCCGGCGTCGCCGTTGATATCGGTCTGTGTGGTCATGCGCCGCTCGAAATCCGTGCCGCTTTCCCCCGCCACCGCGGGCAGATTGTCGTCATGATTGTGCTTGTACAGCTCGATTTGCTTGCGGGCGGCCAGTAGGTTCGAACGCAGCGATGAGATCTGCGCGTCGCTAGCGGCCGAGCTGAACTGCGGAACGACGATCGAGGCCAGAACGCCCAGGATGACCACGATAATCAGGATTTCAACGAGCGTAAAACCGTGTCTTGCTTTCATAGCTTGTTTCCGCGTGTGGAGCCTACCTACTGTATCTTCGAACGTCGAGAATGCCTTCAATCAAAGTATACGTATCGACGCCGCTGATTCCAAAACGCGCAGTCTCCCCGGGGATTGCGTAAGTCTACCACTGTACTGAACTTGGGTTCCCCTGGACGGGGCTATTTCACCCTGACCATGACGACGCGGTGCTTCCGCGGGGGGTGAAACTACTCTCCTGCATGTGCGACTTCGGCGGTGGCCGGGGGTTCGATAGGCGGCGCCATGTCGATGCGCGGCCGCTGGGTCAGTTGCTCCTGGAGTCCCGCGAAGGAATCGAGAACACGACGATAGTCAGGGTCGTCGGCGCCTGCGAAGACGGGTTGGCCGCACTTCTCTGACCCGCCGGCCGCCCGTGCCAGCGGCGCCTTGAGGAAGCCGTTGAGTTTGGGCGAATCGATGCGGATGTAGAACGTGTTGGGCAAGGAGAAGACCCAGTTGTTGTCCTTCTCCGCGCCTTTGTGACAGGACGCGCAACGGCGCTGGCCCACGTCCTTGATCAGGTTGCTGAAATCGGCGGGCAATTGCTGACGGCACCCGCGCAACTCGCGGTAGTTCGAATCGCTCGTGCCGTAATAGGGGCAATTCAGATCCAGCCAGGCATAGACGCGGCGTTTCTCGGCGTCCGAGAGCGTCACACGGGGTTCGCCGTCACAATCGGGATGGCCCTTGGCGATCACCGTCGCGAGCAGCGAGGCCTTCGCGCCCCATTGGCCCGGCTCGATTTCGAGGATATTGGCTTCCTGACCGTTGTAGGTCGGGATCCAGGAGGTGTACTTGCTCTCGGCGAACTTGCCGCCGACCCCGCCGATCCACCACTTCTCCGAGGGCGTCCCTTTGCGGACGAGGTTCTCGTAGGAGACGTTGAAGAAGTCCGTCTTGTCGCCCGTCAGCTCGAGGTTCGCCGCCGGATGGCGCCGGCCGTGACATCCGATGCAGTGCTTGTCCCAGATTGGCTGAATGAGCTGGGCGTAGCTGAACCCGCGCAGGCCCCACTCGGGGACCTGGAGTTTCTGAGCCCGGCGCTGCAGCCCCGCAGCCGGTCGCGCGACGGCACGCAGTGTCGCGGGTGTCGCGTAGTTGCGGTCGGCGTGACAGCCGATGCACGATTGCGATTCGCCCGGCATCAGATGGGTAAACGTCCGCATGCGCTGAACGGCGCGACCCTGAGCGTCGAGCGGCAAGAAGTAGATCGGCTGCTGGGCGGGCACCTCGAAGTGGGCCGATCCGTCCGGCTCGACGGTTGCATAGCCCCAGACCTTCTTCGGCGCGTACGTTGCCCCGCAACTGACCACGGGGAACTGGAACCCGAACGCCCGTTGGCCGGGATCGATACTGAGCGGCTTCTCCACTTCCTGAACGATCGCCAGCTGCTTGATCGAGCCGCGCGGCGCCGCGGCACCGAGACCGTGGTAGACGTCCTGCATAGCGATGGTCGCCCACCCACCTTCGGAGGAGGGCGCTTCCTGCTCTGAGACAAGGAACTCACGCTTGCGAGACCGAATGGGTTGGGGATTGTAGAAGCCCAGTCCCCCACGCCGTGTCAGGAGCGTCTCGACGGACTCTCCATCGTAGTCCCGCAACTGGATCGCGCCGGCTCGGGAGACGAGGTAGTGCCGATCGTCGAGGGGCCAGGGGTGCAGGTACGGCCCACGAATGAAGTTGCCATCGCCTTTGCCGACCTGGCCGATCCGCACCTCGGGGGTGAGGTTCTCGATCGCGTCCTGACTGTTCGCGCCGATGGCGGTGTCGATCCGACCGACCGCGCCCCGGCAAGGCCCGTTGTGCGCCGTCAGCGTGCAGAGAATCTCCCCGTCCGTGCCCGGGATCTCCCGCGCGTCCATGAACGTCGCCGGGCTCAGAATCCGGTTGCCGAACACGCCCTGCAGCCGCGTCCCGTCGGGATTGATCGACCAGAGGCTCTGGATCGGGATCGCCGGACGATCGACGTATTCCCAGCGGGAATAGAGGATGCGCCCGTTCTGCATGACCGACGGTGTGAAGTCGTTGAGGTAGTTCGCACTGATTCGGCGGGGCTCGGTCCCGTCTGCTTCGCAGCGCCAGAGGATGGGCGTGGTGGTCTTCCAGCAATAGGCAAACGCCGGCTTGCGGTCGGAAAGAAACACGATGCCTCCGTCGGGCAGCCAGGAGGCATTGAAGTTGTTCGACTCGTGGTCGGTCAACTGGCGCAGGTGCGCCCCGGTGACGTCGATCGTGTAGAGTTGGAAGAGTTGGTCCATCATCCGCTTCCAACTGAACAGGATCGTACGCCCGTTGTAGTGCAGTTGCGCGTCGAGGATGACGCCCTCGGACGAGTCGAGGATCCTCTCCAGCGGCGCGTCCTGGGCGGCGAAGTCGCGTACCCACAGGCCGCCCCCGGGTCGGAGGTTCTCCTGGTGGTACGTGTAGACATGCGACGGATTCAGTTCAGGTCGTTGCACGAGCAGCAGCTTGGTGAACCCGTACGCGCCGGCGCCAAGGGCCTCGAGCGTTTCGGGCGAGACCTTCGTGGTGCCGAATTGGTAGGCCTCCAGGTCGTCCTGTGTCGGAACGGCTGCGAAGACGCCGATCTCCGATGCGCCGGGGTTGGGCCCGCCGTAGTTGCCGGCGAAGCGTAGCGTCAGCGATTGGGTCCGAACGGGCTGGGGCAACGCGATCACTTGTCCTTGGGGACCGCGCCTCAGGGTTTTCGAGGCGGTGGCGCTTGCTTCCGATCCCACCAAGACGTCGCACGACTTGAAATTCTCGTTGTTGAGCCAGGCGGTTCGACCCCAATAGACGACGGCGCCGATTTCGACCGGTTCCTTCCATTCGAGCCGCAGCCAGGCGTTCTCGGCCTGGGCGCGAGGCAGGCACCAGGCCTTGCCCTGGTCGTCCCGACTGTCCGGGTTCGGCACCGCGCGATCCGCCAGATAGCGGGGATGGTACGCGTCGTTGAGCGCTCCGCTGGCGCTGATCGTCGCGCGACGGGCGAGATTGTCCGGTTTCGAGTCAGCAGCGGTGCAGACACACGATGGATGCAGGAGCCAGAGAGCGGCTACGAAACAGACAATGGATCTCACGATCGTCCACCTCTCTTCCACGCCATACGATAGGCCGTGATGGATAGAAAAATACCACAATGAGCCGCCCGATCCGGAGCAGCCAGCCAATACACCAGTATAGCGTTTTCGGCGTCGATCGCAACCGTCAACGGGCCGGGGCGCGCCAGGGATGAGCGTAGGGCCCCATATCGTCTTGAGGGATCGGGTCGAGCAATGCCCGGCGTAGCAGGGGGTGTTGACGCACGGTTTTCGCATCGGACAGGATGCTCGCCTTTACGGGCTGGTCGGTGACGACGTTGAGCATCGTCCGCTGGACGCCCCCGTCGCGGGACAGGGCCGGGCCGGTCTGAGAGAACACGTTGCGCGTGACGAAGTTCATGTTGGGCTTCTCTTTGATCTTCGCCAGGTCGGGGTACCGACTTGCGTAGGGCGCTGTGCCCGCTTGCTCCAGAAAACGCTCGATCGAGTCGAGCCAGCGCTTCTGGCTCCAGCGCGAGGAACTGACGCCCGCGAAGCAATTGAGGAAGACATTGCCCTCGATGAGGTTACGATGCCCCCCGTGGATCTGGACGCCCCCGAAATGCACGGCGCCGCAGCGTTCGAAGAGGTTGCCATACACCGCGACGCCGGAGATCATGTCGTCCAGCCGCACCCCAGCGCCGCCGTGGACGGTCCCGGCCCCGATGTCGCTCCAGTGGTTCCAGCGGATCACCACGCCGCGATAGAGGGGGTTCCCAAACATGTCCAGTCCGCCCTGGTCGTCGGACTCCTTGACCACGTCCCGGACGATATTCAACTCGATCAACTGATCATTGCCCTCGATCCGCATGGCCGAGGAGGGCATTCGTTCGAAGAGGTTGTGCGCGACGCGATTGCCGCACCCGTCCAGCCGCACGGCCGGCGTGTACGTGCGCTTCAAACGCGAGATGTCATAGACGGTGCAGTTCTCGACGAAGTGCCCGCCCGGCGTGAGGGTCTTGCGATCACCCCCGGTGACGTTGGTCCCACCACACCCGAGCGTGTGCATCGTGCATCCGAAGATACCATGCCGGGCACCGCCCTTGACGACGACGGCGTCGCCGCCCAGTCGGCGGAAGGTGCATCCGGCGATAAGGTTGTCGGAACCACCCTGAATGTGAATCGCGTCGCCCCGGCTCTCCTGAAACGTCAGCCCCAGCATGGTGACGTGGGATACGTCCTTCATGACAACGATGGGCTTGGCGAAGACGCTCAGAACTGTGCTGGCTTTCGCCGGATCGACACCTTCGGGCGGAAGCCAGTAGACGATGCTGGTGCGCCGGTCGAGATACCATTCGCCGGGCCGATCGAGTTCGCGCAAGACGTTGACTGCGAAGTAGCGCTGGTCCTTGCGATACCCATAGTTGGAGTACGGCTTCGCGAGTGTGAAGGTGCGGGCCTGCGCGTCGATGCTCGCGACGCGCTGGTATTCCTCATACCAGTCCCAGAACCAGTATCCATAGAGCCGCACGTCCGGCTCGTCCGTCCACCGGGTGGGCCGGTCGTCGACGAACTTGAACTTGCCATCGCGACACCCGTCGATACGGTTCCAGACCTTGAACGTATCGGTGCCCAGGACCTCGCCCGTCTTGACGAATCCTTCGTTGGGCCAGCGGGCCAGCGTCTGCGGCGCGCCGTCACAGAACAGTTCAGGGCGTTGACGCAAAGCGGTCGCATCACCCAGATCGGTCACGCCCAGCGCCTTGAGATCCGCCTGGCGCACGTGCTGTCGTACCGAGGCGTCGAGTCGCGTGCGGATACGGGCGTTGGAAATCGGTTTCCACTGGGTGATACGCACGCCGCCGGCAAAGACCGGCCTCGCGCCGGGTTGGGCGCGGTAGACGATCGGTGCCGCGGCGTCGCCCGAATCGGCCTGGATCAGGTTCAGCGTCTCTTCGAGCAGATAGGTGCCGTCGTGGATGATGATGTGAATCCCGCCGACGGGAAGATCGCCATTGTTGTCGCGCTTCCAGCGGCGGACCGCATCCCGCGCTGCTCGCAGCGATGGAAAGGGCTTGAGAGCCGAACCATCGCCCCTTTCGTTGCCTTTCGGCGCGACGTGAAACGTCACTGCGGCTTTCGACAGAGTGGGCAGATTCACCCGATGGGCGACCGGGTCGTAGGCGCCCGACCCCCGGTGGGTCGCCATGTCACGATGGGCGCGCAGCAAGGAAGTGTCCTGCGCCATTCGCTGCCAAATCCTCCCCGCACTGGTGGGGTCCTTCTCGGCGCTCGCCTGGGCCCATCCGAATCCCGCCAGGCCGCGGACCAGAGGCGACTGCGCCGCGTCCTGGGCCAACCTCCGAAACCCTTCGCTCGCCTGCTCAACGCGACCGGCCGCCAGGTCCTGGGCCGCCTGTTCCAGGGCCGGACAAAGCGATTTCGGCGGTTTGCTCTCCGCTTGTGTCGCCGTGACCGGCGCCTGTGCCGCGAGAACAACGATCAGCCCAACGCTCAAGAACCACAACCCTCTCATGGCGCTCTTCCCCTTCCAGATGAACCGTGCTTGTCCCTGTATGCGATCCTGCGCTCACAGGATGGCATACAGAACACCGATTCGCAAGGGGGAATCCACCGACGCGGTATGAGCAAGCTGATCGGGAGGAAGGATCGGATTCTAGAAACTGTGGCGAAGCTGCACGAAGAAGGCGCGTTCGGCTTCGGTCGCGAACAAGGCCGCGTTTGAGCCGTCGAATTCCTTATGGCGCGGTTGGAGCAGGTTCTGACCGACGAGGCTCAATTCTGTGTTTTCGTTGATCCTCCACCCGAGTCTGGCATCCAGACGGAGGGTGTGGGCCGTATCTTGGCTGGGAAGGTTGTCCACGTAGTAGGCGGCGAGATCGAACTCCAACGCGTCAGTGACGTTCCAATACGAACGCAGACTGAGTTGGTTGTGAGGTGACGCCCCTTCGATGCCTTCGTCGCGAGTGTACGTGCTGCTGTTGTCGGGGTGCAACTGCATCTGCAGGAAGGCATACCCGAGATTCAACGTCCAGTCATCCGTTGCTTCGTACACGGCTGCCAATTCGATCCCGTAGGTCTCCCCGTCCATCTTGTTGCCGGCGGTGAAGGGCATCAGAATGTAGCTGCCCATGTTGATCGCGTCCGAGAAGCTACCCTCGAAAGTGCGCAGGTCGTCGTACCGGTTGAAGAAGGCCGCCAGGTCCAGCGACAGGCGTTCGCTCGGCTGACATCGATAGCCCAGTTCATAGGCGAGGACCTTCTCGGCGTCCTGATCGTCGTTCCCGTAGGCTCGGACCGCGTACACCGGAGGTCCGGGTGTGACGCCCCAACTGCTGTCCACATCCCGATCGTACCGCGTCGGCGTCCTGACGCCCCGCGCGACAGAGGCCCAGAGGGTGCGGTGGGCGTCTGCATTCCACACCAGACGCGCGCTGGGCTGATATTCGAATCCGGTGAAGTCGTTGTGCTCGAACTTGCTGCCCAGGATCAGATTCACGCGGTCGCCCAGCAGGGCGATTCGGTCCTGGACGAAGCCGCTGAAGACGTCCAGATCGTACGCGTCCGGGTCCAGGTCGAAATCGAAGGTCCCACTCAGTCGGTCGCTCGTAAGGCGGTAGCCCAGACCCCACGTGATCTCATGGCCCTGGCGCCACCAGAAGCGGTGCTGGAAGTCCAGATCGTACGTCTGTCTGGTTTCGTTGAAAACGATTTCACGTCGGCGCGTCCGGTCGTAGTACATCTGCAGGGACAGATCCGAATCGTCGGCGTATTGCCGTGTCCATCGGGCCAGCAGGTTCTGGCCGTCGACGTCGAGATCCTCGGTCACCTCGACAGCGTAGGGGGCTGTCAGCGAATGCACCGTGCTGATTCGGCCGATATCGCCGGTCAGGAAATCGCCCTGAACGGTCAGATGGTCGCGATCCGTCGCCTCACTGTCCAGACGGAAACCTGACTGGAACGTATCCCATCCGTCGCGCCCGGCGCCCAAGCCATCGATGCGGCGACCCTCGTCGCGATCGAGGTACTTTCCGTAGACGCGGTAGTACGTACCGTCGTCGATCTTGCCCCCATATCGGAGCATACCCTGGCTCTTCAGATCCGTGCCCGCCCCGGCCGTTACCAGGCCGCCCTGCGTATCGCGGGCGCTCTTGGTGATGATGTTGATCACCCCGTTGACGGCGTTGGCGCCCCAGAGCGCTCCGCCCGGCCCGCGGATGACCTCGATGCGCTCGATGCTCTCCAGAGGCACATCGTGCGTGTTCCAATAGACCCCGCCGTGCAGGGGCGTGTAGATACTCCGTCCGTCGATCATGACGAGCATCTTGTTGGCGTACTCGGCGTGCGCCATGCCGCGGGAGGTGACGGCCCATGTGTTGGAGTTGATGCGAGCGACCTGCAACCCGGGAACCATGCGCAGCAGATCCGGTATGGAGGTATGCCCGCTCCGGCGGATCTCCTCGGCCGTGATGACATAGGCAGCCGCGGCGCTTTCGGAGAGCTTCTCTTTTTTCTTCGAAAGCGAGGTGATCTCTATCTCCATCAACTCCTCAATCGTCATGGACCCCAGATCGAGCGTTGACGTCCGATCCCCATCCGATTCGGCCAGGCAAGCCGCCGGGGTGCTCCAAAGGCAGAGAAACGCCAGCATTACCCCGGCCAAGCCGAACCGATTTCGTGCTTCATTGTCATCCCCAGTGTGCTGGGAGCGCATTGTGCATAGCTTCGATGCGATCTTTCTACCCCCCATCGGGCAGCGCTTCCGGATGCCGACTCAGATTCGTCTCGGGGCATCCATTCGACCAATCGTGTTACGACACATCACTGTATCTTCGCCATTTCGAGCGAGTGACTTGACCCGAACGTCCAATAGTGCAGAAAAGCGGCGTGACGTGCCGATATAACGATCAATCGGACCCTAACGGGGAGGGTGTGGATTCCTGGAATCCCTGGTTTTATAGGACTTAACAGAAAAAGGTGGTTATCGTGGCCAAGCGAACCGGATCGCGTTCAAAGAAGGGCAAACACGGTGTCATCGGCACGGGGGCCCGGCTGGCGCTGCTGTGTCTGGGTGTTGTGCTCTGCGTTATGTTGCTGGCGAGCTGTCTGAGTTTCGATATCGGCGATGAGCCGAGCACCTACTCGTATCCCGTCAACAACCCGCCCGTCAATTGGTGTGGCGCGATGGGCGCCTTTGCGGCGTTCCATGCACTGTACTATGTGGGGCCGGGTATTTTCGTCGTGCTCGTGGCATCGATCTTCTACATGGTCGCCAAGCTGGTGAATCGGCCTCCCGATCAGGTGATTTTCCGGGCGATTGGCCTAGTCCTGCTGACGGTCGCGGCCTCGTGCACGTTCTACTTCTTCTGGCCGCACAAGCTCTACGCCTTCCCCATGGGCTCGGGAGGCGTCCTGGGCGTTGCGACCGCGACCTTCCTTCGTAGCCAGTTCGCGGCGCTGGGGACCTTCATTCTCATGGCGGCGACCTGGACGGTCGGCCTGGCGCTGATGGCCGATAGCGTGATCATCGGCCTGCTGGCCGCCGTGGGCACCGCCGTCCGTCGCGTGGTGAGCATCGTGGTACCCGCCTGGGCGGTCGCGAAAGAGCACTCCGAAGCCCTGGGCGAGATCTGGGAGCGACTCAGCGCCCGGCAGAAGACCCTCGCAATGGCGGGCGCCAACGCTGGCGAGGTCGAGGATGAGGATGAAGGCGAGTACGAATATGAAGAGGAAGAAGAGGAGTATGAAGACGCCGATGGCGAGGTAGACGAATACGAAGACGATGAGGAATACGAGTACGAGGATGAGGACGGGGAAGAGTACGAAGAGGAAGACGAGGCCGAGGAAGTAGCGGCTGCTCCGGTCAAGCGCCCCGCGGCGGTCGAGGTGCGGCATCAGAAGCAGGCGCCCAGGCAGAAGCCGTTCGTCCAGCCCTCCTACGACGATTACACGTTGCCCCCGCTGGATCTGTTGGCTGAGCCGGAATACGGCTACGCCGCGGTTCAGGAGAAGGTTGTCAAATCGAAGGCCGCCGCCCTCGAGCGGCTGCTCAGTGAGTTCAACATCAACGCCCGCGTGGTCGCGGCCGAGACGGGACCCGTCGTGACGATGTTCGAGTTGGAGCTGGCGGCCGGTATCAAGGTCAGTCGGATTACGAACCTCTCCAACGACATCGCTCGCGCGCTGAGCGCCGGCGCCGTCCGCGTCGTGGCGCCGCTGCCCGGCCGGCACACGATCGGCATCGAAGTGCCCAACAGCGAGAAGGAAAAGGTCCGGATCAAGAGCATCATGGACCAGGGCGGCAAAAGGTCGAGCAAGATGCAGGTCCCGCTGTTCCTGGGTAAGGACTCTTCGGGCGAGGCGCTGGTCTCCGACCTCTCGAAGATGCCTCACCTGCTGATCGCCGGCACGACCGGCTCGGGTAAAAGCGTTTGTATCAACAGCATCATCGTCAGCATCCTGATGACCAAGCGGCCGGATGAGGTCAAGATGATTCTCGTCGATCCGAAGATGGTCGAGATGACCGCCTACAGCGCGGTCCCGCACCTGATGTGCCCGATCGTGACCGAGACGCAGATGGCGGTCCAGATCCTCGAATGGGCGACCGTCAAGATGGACGAGCGTTACGCGTTGCTCGCCGAGGCGCGGGTCAAGAACATCGCCGAGTACAACAAGCTGGGCGCCGAGGAGGTCGTCGCCCGGTTCAACC
The DNA here is from genome assembly GCA_028277585.1 of Sedimentisphaerales bacterium. Classification (GTDB taxonomy): domain Bacteria; phylum Planctomycetota; class Phycisphaerae; order Sedimentisphaerales; family Anaerobacaceae; genus Anaerobaca. The sequence continues at coordinate 18,161 of JANQFY010000456.1, forward strand.
CGAGCACGCCCGACGAAGAGGCCAAGATCCCGAAGAAGCTCTCGTACATGATGATCATCATCGACGAGCTGGCGGACCTGATGATGACCGCCTCGAAGGAGATCGAGGCCTACATCGTTCGCCTGGCTCAGAAAAGCCGCGCCGTCGGCATCCATATCGTCCTGGCGACGCAGCGTCCCCAGGCGACGGTCGTCACCGGCCTGATCAAATCGAACATGCCGTGCCGGATCGGCTTCCGCGTCGCGGCCCGCATGGACAGCCGGATCATCCTCGACCAGAACGGCGCTGAGACCCTGCTGGGCGAGGGCGATATGCTCTTCCTCAAGCCCGGGACCAGCGACCTGATCCGCGCCCAGGGCACCTTCCTGGACGAAGCGGAGATCCGCCGGATCATCAAGCACCTCAAGGAAATCGCCGAGCCGCAGTTCCACCCGGAGCTGACGCAGCTCAAACGCGTCGATCCGTCCGCCATGCCGCACGACGAACTCTTCGACGACGCCGTCCGCGTTGTGCTGCAGACCAAGCGGGGCAGCGTCTCGCTCCTGCAGCGCAAGCTCAGCATCGGCTACGCCCGCGCCTCACGCATGATCGAAATGATGGCCGGCGCCGGCATCCTCGGCGAGTACAAGGGCAGCCAGGCCCGCGAGGTGCTCATGACGGTCGAAGAGTACGAGGCGGTCCGGAACCAGATGGACGCCGACGCCGAAGCGGGCTTCGCCGACATGATGGAAGACGACGAGGTCGAAGAAGAAGAGACCGCCATCGCCTACGCCAACGAGGGCCAGCAGGAATACCTCTCGACCACCGTCGACGAGGACGAGTAATCGAAAGGCAAAGATCAAACTGCAAAGATGAAAATGGCGGAATCCCGGCAGGCCGGGATGACTTCCTCAACTTCTCATCTTGCGTTTTGATTCTTGCATTCTTCTTATGAAGGATCTGAAAGACAAGACGCCGGACGAGCTGGCGGCGCTCGTGACGGAACTGGGCGGCAAGCCCTATCTGGCGAAGTACATCTTCACCTTTCTGCACACCAAGAACGCCGCTGCGATCTCGGACATCACACCCCTGAGCAAGGTGTTCCGCGCCAAGCTCGCCGAGCAGGGCTACCTGGTTTCACAACTCAAGACTATCGAGAGTTTGGCCGATCCCGACGGCTCGACCAAGTTCCTCTTCGAGCTTGCCGATGGCGAGCGGGTCGAGGCGGTGCTCCTGATCGACGGCGCGCGGAAGACGCTGTGCGTCTCGACCCAGGTGGGCTGCGCGATGGGTTGCGCCTTCTGCGCGACGGGGCGGATCACGCTGCGCCGCTCCCTGACGGCCGGCGAGATCGC
>JANQFY010000492.1 GCA_028277585.1 Sedimentisphaerales bacterium
GAGGATGTTGTCCGCCATATCCGCCGGTCGGATGACGGTGCAGGCCATCAGCCCGGCAATCTTCTTGCCCGGCCCGGCCATGCCCAGCACGTCGCCAGCAAGAATGGCCTCGCGCCGCTGGCTTTGTGACGGCGACCAGGCCGACTCGGTCGTCTGCGGATCGTCGACCATCACCAGTTGCGGCCGCACAACCTGCCCGTCGGCGCGGGCGTGGTTCTGCCCGCGAATATCGCTGCCCTTCATCCCCGAGCAGGAGATGACAATGCCGGACGCTTTGCTGCCTGGAATCGTCGGCAAAACGATCTTGTCCGACGCCCACTCGATCCGCGTCGGCTCGCCCTGATACTTCTGGCCTTTCTGCCGATTGGTGATTCGCTCGAGGCACTGGATAGGGTAGGCCACCTCCGGGAAGTCCTCGGCAAGCAGCGCGTTGGTCTCCATCCAGACCTTCACGTTCTCCAGGAGGTCGCGGGCGCGTTCGGCGCTGGCGGCAATCAGACAGACAAACGGTGTCGCACCCGTCAGCGCCGACCAGAGACAGGCCATCTGCATGAGCACGGTCTTGCCCGAACCGCGCGGCATGGCGACCGCAAACAGGCCGCCGCTGGTCACCGCCCGCTCGATCTTCTCGATCACCTTGTCGTGGTCGGGCGACCAGGGCAGATAGAACACGTCCGGGAAGTACGTCTCGCAAAACAGCCGGAACGATTGCTCGCATCGCGCCTTTCGCTGGGAATCGACAACGGGCGGCAACTCGCCAATGTCCTGCGCAGAACGGACGGCGTCGGCATTGCGATCAGCCTGGCGGGCCTTCTGCTCTTCGTAACTCAGTGGGCCGCGCTTCGGCTTGAAGTATTCCAAGGTCAACCACGCCGCGTAACGGAACAGGTCCACCGTCCGGGCGTCGCCCACGCGATAGCCCGCCTGGTTGCGATGGCGACGAAGCTGGGCCTCGGTCAGAACACCGCCGAAGTCCGTGGCGTTGAGCAGCCGCAAGAGGTCGGCGGGCCGAAGCTTTCGGGGGTCAATCGATGCCGCCACGGGTCGCCTCCCCGGTCAAGTATGCCGTGTATTCGATCAGGCTGAATGTCCCGTCCGCCCGGATGATTTGGGCTTCCTCGGCCACCTGGCGTACCTGCTCGGCGTTGACCCGCTGCCGGTACGCGGAGGCGAGGATTTTCGCCGCCTGGGTGGGCGTCAGGGCCGTGATTTTCAATGATTCTGCGGTCATATCTCTAGCCCCCGTGCGAGCTTGTGAAAATCTGTAAGTTCTTTCGCCACAGGCAGTTAATTGCCTTGATGGAGTCACGATTCCATGGCTGAATGTGTGTGTAAACCAAGGCACCACAAGGAGATAGGCCATGACGAACAGCGAACAGAAAAGGATGCAGAAGGCCCTGGAACGGATCGCCGCCGAGCACCTGGGCATCGAGACGCTGACCTCCCGAAAACGCGACTGCCTCGACTTCCACGAGGTCGGCGTCTGGGGCGTGAAGGCCGCGCTCGAAGCCGCCTGCGACGCCGCCCTGGCCAACGCCAAGGCATACCGCGCTACCGCCACCGAGGTCCGCGACGGCAGCGTCGTCACCACATGGACGCTGGCGGCGAACGACATCGACAGCGCCCGTGAGCGAGCACGCGAGCAGGCCGCACGCCGGGGCTTCTGCAGCGACATCTTCGTCCGCGTCGAGCGGATCAAGGACTAACCCCAAGGCAAGGAGACAGCCATGCGAATCACACGAATCGACTTCGAAGGACGCCACGAGATCAACGGGCAATCGGGACACTGGTGCGCCACCGCCCAGCGCCGCGACGGGATGCACAACGGACCGGACATCATCGAGGTGACGATCCTCTCCCCGGAATCCCCTGATGGCCGCAAGCACTATGTCAACGCGGATTGCGAAGACGACATCTTCTCGATGGCCGAGTGCCTGCAGTCCCAACTCGACGGGTACACCGGCTCGAACTCGGAGATCAACGACTACCACCGCGAGTTGCTTCGTCTGAGCAACTGCTGACCACGAAAGGACCACACCATGGCAACGAAACAAACCGCCCGCGAACTGTACGACGAACGCCGCCAGGACATCGCCCGCGTGATGGACTGGATCGAGCTCGAACTCGACAAGCACAAGACCAACGCGAAGGCGAACCCGAAGGACTGGGGCTACCCCGGTGACCTCGGCCACGTCTTGGAAAAGCTGATCCAGACGCTTGCATTTCTTTCCAACAGCGAGCCGGAAGACATCGAAAACCTGCTCGGCGAATGTCGCTGAGCGTTTCCCGTTCAACCTCCAGCAAGGAGACGCATGATGAAGAAGGACCAGATCAAGATCGGACAGGTGTACGCGGCGAAGGTCACCGGGAAGGTCGTCCCGGTACGGATCGACGCCGAGAATCCCAACGGCGGTTGGGACGCGACGAACATTCACACGAACCGCCCGGTCCGTATCAAGAGCGCCCAGCGCCTGCGGAACCGGGTCAGCGTACCCGGCGCGGACGACGAACCGAAGGTTGCCGACGCCTCCCGCAAGTCGGCCACACGTGCGAAGAAGCCCGCCAAGGCGACCAAGAACGCCAAGCCCGAACCCCAACGCGACACGGGCGAACGTGCCGCGACGGGTGGCCAACGTGAGGCCAACGTCGCCAAGCCGATGAGCCTGCTCGATGCGGCGGCGCACCTGCTGAGCCTGGGCACCGGCGACCCAATGCGGTGCAAGGACATCGTGGACCTGGCCGTCGCCCGCGAGTTGTGGTCGCCCGGCAACGGACGCACGCCCGCGAACACGCTCTACGCATCCATCTTGCGAGAGATCAAGACCAAGGGCGATGCAAGCCGCTTCGTCAAAGCCGAACGCGGCAAGTTCGCTCTGAAGCGATGAACACGCCGCAACCGCCCCTGCATGAGACGCCCCGGTGACTGCCGGGGTGTTCTCCGTGGCCAGATCGACCAGCCGCACCGGCTTGCCCATCTCCCTGGCGATATCGATCTCGGCCCGCACGCCCACCGACGATTCCCAACCGGGGAGCATCAGCACCCACAACTCATCGCACTGGGCGAGAAATGCGTTGTCGTAGCGCTGCCAGAACGCCCAATCCCTCGGCAGGCCGAACCGCGCGATAGGATGCGAATGCGCGATCGGCGAGAAGACCAGTAGGCCTTGCCGCATGAGCGCGGCCGCCGCCCGGCATACGGCATCGAAGCGAACATGCTCCACCGCCGGGTCGGCGTCGCTGTATGGAGAGGCGAGGTAGATCATGCGGACACCTCCGCTTGCTCTTTCGCCTCTCGTTGCTCGGCAGTGATCCGCTCAGCCTTGCGGCCGGTGAATTTCTCCCAGCGTTCGACGATCACATCGCAGTAGGCCCCGTCGATTTCCATCAGGTAGGCATTGCGACCAGTCTGCTCGCAGGCGATCAGCGTCGAACCCGATCCGCCGAACAGATCGAGCACGTTCTCGCCGGGCTTCGATGAATACTGAATCGCCAAGACGGCCAACTCGGCGGGCTTTTCGGTCAGGTGGACCATGCTCTGCGGGTTGACCTTCTTGACGTGCCAGAGATCGGTGGCGTTGTTCGGGCCGAAGAACTTGTGGGCCGCACCCTCACGCCAGCAGTAGAAGCACCATTCGTGCGCTCCCATGTAGTCCTTGCGGGTGAGCACCGGGTGCTGCTTATCCCAGATGATCGCCTGACTGAAGTAGAGGCCAGCGTTCCGCAATGCAGCCGGGTAGTTGGCGCAGTTGGCATACCCGCCCCAGATGTACGCGGCTCGCCCCGGTTCCAGCACCCGAGCAATGTTGCCGAACCATGCCCGCAGCAACTCGACGAACTGCTCGTCGGTGACGAAGTCGTTCTCCAGCGGCCGATCCTTGGCCCGCATCTTCCGGTGCGTGGGGTGGGCCTTCTCTGGGTGACGGGCTAGGTCCAGCCCCTGATGATGCATCTTTTGCTGCTGTCGCTCGCGGTCTTTCTTGCCACGCTCAGACTTCGACCGTTCGCATTGCAGATCTTCGCGGCGGGAAAAGGATGTGATCCCTGCGGCGATGGCGTTGTTGCTGCGCGGTTCGACCTTCACGTTATATGGGGGGTCGGTATTACAGAGTTGGATCGTCGCGCCGTCGAGCAGGCGGTCGAGGTCTTCGACGCTGCTGCTATCGCCGCACATCAGGCGATGGTTGCCAAGCACCCAGATATCGCCACGCTGGGCAATCGGGTCATCCGGCGGTTCGGGCACGTCATCGGGATCGGTCAAGCCCTGCTGCACGCCCTGGCTGTCGTTGAGCAACTGGGCGAGTTCCTTCCCGTCAAAACCGAGCAATTCGAAGTCGATGTCCCCGCCGGTCAGCTCCGAAATCTCGATGGGCAAGATCGACAGGTCCCACTCGGCCAGTTCGCCGGTCTTGTTATCCGCGATCCTGTAGGCTCGCACCTGCTCAGGCGTCAGGTCAGTGGCGACATGGACGGGCACCTTGGCTAGGCCCAGCTTCTGTGCGGCCTTCCAGCGGGTGTGCCCGACGATGATGATGCCGTCTTCATCGACAACGATCGGCTGGCGGAAGCCGAACTGCTGCAGCGATTCCGCGACGGCGTCCACCGCCTGGTCGTTGATCCGGGGGTTTCGCTCATACGGACGGATGTCGTCGATCTTCCGCAGCTCGACGGCGAACTTCTGCGTGGTTGCATCCTTGGTAGCGGTCATGAAAGCACCTCCATGTGCCTTGGGGTTGAGCGCCGATCAATTCGGCGCGTTGACAACAAACTGTGCTTGAGACGCCGACGCGTTCCCGTGCCATCTCCTGCCCTGCGGCCGGGAAGGAACCGCGACGTTCTTGTGTTCTTGCACTTCTTGCGCGCCGCCTTATGCGCGTACGCACACATCGCGTAGTGGGAACAAGAAGCGCAATAAGTCAAAAAGCCCTCTCTCTTCTCGCATACACGCTGCTTCACAGGACTTACGCACCGGACTTCTTGCGGCGTTCTTGTCGTTCTTGCGCACCGGTTTCCGGCGGTCGGGTGTTGCGTGTGGCTGTTGGTCATCTTCTTGCGCCTCCCGCGTCAAAAAGCCGGTCAAAAAGCCAGCCGGTACTGCTTGGACGGTCTGCCGCCACTGGCCACCTCCTCGTATTCGATCTCGCGCGAGTTCAGCAGTGCCTGGCGCACCTCGTCGTGGAGCTTCGGCGACCACTTGAGCTTGCGACTGATGCGCCAGAACGGCATCCACTGCTCACCCTTGCGGACGCTCCACTCGCGCAACACGCGCACGAGTTGTTTGCAGTGGTCTTCGAAGTCACTGCGGTAGACGTGCTCCCCGGCCAGGAAGAGTTGACGACGAAGCTGGTGGTCGGCGAAACGGATCGCCCATTCGACGCTGGCGACGTCGATCACCGGGCTCTCGTGGTTCTCGCTGCAGGCCCGAAGCAGCGCGAGCTTGGCTGCGTTCTCAAACCCGCGCGCCCAGACCGCCTTCCACACCTCGTCGTTCCGCTCTTCGCCGGTGCTGTATTCTCGTTCGGTGACCAGGCGGAAATCATCGAGCAGCAGTTGGGCCTGCGGCTCGTAGGGCACGACAGCCGGTTCGGGATGCATGCAGCGCAGGTCCGCGCCCTCGATGGGCCTGGGCGGGTTGAAGTCCGACCACCACTTTGCGATTTCCAGAATCGATTCGGGGATATTCCGCAGCGCCCCGGCACGTTGACCCGGCCCGCGTTTGCCCACGTCGATTATGATCAACCGGGCGAAGAATCCGTCGGTGAGCATCTTCTCCGACAGCGATTCATAGAAATACTTCGGCGTGGCCGTGCCAAACAACGTCAGGTGCGGCTGGTCGATGACACCTGCCTGTTCCTTGCCCGCCTTGCGGCGCAGCGGAAACACCGACCCGGCCGTGGTGTACATGGTCAGCAGCGTGGCGGGGATCGATTCCTTCGTTCCCTCCTTGTCGCGGTTGATCTGACGCAGCACGCTGTCCATCTCGTCGTTCTGGAACAGCATGCACGGCGTCTGGGCCATCGCGTCCTGGATACCTTCGCCCGAGGCGAACTTGTCGCCCAACGCCTGGACCTGGTTGATGTTGAACAGCACGCGGGCGTTCAGCTTGCGCGGGTGGTCCTTGCCAGCTCCTGAACCGGCCAGGGCCAGCAGGTAGAGGTTCGGTCGCAGTTCCCCCGGCTCCATGACCTTCCGCCCGGACAGGAACGACAGCAGCGTCATCGCCCCGCAGAACGCCAGTGCCCGGTTCGGGTACGGGGCCGTCGCGAGGCAGAAATCCATGACCATGCCCACGAAACCCGGCACGTCGAACAGGTCGTCGGGAATCGGCCCGGGGTCGGGCACACGCTCGATCTGTGCCTCAATGTCGTCCGCCCAGGCCAACAGGTGCGAAATGTCGGCCCCACAGACGGAATGTCCGCCACCTGCGCGAACTTGTGCGGATTGTCCGAACCCGGCGGCGGACAACGCCCGCGTGGCGGCAGAGAAGTCGCCCCCATGCTCGATATACGCCACCACCGCGAACGGCGTGTAGCCACGATCCGCCTCGAACGGGTGGGCGTTCGAGCTGAACACGTAGAGGACGGGCATCTCGCCGCATTGCTTCAGCGTGGCGGACCATCCAGCGGTCTTGCCGGGACGACGCCAGTACTCATTGGCCCCGCCACCGGCGCGGGTCCAGCCGTGCTGTTCGAGCACAGCCCGCACATCTCCGCGACGGTTGAAATCATCGCCGGGCCTGTCGGCGTTGTGCGACGGACATGCCGCCCTGTGGGAATTGTCGGCCGAGATGTTGCCTTGTCCGACCGACAATGCGCCTCTCTGGCCGACATTCGCCGACCCCGTCGGACCATCGACCACCGGCGGCAGATACTCGTTCAGTTCCCACGCCGCGCCGAGCAGTACGTCCCGCTCTTCCTCGGTCAGTACGGGCAGGTCGCGGAGGTCGCCCTGGGTGACTTCGTATCCTTCGGTCGGGGCACAGATGATCAGGCCGCGTTCACCCCGCGTCTCGATCA
>JANQFY010000111.1 GCA_028277585.1 Sedimentisphaerales bacterium
GGTCTGGCTCGCCTCCGAAGCCGTGGAAGGTGAATTCGTAGCTGATCAGACGCAAGGACTTCACCGTTCCGCGCGGCTTCGATGGCCCCTGGGACGTCCGGCGCATCATCGGAACAGTCCCGGTCGAGCCGGACCGTTCGGCGTTCTTCCAGGTCCCGGCGAATACCCCTGTAGCGGTCCAACCCCTGGACGCCGAAGGCAAGGCGCTGGCCCTGATGCGAAGTTGGTTCACCGCCATGCCCGGCGAGGTCGTCTCGTGTGTCGGATGTCACGAGCCGCAGAATTCGACGCCCCCGGCGCAGTCTCGACCAGCCGCCGTGCTGCGCGAACCTTCGCCGATCAGACCATGGTACGGTCCCGCCCGCGGGTTCTCGTTCGTACGCGAGGTCCAGCCCGTACTGGACGCCTACTGCATCCAATGTCACCATGGTCGCCCGCTGGACGACGGGCAGAGGACGTTCGACCTGACCGCCCGACCCGCTCAGCGTGTGCCGTCGGCTTTCCAGATGCATTTCACGCCCTCGTATATGGAACTGCACCGATTCGTCCACATCCCTACGCTCGAGAGCGACGCCCATCTGCTGTCGCCTCGCGACTTCCACGCCGATACGAGTAAGCTGATCCAGATCCTGCGCGACGACCATTACGGCGTGCGCCTGGACGCCGAGGCCTGGGACCGGCTCATCACCTGGATCGATCTGAACGCCCCGGCCCATGGGACGTGGAAAGAGGTGGTCGGCCATATCCCCGCCAAAGCCGCCCTGGTCGGCCCGGGCGCCGCACGGCGTCGCGAACTGCACCGCCGCTATGCCGGCATCGACGAGGACCCCGAGGCCGTCTATCCCGCGGCTGTTCTCTCGCCGGCAGCTCACACTCCCATCGAAGCCGCACCGGCTCAACGCGTTTCACTAGCCAAAACGAAAACCGTCAGCCCCATGTCGCCGGGCGAATCCATGAGCGTCCCGCTTGCCGATGGCGTGACTCTGGAACTGGTCCGGATTCCGTCCGGCTCGTTCGTGATGGGCTCGGAGCAGGGCTATCCCAACGAACGTCCCGCCCATCACGGCACCATCGACAGCACCTTCTGGATGGGGCGCTTCGAGATCACGAATCACCAGTACGCCTGCTTCGATCCCAAGCACGATAGCGGCCTGGAAACGGGCGAGGTCTATCAGTTCGGGGACGACGAGCGGGGTCATCATCTGAGCCGCCCCGAGCAACCCGTGGTGCGCGTCTCGTGGGACCAGGCGATGGCATTCTGCGATTGGCTTTCACGGAAGACGGGCAGGCGTTTCGCCCTACCCACCGAAGCGCAGTGGGAATACGCCTGCCGCAGCGGCCGGACCGATCCCCTCTGGTACGGCGCCATTGACGATGACTTCAGCCGCTGTGCCAACCTCTCCGATGCGACGCATTACACCGTTGACTACCCGCACGTCCCAAACGCCCTGCCGCCATGGCGACCGGCTGAGACTCGCTTCGACGACGGTTGGCGCGTCTCGGCACGCGTCGGATCGTTTGCGCCCAATCCGTGGGGCCTGTTCGACATGCACGGCAACGTCGCGGAGTGGACCCGCTCAACGTATCGTCCCTATCCGGTAACGCGCGATCATGGTGCGAACGACCCTGCCGCGCGCAAGACCGTCCGCGGCGGGTCCTGGCTCGACCGCCCCCGCCGGGCCCGCTCGGCCTTTCGACTCCACTACGAGCCATCGCAGGCCGTCCACGACGTCGGATTCCGCGTCGTCTGTGAGGAGACAACGCCCGAGGCGAAAGTCGTCCTAGCCCCGAACCCATAGTTCAGAAGGAACCGACGATGAGACGCGACTTCTTCCAAGTAATACCGCTACTAATCCTCACACTGCTGTTCGGTCCAAATGGCTGGCCTGCCGTGGCGCAAGACGGGGAGACTTCTCTCCCCTACCTTCAGACCGACCATCGCGAGGTCAACCGCGCGTTCCGCATCGCCGTCGGGGATTTGATGGGCAATGTGGGGACGCACCAGAGCGGGTTGCTGGAGGAACCGGAACTGGTCATCCTGGCGGGGCTGGACTATGGAAGGCCCTGGACCAGAGACGCATCGATCAACGCCTGGAGTGGAGCATCCCTGATGATGCCCGGCATCGCCCGCGACACGCTGATCTCCGTGCTGACGCGCGACCAGGGCAAGGTCCGGATTGGAGGACAGTACTGGGATGCCATCGTCTGGGTCACGGGCGCCTGGCACCACTATCTATGTACGGGCGACAAGGAATTCCTGGCCCTGGCTCTGGAGGCGACGGCCAATTCGTTGGCCTACTTCGAGCAGACGGAGTTCGATGCGGAAACGGGTTTGTTTCGCGGCCCCGGATGGAGCGACGGCGTCGCGGCCTACCCCGGAATCTACGGCGACTCGGGAGGGTCCAGCGCCATCCTGGACTGGCCCCGACACCACCCGGACAAGGCATCCAAGCCCGGCTACGGGATTCCGATGAAAGCCCTGTCCACCAACTGCCTCTACTACAACGCGTATCGCACCGCCGGAAATATGGCGGCCGAACTGGGCCGCCCGGCAGACGCAACCTGGAAACGCAAGGCAGCCGCTCTGAAAGCCGCGATCAATCAACGCTTGTGGATGGAGAACAAAGGTTGGTATCGCTTCTTCATCGGTCCCTTCGGTGATTGTGAGGATCAGGAAGGGTCGGGGCACGCCTATGCACTGCTCTTTGGCATCGCCGATCGGAAGCGAACTGAGGCGATCTTCCAGAGCCTGCACGTCACGCCGGCGGGTCTTCCGTGCGGCTGGCCGACCTGCCCACGCTACGAGAGCGCGGACGGACAATCCTTCGGTCGCCATAGCGGCACGGTCTGGCCTCAGATCCAGGGGCTCTGGGCCGAAGCGGCGGCGCGAAGGAATAGGGCGAAGATCTTCGCCCACGAACTGTTCCGCCTGGCCAGGCACGCCGTGCGCGACAATCAATTCGCCGAAATCTACCATCCCCTGACAGGCGAGATCTATGGAGGCATGCAGGAGGCCGGTCAACGTGGAATTGTCCTGTGGAACGCCACCTCTCGTCAAACCTGGGCGGCGACCGCCTTCCTCCGGATGGTCCTGTACGGCCTGGCCGGCATGCGAATGCAGACCGATGGGATCGGCTTCGAGCCGTGCATGCCAGAAGGTGTCACCCGCCTGGAACTGGGCAACCTGATCTATCGGGGCGCGAAGCTCAGCGTGACAGTCTCGGGCGCCGGACCCCGCGTTGTTTCCATGACAGCCAACGACAAGACCATCACCAACGCGTTCATATCCAACGACAAGATGGGCCGAGACTCCATGAAGATCGAAATCCGCCTGGGAAGCCGCTGAAACGGCGCTCAGGTGTCATCGATGACACCGAGTTCCCGGGCGCGGGCTTCGCTCTCGAAGATCGCCATGGCGGTCGTCATGCGCCTGAACCCGAACTTGCGATAGAACGGCTCCTTGCCCGGAACGGCGTAGAGAATGATCTTGCGATGTCCCCGACAGCGTTCGATCAGGTCCCTGAGGATCGCTTTACCGATACCACGACCCTGGTGGCTCGGCAGCACCGCCACGTCGCAAAGATAGGCGCAGTCCAGACCATCCGAGAGCACACGCCCGACTCCGACTAATCGCCCCGCCTCCGAAACGAAACACGTGAACCGGCTGTTGCTGAACACGATCTTCAGGTCTTCGGGCTTCTTGTACCCCAGAGGGGCCACGCGATAGAGTTGCGACAACTCTTCCCAGTCGACCCCTTCGATCGTATGACTCCACTGCAGCGCCATGGCGTCTCCCTCCAAGACCAGCCGGCGATCCGCCGAATCGTCCGCCGCTAATCCCACTTGTGGCGTTTGACGGCGTTGAGGATCTTCTGGGCGCATTTCAGGGCGGCCAAGCCCTCTTCGGCGCTGACTTCGGGCTGGAAGGACCGATCCTTGACCGCGCGGAGGAACGCCTCCTGCTGCAACCGGACGGGCTCCTTGTCGTCGATCTGCAGTTGCTCGATGTGCAGCAGGTCGGGCCAGTTGACGCTCGTCCAGTCGAAGTCGCCTTTCTCGCGTTGCTCCTTAATCCACTCGACGACGTTCGTGTTCGGCGCCGTCTTGATCACGATCCCGCTCTTCTTGAGGTAGTCGACGCTCAGATACGCCTGCCGGGTGAAGACGCGGACGCGACGCTCGGTCTTGAGCGCCAGGCGCGAGGCGGTAATGTTGGCGATGCACCCGTTCTCGAACGCGATGCGGGCGTTGCAGATGTCCTCGCCCCCCTCGATGACCGAGACACCGACAGCGTCGACGCGTTTGATCTTGCTGGCGGCCAGGGACAGGATGATATCGATGTCATGGATCATCACGTCGAGCACGACGCCGATGTCCGTGGATCGGAACGGGTAAGGGCTGACGCGCTGGGTCTCGATGAACTTCGGCTCGATGCTGAGCCGCTTCATCGCCTGGACGACGGGATTGCAGCGTTCGGAATGGCCCACCGCAACGACGGTATCGTAGCGTTTGGCCATGGCGACCACCTTGCGCCCTTCGCGCACACTCGCGGCCAGAGGCTTCTCGATCAGCACAGGGATGCGCTGCTTGAGGAAGAGCTTGGCCAGTTGCAGATGCGTCACCGTGGGAGTCGCCACTGTAACGGCGTCAACCTTCTCGAGCACGTCGTTCGGATCGGTAAATGCCTCGCAGCCGTACTGCTCGGCCAGTTTGCCGGCCCGATCGCCATCGGTATCGACGACACCCACCAACTCGCTGTTCGGCAACTGGCTGTAGACCTTTGCGTGGATGGAGCCCATCTTGCCGGCCCCAATGACTGCGGTTCGAATCTTCGTATCATCCATGATTTGCTCCCCGTTCACACCCATGCCTCCGTTGCCGGCCCGAAGGGCCATGTCTGTTTCGTTATCTTCTCAGCGTTTCCAGGTACCGTCCGAAGCGATGCTGGCTGCTCTGGAGGATCGCGTCGACGATCGCCTTGACGTTCTCGTCGAGCCCATCCTCCTTGGCCAGGGCCTCGGCGTTGGCCAGCAGCGTTCCCTCATCGCGGTACAAGCGTTTGTAGGCGTTCTGAATAGACTGCTGCTGCGCTTCGTCCATCCCGGCGCGGCTCAGGCCGCGCTTGTTGACGCCCCGCACAACGGTGGGATAGTGCCCACTGACCGTCATGAAGGGCGGTACATCATGCGTCAGGCCGGCCAGGCCGGCAACGAAGCACCACTGCCCCACCGTCACGAACTGATGGGCGCCCGCCATGCCACTGAACCAGGCGCCGGTCCCAATCTTGCAATGCCCACCGATCTGGACGCAATTGCTCAGAACCGTCTTGTCTTCGATGATGCAGTCGTGCCCGATGTGACTGCCGATCATGATCAGATTCTCGCTGCCGATCACGGTCGAGGCGTCTCCATAACGGCTCGGGTGAACCGTCGCCCCCTCCCGAAACACATTGCGATCCCCGATGGCCAGCCCGCCAATATCCGATTCGGGGGTCAGCCCCATCACCTGGGGGCAGGCGCCGATGACACAGTTCGGGTAGAAGTAGTTCTCCCGGCCGATCGTGACCCGGTCCGCGACAATGACATGCGCGTCCAGCACAGTGCCGGCGCCGATCGTCACACCGCGACCCACCACGCAGAGCGGCCCGATGACTACGTCGTCGTCCAACTGCGCGTCCTGCTCCACTACAGCCGTGGGGTGTATTTTCGCCATGTTCTTAGTACCTGCCTCTCAACAAAGATTCGAATCGCTCGTCCATCACATCTTCTCATCATCGACGAGCATGAACTTGATCTCCGCCTCGGCCGCGACCACGTCGTCGACCATGGCGTGACATTTGCAGTGCGCAGTGCGCCGTCGCAGCCGCACCGTCTCGGCTATCAGAATGAGTTGGTCGCCCGGGACAACCGCTTTGCGCAGCTTGACGTTGTCCATGCTCAACAACACGGCCAGTTTGCCCGTGTGCTCGAGTCGCTGGGCGAAGAGCAGCCCCGAGACCTGCGCCATCGCCTCGACGATCAGCACACCGGGCATGATCGGCGTACCGGGGAAATGCCCCTGGAAGAACTGCTCGTTGAACGTCACGTTTTTGACGCCCCGAATCCGCGTGTCGCCCTCGACGTCGATGATTTTGTCGACGAGCAGGAACGGATAACGATGGGGCAAGATCTTCTGAATCCGACGGATGTCGAGCACCGCGTCGGTCCCGAACTTCTCCATCCGATCCTGCTGCTGGGCCTGCTCGTAGAGCTTCCGCGCCATTTGCTGGTTCAGGGCATGGCCACTCTTGTAGGCGACGACGCGCCCAATGACAGGCCGGCCGACCAGCGCCAGATCGCCGATCAGGTCCACGATCTTGTGCCGGACACACTCATTGGGGAAACGATAGGTATTCTTGATCGGGCCATCCGAGTTGATAACCAGCAGATCCTTGGGGCTGATGTGGGCCCCGACCCCGCGGGCGTGCAACTGGCGCGCCTCGACCTCGAGCAGGAATGTCCGGGCCGGCGCCATGTTCGTTTCGAAACTCTCCGTCGTCAGCCGATAGCTGAAGATCTGTCGACCGATGCCGGTATGCCCACTGTAGTCCAGATCGTAGGTCACATTCAGACCGCCATCGGCGTGGGGCAGTGCGTAGATCGTCGAATCTCCCGAACTGACGCTGATGGGCTTGCGGATCACGAGCTCGCGCCGCGGATTCTTCTGTTCGACGATCCCGGCCTGCTTGAGGGCCTTGAAATAGTCCAAACTGCTGCAATCCGGCGAAGGTAATTCCGCACCGTCAAGTTCGATCAGCAGGTTGTCGATCTCTAGGGCACTGACGGCTGCCATGCAGTGCTCGACCGTCTCGATGCTGACCTCCCCCTTCTTGATGCTGGTCCGACGGCTGCGTTCGGCGACATTCGGCGATAGCGCCGGGATACGGACCGCGCCGGCCACGTCCGTGCGTACGAAGACCACCCCGGTGTCTTCCGGTGCAGGACGAAAAATCACCCGGGCCTCTTCTCCCCCGAACAGCCCCTTGCCGACGAGTTTACCCTCGTCCTGTATGGTCCTTTGCAGCTTCAAGCTCTTCTACCTTCGCCGTGAGGCGCTTGAGTTCTTTTGCAAGCTTGGGCAGGCGGAAGAGGTGGGCGAGCATTCGCGCGGCCTCTTTGACGTCCACCGCCGGGGTCCAAGCCAGTTTCGCTCCGGCTGCGACGTTGCTCATCACGCCGCCTTGAGCCCCGATCATGGCGCCGTCGCCGATTTCGATGTTGTCGGCCAGCCCAGCCTGACCGGCCAGCACGACACCGTCGCCCAGCCGGGAACTGCCCGCGACCCCCGACTGAGAAGCGAGCAGACAGCACTTGCCGAGCACCACATTGTGGCCGATCTGGACAAGATTGTCGATCTTCGTACCGGCCCCGATTATCGTATTGCCGAATTTCGCCCTGTCAATGCAGGTGTTGGCGCCGATCTCGACAAAGTCCTCGATCACCACACCGCCGTTGTGCGGGAGCAGGTGGTGGGCGCCGTCAAAGAAGGTGTAGCCAAACCCGACGGCCCCGATCGTGCTGCTGGCCTGGATGACGACGTGGTTGCCAAGCGTGCACTGGTGATAGACGACCACGTTGCTGTCCAAGCGACAGTGGGCCCCGATGGTGGTGCCTTCGCCCACGCGAGCGCCGCTGCCGATGCAGGTGTCCTCACCGATCTGGACATCGTCCTCAATCACCGCGTAGGGACCGATGCTCACGCCGGAAGCGAGTTTCACGTTCTCGCCCACGCGTGCCGTGGGATCAACGCCTGCGGGCAGACCCTTGAGCACCGGGGCAAACTGCTCCAACACGGCGATCAGGGCCGCGTCAACGTTCGCCACGACCAACTGAGGGGTCGTCAGCCCATCGATCGGCTTGGCCACCAGGACCACGGCGGCGGCACAGGTCTTGGCGGCCGCCTCGTGCTTGCGGTTGTTGACGAACGTCAGGTCGTCAGGTCCGGCGGCCGCCACGGGCTGAACCGCCGCAATCTCTCGATCCAGAGCGTCGGACGGGCCGATCGTCTCAGCACCCAGTCGCTCAGCTAGTTGCACTATCGTCAAAGCCATTCGTGTCCCAGAGAATCAGTTCAAACACCAATACCGGTTCGAGTCGGTCGGCTCACATACTCTCTTTACGGCTGCAACCCCTCGACGGCATCCAGACGGGCGATGACCTCGTCAGTCATATCCATTTCCGCGCCGGCGTAGAGCACCTTGTGCGTACTGAAGGTCGCCATCAGTTCCTCGCTGGAGATGGGGAACTGCGGTTCGGTCCGCTCGAGGACCAGGTCCAGGCCCTTCTCCTTGGCCATGGTGTTGGCGATCTTCAGCGTTTCGCGGAAGAGCTTCTCCATCCAGAGCTTGTCTTCCAGCATTTGCTGCTGCTTGGCGAATTCCTGCTGGCTCGACAGCTTGCTGCGCTTGCTCAGAACAACCTGCAACTGCTGCAGATAATCCGTCGTGCCCGGCTTGTGGGTGCGTAGTTCCGCCTCCTCGGCCGCCACTTCCGTCGCCAGCGCCTCTTGTTCCTTCTGGCTCTGTCCCCGCCGCGCGATCGCCTTGGTGCGATACTCCAACTGTTGGCGCGTCTTGTTGAACACCGTGCGAATGCTGACAACGCCGATCTTCAGACCCGAGCCACTGGCAGCCGGCGCGGCGCCGCTATAATTGAACGTCGCCAGCGCGGCAACGACACAAATCACCATAACCACAACCACGGCTCTGCTTTTCATGAAGTACCCTTTCCTTTCGTCAGTCTGGTCCATTGTCTGCTCATCTCAGGTCTCGATTCGGCCTAGAACATGCCGCCGGCCGAGAAGCTGAAGACCTGCGTCTCGTCGTCGTCGTCCTTCATCAGCGGCGTGGCGATCTCGAACCGCATCGGTATGTCGCCGAAGATCTGCGGCACCATGATCTGCAGACCGGCGCCGACCGAGAGTCGATAGCTGCCCGTATCGACCGTACCGCTGTCGACGAACAACAGCAGTGCGAAGTTCTCGCTGATCATCGGGATCGTCACTTCCGTGTTGGCAAGGAACACCCAATCGCTACCGATCGGGTCTTTGTATTCGGGATTGGCGACGTTCAACTGCAGGCCCCGCGTACTGACGCCCCGGTACTCAAAACCACGGAGCCCGTACTGTCCGGTACCGCCGGAATAGAACTTCTCAAAAGGAGGCGCGTCGCCCCCGACGATCGTGGCCGCCTGGACCTTGGCGGCCAAGACGGTTCTGCGTCCCAACACGTCCTCTCTCAACGTGAAGTAGTGAACGTAGTTGCCCCCCAGAACACCGAAGTCATAATCACCGGTCACCTGTTCGTAGTCCACGCTGAAGACGTGTCCCTTGCTCGGCGTATAGCGGTCGTCAACCGCCGTCTCTCCGATGCCGAGTTTCGCGCCGAACAGGGCCGTATGGCCCTTGACGTCGACGATCTCTCGCGGGGCATCAAGGTCCAAGTCATCGACCCTGACGTTCTCAGCCCGGAACCCGATGCTGCGCCGCCAGCGTCCCCTGAGACGCTTCTCGAACGAGAAGTACCCTTTGAGTCGGTTCTCGTCGTAGCTCTCACGATAGCGATCCCAACTACGCCCCAATGCATGGAATGTCACCGGCCTGTCGCGCCAGTAGGGATCGACGAAGTCCACGTAATACTGGCTGTACTTGGTCCCGGGCTCCAGCGTGACGCTGAAGTTCTGCCCGGCGCCTTTCCAGTGGCGCCAAGGCGTGAGCAATCCGCCGGGATCTTCCGGCCAGTCGGTGAGATCGAAGTTCCGCTGGCGATAGACGAGTCGCCCAATGACGCCGCTGTCGCTGCTGACCCCGACGCCAGGCATGATCATCCCGGTGCTGCCCTCTTTGACGTCGATCCGAACGTCCTTCGTATCGGTCGAGCCGTCAGCCGCTTCGACCGGACGGATCAGGACTTCCTGCGCCACGGCGGCCCGCTGGGCGTACTTCTCCAGCAACCCCCGGCCCTGCTTCGGGGCCACGCCGGCATTGTACCACTGGCCCGGCGTGAACTCGTATTCATCGAGCACCCGCCGAATAGTCTTGTCCTGGGTTTCCTCGTTGCCCGCGATATCGATGCGTCCGATGCGATACCGGTTGCCCTCGACGACCTCGAATTCCACGGTGACGAGTTGGTCCTTGGCGCTCGGTGTGAAACGCACGCGCTGGTACACCTCGGCGTCCACGAATCCGATTTCACGATAGGCCTTCGCCAGCACCGTCGCGTCACGCACGGCCAAGGGCTTCAGATAGACCTGCCCCTCGCCGCTCTCTATGCGACCCCGCAGGTCTTCGTCGCTGAAATGCTTGTTTCCCTTCAGAGCAATCGTGCCAATGCGATAGACCGGGCCTTCCTCGATCACGAACACGACCTCAACCTCGGTGCCGTCATCGCTGACTTCCGTCTCGGCCTCGATCTTGTAGTCGAGATAACCACGGTCGTAATAGAAATCCCGCAGGCGATTGAGGTCTTCCTCAACGGCTTCCTCGGTATAGTAGAAGGGCCAGAGGAGCCATTTCCGCTCGGTGGTCTTGACCACGTGCTTGAGCGTACCCTTGCTCATCACCTCGTTGCCGGCGAAATCGATGAATGCGATCCGCGAGCGCGGGCCCTCCTCGATAGTGTAGAACAGGTGGCCCCGCGCCAGGCGGTCCCGATCCAGCGTCACTTTGATGGAGGTGAACCCGATTTTGCGATAGACCTCGGAAATGGTCAGACGCCCCCCTTCGGCAAGGAAGGGATCGAGCTTGTCGCCCAATTCGAACCCCAGACGCTGGCGGAGAACGTGATCCTTGAATTTGCTGTTGCCGTCGAACTCAATGGACTTGATGATCCCGTCCCGAGCACGCTCGGCTGAGGTCTGCCCCGCCTCCGACGTCGCTTCCGCTTCGGCCGCAACGACGCTGCCGGCCCCGATCAGCACGATGGCTGCTATCAGGAGAACACCTGTCTTATTGAACATCCGCTCTCTCGTGAACACTAAGCCTGCTCGGAATTCCGCCGTCACCTAGAAGGGAACGGTCTCGGTGTCGAATGTCGGGTTGTGGTTCTCGAACCGCGTACACTTGTCCAGGAACGTCAGTTTCACCGTATCCGTCGGCCCGTTACGCTGTTTGGCGATGATCACTTCGGCGGTGTGGTTCATTTCCCACTCCGGATCGCCTCGGTGGTAGTAATCTTCACGATGCAGGAGCATGACCACGTCGGCGTCCTGCTCGATACTGCCGCTCTCGCGCAGGTCACTCATACGCGGCCGGTTTCCCTCGCGATTCTCAGCCGCTCGGTTGAGCTGGCTCAGCACCACCACGGGGACCTCCAACTCACGCGCCAGCGCCTTGAGGTAGCGCGAGATCGTCGAGATCTCCTGCTGTCGGGAATCCACCTTCCCGGCGCCCAGATGCATCAGTTGCAGGTAATCGACCATGATGCACTCGATGCCGTAGCTGCGCTTGAGGCGCCGCGCCTTGGCCCGCATCTCCAGCGGCGACAGCGCCGGGGTATCGTCGATATAGATCGGCGCCTCCGAGATGACGCCGCAAGACTCGACCAGTTGCCGATAATGGTCGGTGTCCAGCATGCCCTTGCGGACGAGTTGCGAATCGACCCGACTGTGACTGCACAAGAAACGCTCGGCCAACTGCTGCTTGCCCATTTCCAAAGAGAAGATGACCATCGGGATCTTCTCGATGATGCCAATGTGCTCAGCGACGTTCAGAGCAAACGCCGTCTTGCCCATACTGGGCCGGCCGGCGATGATGATCATCTCACCGGGCTGTAGACCGCAAGTCAGATCGTCCAGTTCGAAGTACCCGGTGGGCTTGCCCGTCACGTGGGTGCCTTCGCGCTTCTCGATCAGTTCGAACGTCCGCGTAACCAGGTCCTTGAGCCCCTCGGCCGAGCTGGTGATACGCTGGTTCGTCACCGAGAAGATGCGTCGCTCGGCGTCATCGAGTTTCTCGCGGGCCGTGCCGGATTCATCGTAGGCGTTATTGAGGATCTCCGTCGCGGCCGTGATGGTCTCACGCAGCAACATCTTCTCTCGGACGATATCGGCGTAGTACTCCACGTTGGCCGAGGAGGGGACGGTCTCCATCACCCGCCGGAGATACTCCAACCCCCCGATCTCCGCCAATTGGCCGTGGCGCTCAAGTTCGTCGCGCACCAGGACGCCGTCGATCCCCTCGCCGCGATTCCGGCCGTATAGTTCGAGGATCGCGTCGAAGATCAACTGATGTTCGGTGTGATAGAAGGCCTCGCGATCGACGATCTCGATGACCTCCCCAATGCAGCGTGGGTCGACGATCATCGAACCGATCACCGCCGCCTCGGCCGGCAGCGATTCGGGCATACTGCGCAGCAAGGGCGCATCCCCGGGGCTGGTTCGCTTCTCCGGGGCCCTTCGACCGCCATTCTGCCCTGTTTTGCTATCCTGCATTACCAAAAGCGGCCCGTTCCTTCTTGGCCCGTCCTCAGATCGAGTTCATACCCTTCCTCCGAGGCCGCTCGTGCAGCCTGGGCGGAAAAGGCAGAGGGGCATTGTACCGGGGCATCCCGGCGTCGTCAACTTTTGTTGGAATCCCGTTGTCGGGGCCGACCGACCTGAAAACGCGCCCTGGAGGGCTGTTCACAGCGGTGAATCGGCCAGGGAGCCGCCGGCTATATAGGTCCTATACGACCTATAGGACCTATACTCCTACTGCTATTTGACCCACTGATCCAGCCAGCCGATGACGGTCTCGTGCCACTGGATGGAGTTGTGCGGCTTGAGGACCCAGTGGTTCTCATCGGGGAAGTAGAGCAGTTTGCTGGGAATGCCGCGCCGCTGCAACGCATTGAACGTGCCCAGGCCCTGCGTATCGACCACCCGGAAGTCGTGCGCCCCATGGATGACGAGCATCGGGGTCTGCCAGTTCTTGACGAAATTCACGGGATTGTGCTTCTCGTAGCCGGCCGGATTGTCCCAGGGCGTCCCCTTGTGGTCCCACTCGGGGAACCACAGCTCTTCGGTGTTATAGTATGCCATCCGCTCGTCGATATTGCCGTCATGATTGACCAGGCACCGGAACCGATCGGGCCAGTTGCCCGCGATCCAGTTGATCATGAACCCGCCGAACGAGGCGCCGAGAGCTCCAACACGCTGCCCATCCATCCAGGGATACCGCTCCAACGCCGCGGCCAGCCCCTTTTGCAGGTCCTCCAGGGGTTTGCCTCCCCAGTCGCCCCGAATCGAATCGCAGAAGGCTTGCCCATACCCCGTGGAGCCGTGGAAATCGACCATGACCGCCGCGTAACCGGCCCCGGCGTAGGCTTGGGGGTTCCAGCGATAGTGGAAGGAATTGCCAAACGAACCCTGAGGTCCGCCATGGATCAGGAACGCGACCGGATACTGCTTGGCCGGATCGAAGTCGATCGGCTTGACCACGTAGGCGTGCACGGTCTCGTCGTTCCAGCCCTTGAAGGTGAACTGCTCGAATTCGCCCGTGCGGGCGGCCGCGAGTTGCCCGGCGTTGATGTTCGTCAGTTGTTTGGCGCTGCGGCCGTTGGATTTGACCGTGTACAGTTCGGCCGGCGAGGCCAGCGTGCTCATGCTGTAGACAACCCTGTCGCCCGCGGCCGGGAGGGCGTGAACGGCACCTGTCTTGACGAGCGTTCTCACCTTCCCGCTCTTGGCGTCGATCGCGAATAGGGACCTCTGTCCGAGGTTGGATGCGTTCGCGTAGATCCGCTTGCCATCGCTGGAGAAGCCAATTGAGGAGGGACTGCGATCCCAGTCTTCCGTCAATACGCGGGGCTTGCCATCCGGCCAATCGCGCACGACGACGCGGAATCGATCCGATTCATAGCGCGGCCGGCTCATCGCCAGGTACGCCAGGGTCTTGCCGTTGGGCGAGAAAACAGGCGACGTATCCCAGGCCTCGTTGGCCTCGGTCAGACAATCCGGCACCGCCGAACCGTCGATAGGCGCCACGTACAGGTCGAAATCCGTGGACCACGCTTCCTCGCGCCCAACGTCGCGGGCGGCGAAGACAATCGACTTGCCATCGGGGGTGAACGTGATCTCTTCCGGCCCGCCAAACGGCTTGGAGGGCGTATCAGCGTCCATTCCCTGCATGACATCGACCGCCTCGGCACCGCAGAGAGGCTTGACAAACAGGTGGGACCGCCGGCCATCCTTCCACGTGTCCCAATGACGCACGAGGAGCTTGTCGTAGAGACGCCCCGTCGCCGGGCTCTTCTCGATCTGCTCCAAACGCTCGACCGTCTCCTCGACGCAGTCGGCATCGGGGAACACCTCCATTGTAAAGGCGATCGATTTCCCGTCGGGCGCGACTACCAGATTGCCCACATCCAAAGGCTCGTCCGTCACCTGCTCGGCTTCGCCGCCGTCGATGCGAATGCGCCAGATCTGAGAGGAACCCGAACGACTCGAGACAAACCACAGGCTCTCGCTGTCGGGCGCCCAGCGGGGATTGAAATCCGAAGCCGGATGGGATGTGAGCCGGCGCGGTTCACCGCCGGCCGCGGCGATCAGCCAAAGATCCGTACGTCCTCGATTCGCTTCCATATCCGTCGTGCGGATGACGAACGCCACCCAGCGCCCATCGGGCGAGACCTGAGGGTCCGAGACCCGATCCATCGCCAGCATGTCGCGCACCGAGAACGGGTGCGTCTGCGCCAGTGCAGCCGCGCCACAGCCCAGAATCACGCTGGTGAGCACCAAGAGTACCACGAACGATTGTCGCCGCTGAAGAATGTGTCGCATGATTTCCTCCCTGTTATCGAAGGTCGTTGATTACCGTTTGAAGGTCTTTCTCGGGGGCCCGGATTCAGCTCTCCTCGCCCGCCAACCTCAGCGGGATCTCAAGCCAGAACTTCGAGCCGATGTCCACTTCGCTTTCCATGCCGATCGAGCCGGCCAGCAGGTCGGCCAGTTCCTTGC
This sequence comes from Sedimentisphaerales bacterium, assembly GCA_028277585.1. Classification (GTDB taxonomy): domain Bacteria; phylum Planctomycetota; class Phycisphaerae; order Sedimentisphaerales; family Anaerobacaceae; genus Anaerobaca. The sequence continues at coordinate 14,973 of JANQFY010000111.1, forward strand.
TGATCGCCAGACCCAATCCGCTGCCGGGCGACTCCCGTGTCAGCGAACCGTCGACCTGGCGGAACTTATCGAAGATCTTCTCCTGGTCCTCCGGGGCGATCCCACAACCATTATCACTGACTGTCAGGCGCACCGCCTGATCGCTCACCATCTCCGCCCGCAGCTCGATCAGCCCCTTCGCGGGCGTGAACTTCACGGCGTTGCTGAGGAAGTTGTACAGGATCTGCTGCACCTTGCCCCCGTCGGTAGCAACGAGCGGCACGTCCGGCTCGACATGCGTGCGCATCTTGATCTTCTTCTGCTTGACCAGCAGCGAGAGGGATGAGGCCAGCGATTCACACAGTTGGGCCACCGAAATGGACTCGATGCGTAGTTCCATCTTGCCGGCCTGGGCCTTGGCGAGATCCAGCAGGTCGTTGATCATGGCCAGCAGCCGATTCCCGCTGGTCAGGATGTTCTCGGCGTAGCGCTGCCCCTTGTCCCGGCGCAGCAGTCCGGGTTTTTCCCGAAGCACCTGGGCAAAGCCCAGAATCGCGTTTAGCGGCGTGCGGAATTCGTGGGACATATTGGCGAGAAACTCGCTCTTGAGCTTGTTGGCCTTGAACAGCTCGATGTTCCGCTCGGACAACTCGGCGATTTTCGCGTCGAGCTGGCGGTTGGCCTGATAGAGCTTCTCCTGGGCGCCCTGGAGGTTGTCGAGCATGTGGTTGAACGCCGCGGCCAGCTTCTCGTACTCGTCGCCCGTGACGATCGCACTGCGGATATCGAGATTGCCCTCGGCGACGTTGTTGGCCAGCGCCCTGAGTTGCCGAATAGGGCGCAGGATCACCCGCTGCGTGATCCAGTAGAACGCGACGATCGCGCCGGTGCCTCCGATGAGCCCGGCCATGATGATCCAGATACGATTCAGAAAGATCGTCTTACGCAGGTCCCCGCCGATGCCATGGGTCTGCACCGCCGCGACCCCCACGATCTCGTTCAGCGAAAGCGGCTCAGCCGAACCCTGGGGATTGTGACAGCTCACACAGTTGTCGGTCGCCCGAAACAGGCGCACGTAGTCGCTCTGAAACAGCCCATCGATCCTGCTCAACTTGATGTCGTCGTCGCGCGCCTCGTCGTCGCGCAGTTCCTCGACGAGTTCCTTCTGAATCTCGTTGAGTTGATCCAGGCCCGCCTGGTCGTTGTCCTGCCGAAGGTCCACCCACAGAACGCCCGGCGCGTTCGGGTCTCGGGCCGCGCCCTGGCTGTCTAGTTTAGGCGGGGCCATCTCGTCGGAGCCGCTCAGTCGAAAGTGCGAACGCAACAGGGCGGACTCGACACGGGCCTTGTTCGTGTCGAGCAAGACCTTCTGGGTCAGTTGGCCCATCCAGATGTAGGGGATCAGCAACGCGATGATCAGGCTGAACAGCACGGCGGCGCCGAACATGATCCGGCACTTCTCGGCCAGCGAAAGGGGCGTCAGGTGGAGGAAGCGCAGCACGCGCTGCAGACGCTTGCCCAGGTCGATACGTATAGATCCAAATGACCGTGTCATAAAGGGTCGTTTCCCGGCTCCTGGTCCGTTCCCTGACTCGGACCGACAAGCCGGCCGAGCTTTGTTCGCGGGCCATTCTGACACGCCGGCGCGGTCTTTTCAACGCCCCCGCAGGAAATCTGCCGGGTAATTCCGCGCTTTTTGTCCCGGGGCGTCCACCGATGAGAAGAACAGCGATCCGGGGCGGCCAGGCTCCGAGTCTATTCGGACTTGTTCTCCGCCGCGTGCGAGTGCTTCTGCGTCCGCAGGTTCAACTCGTCCAACTGCTTCTGAACAACTTCGCTCGGTGCGTCGGTGAGCAGACACTGGCCTCGCTGGGTCTTGGGGAATGCGATGACGTCGCGGATGTTCTCCGTGCCGGTCAGCAGCATAACGAGGCGGTCCAGGCCGAAGGCGATCCCGCCATGGGGCGGGGCGCCATAGTCCAGCGCCTTGAGGAAGAACCCGAACCGATCCTCCGCCTGGGCCCGCGAGATGTTCAGCAGGTCGAACACCTTCTGTTGGATCTCGGGGCGATGGATACGAACGCTGCCCCCGCCGATCTCACTGCCGTTGACGACGATGTCATACGCCTGCGAGCGAATGTTGCCGGCGTCGGTCTCGAGCTTCTCCAGATCCTCGGGCACCGGCGCGGTGA
>JANQFY010000156.1 GCA_028277585.1 Sedimentisphaerales bacterium
TTATCATCACGGGTGGTTCCTCGGGCTTTGGCCTGGAGACGGCGCGCATTCTACTTGAGATGGACGCCAAGGTCGTCATCACGGGTCGCAACGCCGAGCGACTCGAGAAGGCGGCGAAGGATCTTGCCCATGAGAACCTGATGGCCGTCCAGGCGGACGCCGTCAAGACCGACGACTGGAAGATGCTGATCGCCAAGACGTGCGAGCGGTTTGGCCGCATCGATGTGCTGATCAACAACCATGGCGCCGGGGTCAAGATCGCGGAAGTCGAACAGATGGAGGACGAGGACATCCAGCAGGTGATGGACATCAACATCATCTCCGTGATTCGCGGCTGTCGCGAGGTCGTACCGATCATGAAGGCACAGGGCGGCGGTCATATCGTCAACGTTTCCAGCGGCTGCGCGAACTACGCCTGGCCCTGCTGGGCCGTGTACACGGCCGCCAAGGCCGGCATGGTCGGCTTCACCCGCTGTCTTCACCTGGAGATGGCCGAATGGGGAGGCAAAGCCTCGAACTTCGTCCCTGGCGCGGCCTGCACTGGTTTCTGCGACGCCGCGGGAATCGAGAGCGACTGGCAGGAAGGCTACCCCGACGCCTACGATTTCGCGCGGACCCTCGTCCACGTAATCGACGTGCCCGAGCACGTGCTTGTCGACGAAGTTTCCACCTGGGGCACCAAGCAGGTCAAGGACATGTTGAATCCCTTCTAGGAGCCGGTCAGATGAGTCAGAGAGCCGTCACGAGGACTCGAACGACAGCGATGGTTCTGGGCCTGTGTATAGCGACCGCTGTCTGGGGGGCGACCCCGTCCCTTTCGAGTTTCCGCGCGCAGGTCGAAGCGGATTGGCTGCGACAGGAGCGGTATCGCCCGAGTCGAACGACGCCCGAGAGCACTTCTGAAATGACGACGCGCCTCGACGCGGCCGGTGGTTGCGACGGGATCAAGGACGGCAGATGGGGCTTTCATACGGGCCATGCCCAGCGCCCCTGGTGGCAGGTGGATCTCGGCGTCTCCCAATCCATCGCCAGGGTCGTGGTCTGGAACCGCACGGACGGGACGCCTGAACGGGCCGCTCGCCTGATGATCAGACTCTCGGAGGATGGCAAAATCTGGCGCACCGTCTATGCCCACAATGGTGTCACGTTCTATGGCTTTCCCGACAAGAAGCCCCTCGTGGTTCGCCTGGAGGAGCAGAGGAGTCGGTTTGTTCGCATCCAACTTCCGGGCGCCACCTATCTACACCTGGACGAAGTGGAGGTCTTCGGACCGACAGCCCCGCAGACCAATCTGGCGCTGAATCGTCCCGCCGATCAGATCAGCGTTTCCCAGTGGTCTACCCGCAACCGCCCTCGCCACCTTATCGATTGGGAGCAACGCGGCGCGGCCCGCGTGGCGGAGATCCTCTCGCACTGTCGGAGACTCGCTCGAGAACTGCAAGAGCAGGGCGCTGATGTCACGAACGAAGTGGAGGCCGTTGATGTTCTGACGGAGACGTGCAAGGCTCTGCCGGCCGGCGCGATCGGAGAAGCGCACTACTTGCAGGCCCGTTGGATTCAGCGTCGACTCACATTGTCCCATCCTATCCTCAACTTCGATTCGCTACTTTTCACCAAGCGCGTCCCCACCGGCTACAACCACATGTCCGACCAGTACATCGGTTGGTGGTCTCGCCCTGGAGGTGGGCTCTACGTTCTGGACGATGTCGGCCGTGACGTCCCGACCGCGCGGTGTATCAGTCGGGCGTTCAGCCAGCCGGGCAGCTTCCTGCGTCCCATGCTCTCGTACGATGGCCGAAAGGTCCTCTTCGCCTGGTGCAGGCACTACGAGCACCTGGCGGCCGAGCAGAACAAGCTGAACAAGGACAACGTTCCGGAGGACGCCTTCTATCATCTGTTTGAGATGCGCATCGACGGGACGGGCCTGCGGCAGTTGACGCACGGCAAGTACGATGACTTCGATGGGCGCTACCTGCCCGACGGAAGGATCGTCTTCCTGTCCACCCGGCGGGGGCAATTCATTCAGTGTGGTCGCGACAGCGCCCGTCAGACGCTTGTCACCAAGGACTTGCCCGATGTCTACGTCCGTTGCGGGGGCGGCCCCGAGCGGCCCTGCGTGGTCTACACCCTCCACACGTTGGAACCCGACACGGGCGATCTGTGCGCCGTCTCGCCCTTCGAAATGTTCGAGTGGACCCCGTCGGTCGCTCACGATGGGACCATCCTCTACTCTCGCTGGGACTATGTGGATCGTGACAACATGCCGTACATGAGTCTCTGGGCGACCAACCCCGACGGCACGAACGCCCGGATTGTGTACGCCAACTACACGCGGACGCCGCACTGCACGTTCGAGCCGCGCTGCGTGCCTAATTCACACAAGATCGTCTTCACAGCCTCGGCGCATCATGCCCAGACCATGGGCTCGCTTGTACTGCTGGACCCGACGGTTGCAACCGAAGGGCCGTCGCCGATCACCCGATTGACGCCGGAGGTACCGTTCCCGGAGATCGAAGGTTGGCCCGAGACGTACTACGCCAACCCTTGGCCGCTCTCCGAACGGTTCTACCTTGTGACATGGGGCGACGAAGGCGCCATGGCGCCGGGCAAGTCCAGTGGCTGGGATCGCTGGCACACCACGATGCGTCCAGCCAACGGTATGGGACTGTACCTGTTCGATGCTCAGGGCAACATGGAACTGCTCTATCGCGACCCGGAGATTTCGTGCATGTACCCCGTCCCGTTGCGGGCGCGCAAGCAGCCGCCCCATCTGGCCAGCAGCGTCGATTGGGAGGGTCCTCAGGAGGGGCGTTTCCTCGTTACCGATGTTTATCGAGGGCTCAAGACCGTCAAGCGGGGCGATGTCAAGGCGCTGCGGATCATTACTGTCCCGGCCAAGACGCATCCGACCATGAACTATCCCAACCTGGGCGTGACGCGCGACGACCCGGGCAAATGTGTCCTGGGCACCGTGCCCGTCGAAGAGGACGGCTCGGCTTACTTCCGCGTGCCTTCCGGCGTGATTGTCTTCTTCCAGGCGCTGGATGCCCGCGGCATGGCGATCCAGACGATGCGCTCCACGACGCATGTTCAGCCAGGGCAAACGCTGGGCTGCATCGGGTGTCACGAACCTCGCAACGAGGCGCCCCCGACCAGGAGTGTGCTGGCGGCGCGGCGGGCGCCGTCGAAGATCACGCCCGGGCCTGAAGGGTCTTGGCCGCTCCGGTTCGACAAGTTGGTCCAGCCTGTGCTGGACCGGCATTGTGTGACATGTCATAGCCCTGATGGTCAGGACGCGGAGGCTCGGAAGTTCGACCTGACGGCCTCCAAGGCTTACGAGTCCCTGGTTCGGTACGGCCAGCCCAGCCTCCACGATCACGTCCTGGCTCGCTATCGTGCGGGGCGGTCCCTCGAAGGGGCCTGTCCGGCCAGTCAGAGCGTTCTGCTGGCCAGGCTCACCGATCCGGACGGGCACCACGATGTGGAACTGGATGACGATAGTTTGCAGCGCTTGATCGTGTGGATGGATGGATACGCTCAACGGCTGGGCTCTTTCAGCGCCGATCAGGAGCAGCAACTGATTGCTTTGCGTGGCGACTGTTCCGATCTGCTCGTGGAGAAGGTCGCGGCGCCATAGAGGTTATCCAGTTCGGGGCAATGTGACCCACGAAGTGGCTCGCCGGATTCTCTCATCCGAGTTGTTTGTCAAGGAGGTGACGCTGTGGTAGTTGACAATCCGCTGTTGGGAACGGTGCTGCACAGCATCGGAGCGATGTGTGCGGCGTTGTGCTATACGCCGCAACAGAAACTGCGCGGCTGGACCTGGCAAACCTACTGGGTCACCCAGGCCGCCATCTGCTGGCTCATCGGGCCCATTATCGGTGCGTTGTTGACGATCCCCAACATCCGGACCGTATTAGGCCAAGTGCCGGGTCGCGTGATGGTAGGCACGTTTTGCCTGGGCCTCGTTTATGGCATCGGGGGCACCACCTTCGGGCTTTCCATCCGGTACATCGGCTACTCGCTGACGTACGCCATCGCGATTGGAATTTCCTGTGTGTTGGGTACACTGACCGGCCCGATCCTCAAGAGAGAATTGGCGCAGATGCTGGATAAGCCCGGTTCCACGTGGGTCCTGGGAGGGATCGCTGTCGGTACGATCGGCATGGCTCTGTGCGGCCTGGCAGGTCGGCTCAAGGAGTTGGATCTCCAAAAGGACCAGGGGGCGGGCATTCGCTTCTCGCTCGCAAAAGGGTTGCCTCTTTGCCTGGTGGCCGGCATACTCTCGGGGATTTACGGGATCGCGATCAACGACGTGGGCAAACCGCTCGCCGAGGCGGCCGCCGAGCAAGGCGCCGGCTATTGGCAAACGAACATTGTCTATGTCTTCATCAACAGCGGCGCGTTCGTCACTACCTTCGTATACACGCTCTATCTGAGTCTCAAGCAGAAGACGACCCGGGAGTTCATTCGTCTGGAGAGTGGCTCCGCCCGGCGTCTGATCGTTAACTACCTGCTGGCGATCCTGACCGGCTGCCTGTGGTATTCGCAGTTCCTCTTCTACGGTCTGGGGTATGTGCGGATGGGCTCGTTCAAGTTCTCCAGTTGGGCGATCCACACGATCCTGCTGATCCTGTTCAGCACGGCCGCGGGTCTGGTGCTGCGGGAGTGGATCGGCTGTCGGCGCAAGACGCACTGGGCCCTGGCAGCGGCGCTTGTTGTCCTGATCGTCGCCGTGCTCGTGCTGACCTATGGAAACTACCTGGGTGAGGCGGCCGTCTGATTGGCCGGGCTATTGCATCACATCAAACGCCAGCAATGAATTGTCGGGAGACGGTTATGAAACGATACGGCAGTGTCATCGAGGTTCGTGACGAGAAGATCGAAGAGTACAAACGCCTCCACGCCGACGTCTGGCCCGGCGTGCTGGCCATGATCGAGCAGTGCAACATCCACAACTACTCGATCTACCTGCGCCGCCTGCCCGACGGGAAGCACTATCTGTTCAGTTACTTCGAGTACACCGGCGCCGATCTCGACGCCGACATGGCCAAGATGGCCGCCGACCCCACAACCCAGAAATGGTGGGACGTCTGCAAGCCGTGTCACAATCCCTTGCCCGACCGCGCCGAGGGCGAGTGGTGGGCCGACATGGAGGAGGTATTTCACTGCGATTGACCCGTCGGCTCTGGGTCGGTCTTCCCGCTCAGGTCAGTCGTGGTCCCGTGTACCCCGTATCGGCCAGTTCGATCTTGTAGAGTTGTGCGAACCGCCGGAGCTTCCGCGCGAAGTCACCGCAGAACAACAGATTATGATGTCCCTTCACCATGCACGCGTCGGGTCGATCCGTGATCTCAATCTCGACGTTCGTCGTGCACCCGGCCGCCGGAGGCATGGGATGTGACGCCGCCACGCGACCGGTGTAGATGTCCAGCTTGGGATTCTTGCCCGGATAGTACCGCATCATCGTGACAGGATCACCGGGCTTCCAGAAGACCTGGATGGCGCAGCTTCCTTCGTTGGTGTGCGCGAAGCGGCGCAGGAGGTAGGGACGTTCAGGGCCCTCTGGGCCGTAGAGGCGACTCGCACAGGTGCAGTGCGAGGCGTAGTAGTGATTCTTCTCCGTCTCGAAGCAAGGGTTGTGCTGAAACCCGGGCCGGCCCAGCAACTCTTGCCCGAGCAGTTGGGTATAGACGGCTGGGAAATCGTTTTCACACGCGGCCGGGACGAGCGCCCCGTTGAGCAACGAGAAGCTCAGGCACGGCTTGAGCATGCCGCGCTTCAGGCAATTCATCGTCAGCCCGTCGGCGCCTTCGCGTCTCAACAGTTCCATCAGAGCCAGATGCGCGCGCATCGCGTTTTGCATGCTCTCCGACGTGACACCTCGGATCTCGGTCGCCTTGCCCTGGACCTCCTTCATCAGGCGGCGCGTCGCGCCATCGAGCCTGGCCTTGTGGAATAGCTCGGCATATTGTGCGAACGGGATGACGCGAACCTTGATCCCGAAGAACTCTTCGGTCCCTTCGCGGGGCTTCTCCGCTTCTGTGATGCTCAGCAGCAGCGATTGGCTCAGGCGCTTGCGCGTGTTGATCATCCGCATGCCGTATTCGATCGCATCGAGATTGTCGAGCGATTGGATGAAGTACACACCGGGCCGGCGGTAGTGAGTGACCGAGCCGTGCTTGACGCCCAGTCCGATGAAGAAGACGACTGGCAGGCCAAGTTCGTCGCTTGCCTTGAGGATCTGGTCGGCCAGCGACAGGCTGCGGTTGTAGAACATGATCAGGAGCACGCCGTCAGGGCGTGACGCTTCCAGTTCCTGGATCACCTGATGAGTGTCCTCGCTGCTGGCCACGGAGCGTTTCTCCGCGACGATGGTCATCCCAAGCCGCTCCTCCATCTCCGCCAGCGCCGCCATGTATTTCTTATGCCGCCCCTCGGCGTCAAATTCGTTGCCGGGCCAGCTCCACCAGCCGTCCGGATCGTCAGAGAAGGTCTCAGAGGGAGGATAGAGAAAGATCGCCCGCACTGTAGCACCTTCCTTCTTCCGCCGCGGCGCGGTCTCACCGGCGCCGGCGGTCGCCCAGGGAAAGGCTGCGGCACCGCATGTGGCGCCCAGAGCCGCCAGGAATTCGCGTCTGTCAGGATGAAACGTCGATCCGAAACGATGGGACTGGCTCATCAGACAACTCCTTCAAGATCACCAATTCCGAACACGCGCCTAGGCAGCGCCACCGACCTTTGTAGCTGCTCGGCATCCACATCTCAAGTCGATTCCCACACGAGCCATTTCGGATTGCAGATTGCCGACTGCGGATTCACCCGGCCTGACAATCCGCAATCCCAAATCCGAAATCCCCAATCGAGGGCGTGCCACGCCCGAGAGAATTGGCTTTGTTTGGCTTTGTTTCCCCGCCCTACTCCTGTTTCCAGCCCAGAAACGCCGAAATTGGGTTTGTTTCGCACAAAAGACTCCGGGCTGAGCCCAGGTCCTTCGCGCCGATCCTCTTAATGCCTCTGGGTGAATCTTCTCCGTTTCATAGAAGCCCTCCATGATCGGCTCATGTCCACTCTTGTGTAGGTTATATAAATACTATACACTATTTCGGCATGTTGTCAACAAAAAGCCCGCAATTACTGGGTAGAGTTTTCTGGTTCGAGGTCCGTGGTTCATGCATAATGCCGACAAGATGACCGGAGATTCTGGATAGGCTCGGTGAGGCGAGAACATGCTGAAACTCGTTCAACTGGCACTATGGGTGGAAGGGCAGAGCGTCCACGACGACGAGCACTCCCTGTGCTGTCCCGATGCATCGTGCTGCCAATCTCACCTCCAGGCTTCAAGAGAGGAGCGGTGGGCCTTCTCTGTAGCTCATGTGAATGAGGACTACGAAATCTGCAAGAAGCTCATGGCAGCGTTCATGCAGCGAGCCCTGGAAGACAGAAAGGCAAGACGGCAACAGGAAGAGTGGCAGAGCCCCACTGAATAGGAGGCGAGAGAAATGCGGAGATTGTGCTTGGTGTTATTTGTGGTGGGGTTCATAGGGGGATGCTGCGAACCCTTTGGTAATCCAACGTTTGTGCCGCCCGAAGAACTTGAACCTCTGGGTAGCCGCGACGGATATCTCTGGTTCAAGTACACGACTGTGGCCCTCAGCGGAGGTGGCGCGAATTCCCCAGACAATCCAGACTATTCCATGCCGAAGCGGCAACGAAAGCTGCTGGTGAAACAGCTAGAGGCAAGCGGATATCAAGGCGACTTCGAGATTGTGGACCAGAAGCCTATGATGGTAAACCGCAACATCTATTGCGAATGCACGTGGCAAGTCTTCTACACCATTCGAGTGCCTGACGTCGATTGATTATCGGTGATATCCACTGAGGAACCATGTGAAGTGCCGCTTTTCTGGGTTTTTCGCAGGTTTTTTGCGTTTTTTGTTGTAGACAATGTACGCCAATGGCGTATACTGTAGATGTGGACTTCTATGAAACAAAAGACTTCACAAGGATCATCACGGAACTGCTGTCCGATGAGGAGTATCTGAAGCTACAGAAGTCGCTGGTGGTCAATCCCAAGGCCGGTAACGTGATTGCAGAAACCGGTGGAGTCAGGAAGCTTCGTTGGGTAATCAAGGGTCGCGGCAAACGTGGTGGCGTGAGAGTGATCTATTACTATGTGACACGCGACGAGCAGATTTTCATGCTATACGCATACAGCAAGAAGATGAAAGCCGACTTGACGAAGCAAGAGAAAAAGGCGTTAGCAAAACTGGTACGCGAGGAACTATCATGAGCGACCTATTCAAAAACCTGTCGAAGAATATCAAGGAAGCAGGGCGTATTCGGCGCGGCGAAATGGCTCCTTCTCGCACGTTCACTTACGATGCGGTTGACGTGCGCAAACTGAGAGAGTCAGTCCATGTCTCACAGGACACGTTTGCCCGAATGATTGGCGTCAGTGCCGCCACGCTGCGCAACTGGGAGCAAGGACGAAGAAGCCCACAGGGGCCAGCAAGGGCGTTGCTCCGTGTCTTCGAGAAAGACCCCAAAGCTGTTGTCGGGGCGTTGACCTAACCCAAGGATAGTGGACTTCCTTACGGAAATCCCCACTCTCACGCCCATATTCCCTCATCCAGAAACGCTATTAGGATACACAGCTGAATAGGATGGGCAGATTCTGCCCATGCGGTTTACTACGGACTTGGAGGTTTCAGGGTCAGGGTTTCGCTGTAGATGCCTTCGGGGCGGTTCTGGACGTAGCCGACGGTGGCGCCCCAGTACTTGGCGACGGTGCTGAACTCGGGCAGGCGGTTCACGTCGACGTACTCGTTGATCTTGGCGACGAGCATGGCGAGCGGGTTGGGGAACATCTCCTCCTCGTCCTCGTCCCGGTTCTCCTGGGCGTGCCGTTTGGCCAGTTGCTTCAGGGCGGTCCAGCCGATTTCCATGTCGAGGCGGTCGTTGCGATAGTGGTACAGACCCGCCTGGCCGGGCAGGTGCTTGCGGGCGTAGCGGAACATGGGGTCCGAGACGATGGGTTTGTTCGCTGCTGTCTTCCGGCTGCGAATCGCCTGCTCGACGGCGTCGACCTGACCGAAGACCAGGTTCTCGCCCGTGACGCAGAAGGCC
>JANQFY010000304.1 GCA_028277585.1 Sedimentisphaerales bacterium
CACCACCCGGTCCCCGGCTCGCACACGAAGGGGCGCCTCAATTCGCAATCCCGGCCCGGCCAGTTCCGTCACGGTCGCATGCACGAAACTCGGCGGCGCCACCCCCACGCCCTGCTCGTTCGCTCCGAATCCCGCCACCTGCTGTACGGCCGACCGCACGCCCTGCATGAATGGGAACGGCGCCAGCAGCGCGGGCATCGTCACCGCCACCCGGGGGAACCGTCGCCGATTCACGAAGCGAACGTTGTCGACATGATTGAATGCAATGCGCGCTTCGTCACAACTCACGACCGTTGTATCAAACTCCCAAACCGACATCCCAAACGTGTAGCGCGCCCGCCAGAAATCCCCGGCGCGGCTGCCGACCGGTGTCTCCAACTCCACCGCCAGTTCGATGTCGTCGTTGCGCACCACTTCAGCCCGTATCGTGGCGCCACCGCGATGGCGCCGCCGGGTCAGTTCCACCGTCTTGCCCACCGGGATATCACGACTGCTCGGCCTGCGAGACGGAGCCAGCCCCCCGGGCGCCCGCAGGGCCTGGAAGCCCAACTTCTCCCGCAAGGACGAAACCTCCGTCTTGAGCCGTTCGATTTCATCGGGGTTCCGCGTTCGGGCGCACTCGGCCAGCAATTTCGTCATCCCGCGATCAAAGGCATCGACAGTGGTGAAGATGTTATGACTCTGCCCCAAGCCGCTTCTCATCACGATGGCCAACAGGATCTGCCGCTCGCGGGAACTGAGCCCTCGTCGCAGGGCATTCTCGGTAAAAAGCTCGCGCGTCAGCGCCGTCTTGGCGGGGCTCTTGCGACGACTGACCCACCAAAGCAATACGAGAAGCACCACCAGCGCAGCGGCCGCGACCCCGAAGAACCAATGCTCGGTAATGTAGGTCTGGAGACCTCTCTGATTCAGACGTCGCGCGGCCGACCACCGTTCCACGGGGCTCAAGGCCAGCACCGCCTGAGTCATCATGTTTCGCACCAGACCACCTAGTAGCATTCCAATCTCCACCAGAGCACTATCGACGTCAACCGTCAGCGTTAGCGAATCAGGTTGGTCAGCTCCTGAAGAATCTCATTGGCCACCCGGATCGTTCGGGCGTTGGCCTGAAAACCATTCTGGGCCTGGATCAGCGTGACGAATTCGCTCGCCACGTCGGCGTTGGATTTCTCCAGCGCCCCGCCCCGAATGGTGCCAGCGCCGCCGTTCATCGCCTGAGTCAGCACGGCACCGCCGGAGTTGGCCGAAGGCACGTAATAGCCCCCGCCGGCGTTGAGCAAGCCGGCTTCATTGGTGAACAGTCCCACCGCCAGCGTTGCCAGGTCCTTCTTGATACCATTGGAGAACGCTCCGACGAGGATTCCTTCGTTGTTGACCGAGACAGCCGTCAGGCTACCGGCTTCATAACCATCCTGCTGTCGGGCAACAGCGGTCGAGTTTCCGGCGAACTGGGTCAGACCGTCAAACGAACCCACCGTACCGAAATCCAATACCATCGTCTGAGGGCGAGCCAAATCGTGCTTGAACGTCATCTCGAACTGGGGGGTGGACCCGTCAGACATCCCGGCGTAGGCGCCCGTCTGCGCATCGAAGGTAATCCCGTTGATACGGCGTTCATCCGGCGCGATGGTCGCGATGTTCCCGGTAATCGAGGTCAACACCATATCCCATTCGTTCTGCGTTTCTGTTCGGATCAGCGCGGCCGACAGCACATGCTTTCCCCCCTGAGAGTCATAGACAGCGATATTGACGCTCTTCATTTCATCGCCGCCAACCGTGGTCATCTCGAAGTAGGCGGGGGCCTCGAACGAACCGTCGCCACTGTAAGAGAGCGATATATCGGACTTGCTGTAGCCTGTTGTGTCATCCGTGATGCGGATCTTGCCATTCACCATCGCCGCAGTCGAATCGCTGAGCACGTTGGTGTTCAAGTGCGTAACCAGGTCGTCCAGCGTGCTCGTCTGAGTAACCGTAAACGTTAGCCCGCTGCTGAGCGCGGTTCCATCGGCATTGTATCCACTGATGGTAATGGTCCCGGTCTGGCCCCCGCCGAGTTGCCCACCGGTGCCGCTGCCTCCGGTGAACTGGTCCAACTGATCGATTTCAGTCGTCCCCAGCGCGCTGGTTCCGTTGCTGTAGGTATATTCTACGTTGGATGTCACCACCTGCGCCCGGGATTCGGTGACCGCATCGGAACTCACGTTTCCGGTAATGGTGATCTCGCTCGTCTGCGTCGCGGGCAGAGCCACGTCATAGGGCACATTGATGCTGTTGACACCCGGCGTCTGGAACCCGTCCGCTTCGCCCGTCAAACCCATGCGCTGAACGAGGTACCCGGTGGCCGGATCGACCAGATTCCCGTTCTCATCGACAGCAAAGGCCCCCGCCCGCGTGTACAGACTGCTCTCGCCATCACTGAGGACGAAGTAGCCTTCCCCTTCGATGGCCACATCCAGCGGGTTGCCCGTATTGACGATGCTGCCCTGCCCCATGTTCTGCGAGATGCCCGTAACCCCGACGCCACTGCCCATCTGCTGCGGGTTCGTACCGCCAATGTTGTCGGTCGGCTGGGAAGCCTGCTGCATCGTCTCGCCCAACAGTTGGGAGAAATTCACGCTACTGCTCTTGAACGCCGTCGTATTGACATTCGCCAGGTTGTTACCGGCCACATCCAACATGGTCTGATGGGCCTGAAGTCCCGATACTCCCGACGATAGTGCGTAACTCATTTTTCCTGTCTCCTAGTATTGAAAACGCCGCTTTTGCCCCTAGTCTCGAATCGAAAGTACATCCGCCAGACTGATGTGCTTATCCCCCACGATCAGTTCGATATCGTTGTCCTCTTTCATGAGCACCTCCTCGACTTCGCCCGACAGGCTCTCCGTCGAGCCATCGGCCGCGGTAGCATTGAAAGAGACGTCTTTGCCAATCAGAGAACCGGCATAACTGCGCTGAGCGGACTCCAACATCTCACCAAAAGAGCTGTTCATCTCCTCCAGTTGTTGCAGTTCACTGAACTGAGCCAGTTGGGCGGACATGTTCTCGCTGTCCATGGGATTCGTCGGATCCTGATTCTTGAGCTGGGTAACCAGCAAATTCAGAAAATCCATCTGAAGGTCGCTGGCCGATGCCGTCGTGCTCGTCACTTCCGCCATAGCTTTTCGTCCTTTACTGCCGGAATCCCACGTTCTACAGGCGCCGGCACGCCTCCGGGCCGCCCTGAAGCGGGCAGTTCACCATCTCCCACTGAAAAGCAATCGCTGTGCCACGGCGCGCCCAACCCATTCCGTGAAGAATCCCCAAAGCCTCTAACTCACGACAGACACAGAAGGTTACATAGCGCAAAAGGTTTTTCTTTCGATCCAAGGACGCGATGTTCCAACCCTCGCCCACTAGGACGAAACTTCCCCAAGACCAGAAAGTTTCGCCACCGATCCAGCTCGCGAGCCGATTCGCCGCCGTGTTTTTTTCCATGCACCCCAGTGACATCCGTGCGTCCCATAAGAAAGGCAGGATGGCTCCTGCGTAACGAGACGTCCGCTAACTCGCGCCGCCGGCAACCGGCTATGTCCCATAAAAGTCGCACCAGGCCCCTGTCAGATTCTCCTTCGGGACCGAGTGACATCAGGCTCGTCCAATAAAAATTAAAGGCGCATTAAATGGTCGGTCGATGGGTTCCGTATCCGATAACGATCGAACACAACAATGAGTGACCCAACAGCTTATAGGATGGCATGAGCACATTGCGAAGGATAGCCGTAGTCAGCCGTAACGCCCGCCTTCATAACCTGGCCCAGGAAATCGCCCGAGAAGTCTTCGTGGCCGATGACCTGACCGAAGCGCGTGACATCGTCCAGACCGTGACACCCGAACTCACAGTCTTCGACGGGGAAGTATCTCCGAGTGACATCCGCGACCTCCTCGAACACGCCGAGACCCCCGCCGACCACGAACCGATTATTGCACTAGCGACCCTGGAGGCAACCGACTTCGCCGATCGAGACTACCGACGCGTCGGCGTCTCGCACATCCTCAAGGGCGAAACAGGTATGGACCGACTGCGTGACATCGCCGCCGAGATATCCCATGGCGCCAAGCAGGGATCGCGTGATGGCAAGACGCAGCCTGAGTATTTCCTGGACGACCATGCGGCCAACATCGGCATGGTCGGACACAGCAAAGCGGTCAGCAAGGCGCTGCGGGTCATCAAGCTCGTCGCCAAGAGTCAGTGCAATCCCGTTCTCGTCCTGGGCGAAACGGGAACGGGCAAGGAAGTCGCCGCCCGCGCCGTTCATGATCTGCGTCACCCGGACGGACCGTTCGTCGCCGTCAACTGCGCCGCGCTGACAGCCAACCTATTGGAGAGTGAACTCTTCGGGCACGTGAAAGGATCGTTCACCGGAGCGGACCGTGATAAGACGGGGCTGCTCCAGTTGGCCGGCGACGGTACGCTGTTCCTGGATGAGATCAGTGAAATGCCGCTCGAACTCCAGGCCAAACTGCTGCGTGTTCTCCAGGAACGAACGTTCCGCAAGGTCGGGGGCGTCAAAGACCTCACCTGCGAAGCGACCATCATCGCCTCCAGCAATCGGGACCTCAAGACCGAGGTCACGGAGAAGCGCTTCCGTCAGGATCTGTACTACCGCCTGAACGTCTGCCCGATCGTCATGGCCCCCCTGCGACTTACCGACCGGCGTGATGACATTCGTGTCCTGGCGCAGTACTTCCTGGAGACGTCGAGCATCTGCGGGGCCGGCGTCAGCAAGGTCACCGCGATCACCAAGATGGCGATGGAAGCCTTGCACCGCCATGACTGGCCTGGCAATGTCCGTGAACTGCGGAATGTCATCGAACGAGCCGTCCTGTTTGAGACGACCGGCAAGATCGGACTGAGCAGTATCATGATCGAGCCGACAGCTACCGACAGCCATCCGCTGGCCGTGTTCAACGAGAACATCAGGGATTTCTCGCTGGAGAAGGCCGAGCGCGAGTTGATCGCCCGCGCCCTGCACGAAACGGGCTGGCAGAAGACCCAGGCCGCCTCGCTGCTCGGGATCACGCGCGCCACGCTGTACGCCAAAGTCAAGCAATACAACATCCAGAAGCAAGTCCCGAAGCAGAGCGACGTCCGCCTGGCTCCGCTTGAGGCCCAACCGGTACCCATCGGCTGATTGTCTCGACCATCACTCCTTGGCCCCTTCTTCGATCACCCTAAGCGCCGGCGGATTCGGCGCGCGCCCATCACACCGCTCATCCCGGCTTGTCCGCTGTCAGAAAATCGGGCGGGCCGTATAGAATCCTGACATATCTCCTCATGCCGGGCATCGTCCGCGATTGCGGCAGAACGCGTTCTATCAGGGTCGCGACCCCATCGTGGCAAACATATTGCCCGTACCGAGGGCCCCTGGCACGGCTGTTGCTGTTCCCAAAGGGAAGGTCCAGAGCCGCGCGCTCGGAACAGCCTGCGATCGCAGTAGATCGACGGGGTCAACTGAACAGCAGACGATAAGGTTATGAAAAGGCAGCCACCAAACAGGAAAAAGAAGATACCGGCGAGCACGCCGTTCGACGAGGAGCTCTTCGCCACGCCCTCAAGCGAGCCGGAGTACGCCGATATTTTCGCCTCGCTGATCGACTTTGCCTCCGAACCGGAGCCGCCGGCATTCGAGGTCTCCCCGTCAGACCCGCTTACCTCGCCCCGGTCCCAAAGGTTGCCCGGGCGTTTCTCGAATCTTCAGAAAACGTTGGCGCTGGGCATTGTTCTCGTGGCTGCCGCTCTGACCTACGCGTTGCTGGGCCGGATCAAGCCTCCGGCATCCGCCGACGCGGCCGGCCAGTATACCCAGCATCAACAGGCATACACGGACCCTCTGGTCCAGCCGCCTCTGCAATCATCGCCGCCCCCTTCACCGACGCCCTCGACACCGACAGCATCGATCCCGGCAACACCGATCCCGCCGATCACAGCCCAGGGAAGAGACATCATGCCCAGTCCCGAGCCGCTTTCCCTTCAGATCGCGGACAAGCTCTATCTGGCGCCCGACTTCGCCAGCGCGCTGGCGACGTACGACAAGCTGTACCGCCGTCTGCCTCCCAGTGACGATCAGCAATCGCTGAGGGATTTCCTACTGCTGCGCATGGCCCTGTGCAACCGGCACATCGGGAACATCCAGCAATCCGACAGCATGTTCAGAACCGTCTCGCTCAGTCGTCTCCCCCTCCTGCGGGCCCTGGCGCGCTACCATCAGAGCAGTACGCTAATCGAGCGGGAGCGCTATCTGGAAGCCGTCACCAAAGCCTACCAGACCATTGCGTTGGTGGAAGTGGTGGACTACGACAAGAAATGGGTGCAGGCCGTTCAGCGCCAGTGCTACTTCGTGGTCGCCGAGGCGCTGACCCGGAGCCTGCTGTCATTACGTGACGCCGATGCGGGCCTGCCGGGCGAACTGTGGGGCGCCCACCCCGATATCGACCCCTTCGTGCATCTCGATCAGCCGCAGTTGAAGGTCTTCTTGGCTTCCGGCTCGGAGAAGCTTGACGTCGCTCTGTTGAGCCCCCAAATCCAGGCGACGTCGGAACAGGGGCGTTGGTCAGTCATCTGCAACGGCGCCTCGGTGGAGGAGTTGCTGGCCCGGTTCGCGACCAACGCCGGTCTCAACATCGAATGGATCGACCGAGGCCAGGCCACGCTCGACGAGGAATCCATCCGACGTCGGCCGGTGTATCTGTATCTCGAATCCGCCACCGCTCAGCAGGTCATGATGATCGCCGCCGGAAGCGTCGGGCTGCTGGCGCGCATGGACAACGCCGGCAACGTCCGCATTGAAGACATCTCATCGTACGCCTCGCTGGCCGATCACACCGCCCTGCTGGCCAATGAATCCGTCTCACTCTGGCGACGGTTTCTGTTGACCGCAGAGGACGACCAACGCGTTCCCAGCAGCCACTTCGCCCTGGGCCTGCTCCACACGGTGCGTGAGCGACAGATCGAGGCGATCGCCGAATACAAACTCGTCGCGAATCGCTTTTCCAAGACCCCGCTGGCCCCCCATGCCTTGCTCTATTCCGGCCGACTCAAGGTCAGCCTGCGTGACTATGCCGGAGCCCAGAAGGACCTCAAGCAACTAGTGCAGCTCTATCCCGACACTGAGTTGGCCGACCAGGCCAGCCTGTATCTGGCGGACGCCACCATGAAGGCGGGCCTGTATCAGGAAGCGACCAGCTTATATCGCAAGGTGTACAACCTGGGTCTCTCTCAGGAATCACAGACCACTTCGGCTCTCGGCGCCGGCCGTTGCTTCTACGAGACCAAGAACTATGTGGATGCCGCCAAATGGCTGAACCGATACATCAAGCTCGCCCAGAACCAGAATCTGCGTGAGTACCATGTCGCCTGCCTGCTCCTGGGCAAGACCTATCTGGCGCTGGGCAAGCCGCAGCAGGCCCATGCCGCCTTGAATCTGGCTATCAAGGGCGACCTGTCTCGGCAACAGCACGTCGAATCAATCGCCACGCTGGTCAGGGCTTACATTCAGCAAGACCAATTCATCGAAGCGTTGGATGTCCTGGAAGGCACGGACGCCTGGCAACTGTCCCAGCAGGAGACCGTCGAATTGCTCCTGTTGCGAGCCCGCGTCCTCCGTTCCATCGGCCTCGTCGAGAAGGCGACGGCTCTCCTGGCCGAGAGAACACAGTACCTGCCCAGCCCCGAACTGAAAGGCAAGGTCACTCTGGAGCTAACCGCCTGCTACCGAGAGAGTCAGCAATTCGAAGAGGCGCGGCGTGTGCTCAGTGAGACATTCACCGTCGTCGAACCAGGGCCGCTGGCTCAACAGATCGGTACTGAACTGGCCCAGATGTGCCTGCGAGCCAAGCAGCCCGACCAAGCGGCTTCGGTGTGTCTGCAATTGCTCGAGTACGCCGCCGAACCGGAGCGGACACGGATCAAGAGTCTGCTGGCTCAGGCCTATCGCGAACAGAAAGACTACGGCCGCGCGGTCTCAGCGCTGCTGGGATCCGGCGCCCAACCGTCGGGCCGAGCGCCGTTGCCGGCGTCCTCTCAACCAACACAATAGCGCGGCAAACGCATGAACGGAACAGGTAGAGAAACGATGAAGATACGAATGTGGAATGCCTTCGGGGACATGGGCCGAGCCCAAAGGGACCGTGGCGTCGCCCTGGTTGCCGGTGACGCGGCCGGTCGCTTCGCCCGCTCGTCGTGTGACCGCTCTCACGCCGCGACAAGTCTGTTCTGCTCAGCAATCGTGACTTTGCTTTTGTGCAGCGCCGTCAGTGGTCAGACCGATCCGAATGCCGCGTCTTCTCGTCAGGCGGGCAAGGCCCCGAGCAGCCGCAAGACCGTCCCGGCCGAAGCCCTGGCGGCTGAACACTCGTCACCGAACGCAGACTACGCCATCGACAGCCTTCTGAGCCGAACCGCCGCCCCGCGGGGAGGGGACGACGCCGATGCCGACGTCAGCGATGTCCTGGCGCGACGCCTCTGGCAGAACCGGATTTCCGCGCCCGATCCGGACGAAGATGCCGACACGCGTCTTGCGCTTCGGAATCTGATCAGCCGCGTGGAATCGATTCGTTTCTCCGGCGGGGATGCTGGGCCAGGGCCCTCCGCTCCAACAACGGCGCCGACATCGCACACGGCCCCGCCCGTGACAACCCCAATCATCGATACGGTGCCGCAGCCCAGAACGCCGCTTCCCAGTGTTGCAGCTCCCGTCACCCAGTCGGCGCCCGCCATGGCGCCGGCCACCTTGGAAAAACTCGAGAGCCTGCTGCAGGATCCCAACCAGGTGGAC
>JANQFY010000361.1 GCA_028277585.1 Sedimentisphaerales bacterium
TTGCCCCGGGGGGCGCAAGGCGCCTGGGATGCCCAGAGCGTTTTCACGCCCAACATCCTGTGTGCCCAGGGCAACGCCTCACCCTTCTCCGTCCAGGTGTATCCGTCCGGCGACGTCGCATACCAGACGGTCGCGTCGTAGCCATGATGTACGGCGCTCTTGGTGTACCAGAGATAGAACAGACCTCCGACCTTGATGATGTCACTCGGGTCGCGGCGCATGACGCCCTTCTCGGGCCCCAGTCCAATCGCAGGGGAGTAGCGCAAGGTCATGTCGGGGAGACGAGGCGTGGCGTTCCTATCCACTGCGACTGTTCCGGAGACGGCCGCAAGACAGACCAAGCCAATGAAGAAGTATCGTGCCATTTTGGCATTCTCCAAGTATTCGATCCATGCACCGATAGTGCCAGCGTATCAGAAGTCCCACGCCCCAACAAGAGTGATGTGTCTTGCATCTGCCGCGGCCATGAGGCAGATTGGGTCCGATTCACGACTGCCCCCGAGATGAGAACAAGGAGACAATCAAGGCTTGAAGATGCGGCATCATCTTGGCGATTCTGCGTGCGGCGATCGCCAGCGGATGCGCGAGTCTCAGGCTACCGGGCGGCCGTGGGTTCGAGACACTCCTCGACCGGAAAACTCTCGCCGGAAGGGAACCTCGACATGTTTCGCATCGAAGACGGCGCCATCGTGGGCGGTCCCCTTGAAGAACGAGTGGCGCACAGCGACTTCCTGTGTACAACCCAGACCTACGAGGAATCTGAGTTGCGCCTCGAGGTCAAGCTCCTGGGCGAAGGTGCAGCGGCCCGCCCAGCCAAGCGTGGTATCGGAACACTCGCATCAAGAAGCTGTGATCGCGGCGTCGGTCGCTTCGCCTAGAATCATCCAGATGCGATCCACCCATGACTCGTGTTCGGGTTTCATCAGGACCGAACGAAGACACGTCACAGTATCTTGGTCACATTGAATGCCTGCACCCTCGAAATCAAAGAAGGCCGTCGGCAATTCAGCCAGCGCCAAGTGAAGCTGGCGATCCGCCGCTTCGTCAAAGACGCGTCGGGCGAGATCTGACGACTCGCTCACCGAGCCAGCGCGGAGCGACCAGATGACGATATCCAATTCGGGCGCAAAGCCCGGCACGAAACGGTCGTCGGCCACGAGCTTCTTGTGGAGCGACAGTGCCGCCCGGCGACCGGCAGCCAATCCGTGGGCAAACGAACCGCCTCGCTCGAGCGGCAAGTGACGCATCGTCGCCCAGAGCGCCACCGCGGCCGCCCCGGCCCGGGAACACTCCAGACTGATCTCACCCAGGTGGAGTTCGGACGAACTGAAGTACGTGTAGGGCGAGTCGTGCTTGTAGAACCGCCCGACCGCTGGGTCACGAGAGAGGACGCAGCCACAACCATACGGTTGGAGGCCATGCTTGTGCGGATCAATCACGAGCGAATCGACGTCACCGAGACGGTCGTATGCTTGCCGGGCCGGATCGGCGAGATTGTCGGTCAATCCGAAATACCCGCCGTAAGCCGCGTCGGCATGCAGTCGAAAGCCGTACGCATCGCGCAGGGCAAGCAGTTCGGGTAATGGATCGACTGAACCGGTCGCGGTTGTCCCGATCGTCGCGACCACCGTACCTATACCGCCACCGTCAAGCCGTCGCTTCAGCGCGTTCATGTCGAGTCGACCAAGCTGGCTACAGGGAACCGCTTCGAAGGGCAAGCCCAAGACGCTGCTGATGCGCCCATGCGTGTAGTGCGCCTGCTCGGACGCGAGCACAGTCTTTCCAGGGGCAAGTCGCCCCGCCACCCAGAGGGCCTCGAGATTGGCCATCGTGCCGCCGCTCGTCAGGTGCCCCAGGTGAGTCGTCCAGCCGACCATGCGAGCGATGTCGGCGACCGCCTCCTTCTCCATATGTGAACTGGCCCGCCCTCCATCCAGGGCATGGTTATTGGGATTGATCCACATCGCCAGGGCATATGACAGCCTCGCGATTGGATGGGGCGGCTTGAGCATCTGCCCGGCGTACAGGGGATGAAAGTAAGGGTAGTTGTCGCCCAGACGCGTCGCTACGTCGAGGAGGATCTTCTCCGTCGCCTGAGTATCAGCGGAAGCGTCACCCGTCTCAGGAAGCGAAGCGAACGCACATTCCATGCGATCCAGAGCCTGCCGCATAACGTCCAGTGATTGCTTGTCCAGCCCAACGGTCTTGCTGTTGTCCATATCCGTGTCTTTCACTTCTGAAACCTCGCGTTGCTACTCCAGTGTGGCGCGGAGAATCCACTCGGCCTTGTCCATCTGTGGAGGCTCGTATTCCGTCAATTTCACCAGGAGGCCGTCCGCTCTTTCGTCAACCATCAGCAGGTCGCGATGAGCCGCATCCAGAAAGCCCTCCGTCGTAGCGTGCTCAACGAAACGTATTAGAGGGTCGAAGTAACCCTCGACATTGAGCACGCCGACCGGCTTGGTGTGGAACGCGAGTTGCGCCCAGGTGAGAATCTCGAAGAGCTCTTCGATCGTGCCGAACCCGCCGGGCAAGGCGATAAACGCATCGGCCAGTTCCGCCATCGTCGCCTTGCGTTCATGCATGTCTATGACCACCCGCAGGTCCGTGACCTCCTCCAGGGCCAGTTCCATCTCATGCAGTGCCCGGGGGATCACCCCAATTGCTTCGCCGCCCTGGGCCAGTACGGTTCGCGCCAGAACGCCCATCATCCCGATTCGCCCGCCACCGAAGACCAAGCCCAGCCCCCTGCCGGCCAGAGCATTGCCCAGGGCACGGGCGGCATCGCCGTACTCGGGACGCCCCCCGGTCGCACTGCCGCAATACACACACACTCGTTTCATCGATCACTACCCCAACAGGACCGCATCAGCGTCGACGAGACGCTTCTCTGCAAAGGCGTGAGCGTAGTACGGCGCGGACGGACTGTCAAACCGAAATCTCGGGCCTTCGGCTCCAGACCTCAGATCATCCCCAGAAAGTCACTTTGCCCGTCCGGCGATCGGCGTCAATCGGTCAGCGTGAAGTTGGGCAATCGGATGATTTCCCCGCCCCGTTCAGCCGACTGATGGGCGCAGAGCCCTACGCAAGTCCAGTTCGCGCTGCGTGCGGCATTGGGCCAGGGGTCGCGGTCGTCAACCAGCGCTGAGACGTATTCGTTGACCAGATGAGGGTGGGAACCGCCATGTCCGCCGCCCTGAATGAAGGACAGATGGTCGGCATCCTGAATGGTCTGGGTGAACTTGCGAATCTCCTCAGGCAAGAGATGGGCGTAGTCGGGCACTGTCACGCGCTCGGGGATCTCCGGCTCGGGCTTCTTGGCGGTATGGATCACGTGCTCGGCGCCTTCGACCAGCGTCCACTCGAAGCTCTTCTTCGAGCCGTAGACGTCGAACGACTCGCGGTACTGGCGGGCCGTGTCGAAAAGGAATCGCCAGATATGGGCCGCGATATCCGAATCCTGGATCTTGATGTGACAGGATTCGACCGCGAACTTATTGCCGCTCTTGCGGGCCAGTTCCGGATCGATCGCGCCCGAGCCCATACACGAGACATACTCGGCACGCCCATTGACCAGCCCCAGAACGGGCGAGACCACGTGCGTGGCGTAGTGCATCGGGATCATCCGCTCCCAATACTCGGGCCAGCCCTCCATGTCCTGCGGGTGCGAGGCTTGCATGTATTGAATCTTGCCCAACTCGCCCTTCTCGTACATCTCCTTGATGAACAGGAACTCGCGACTGTAGACCACGGTCTCGGCCATCATGTATTTCAGGCCGGTCTCTTTGACCAACGCAACGATCTGTTCGCACTCTTCGACCGTGGTCGCCATCGGGACCGTGCACATGACGTGCTTGCCCGCTTTGAGCGCCGCGATGGACATTGGCGCGTGATCACCAATGGGCGAATTGATGTGAACGAAATCAATGGCGGGATCGGCCAGCAACTCCTCATAGTCCGTGTAGCGTTTCTCGATGCCACAGGCGTCGCCAATCTCGTTGAGTTTGGTCTTGTCGCGCCGGCAGATCGCGTATATGTTCGCCTGGGGATGCGCCTGATAGATCGGAATGAACTCCGCCCCGAAACCCAGTCCCACGATCGCTACATTGACCTGTCCGCTCTGCGCCATGATTTCGTCTCCTTCCCTGGGTGATTGTGCAACATCGGCGGCGCTCACCCCGCCGGCAACCAACCTTAATCGCAGTCGACCAATGCGTCAAATCCAAAAAAGCAGCCTAAGCGAACGGGACAGGCCTCCAGGATTGACGCCGGTGTCCCATCCTGACGCAGTCCCTTGCCCAAACCACCTAAGCCCTCTAAGTAATAATACGTAGTTTCCACAATTGACAGCCGCCTCACTCTGGGTGTATAAAGATGGTGCTTGGTA
>JANQFY010000430.1 GCA_028277585.1 Sedimentisphaerales bacterium
AATTCGGGAATAGGAACCGCCCTCTCCGGCGGCGCCGGCGAAACGACGGAATCCGGCGCAGACTCGGAACCAACCGACACACTATGGGGATTGAACGGCGGAATCACATCCATCGCGCGAAGAACGTTTTCCATGTTGGCTCTCATCCTGTTGTTCATTTCATTCACAATCCAGACACCCTCATCACGCGGACGAGTTCGCTGCAGCCCACCCCGACGCCAACGCCGCAGCGGCACACTCCATCTATGTCGTCCGTTCCAGCCGAATGGCTTTAATATCGCACGCCTGAGCGCCGGGAATCTCGACCGCGCGGGCGATCATACGCACCTCACCCGGATCCAGTTCTATAGCGCCAAGTTTCACTATCGCCCAAACCTTCTCATAGACCTCTCCTCTCTGGACGCGATCGGGGCTCGGGAGAGGCTTCGGATCGTGGACGATATCAACGATCCCTTCCACCGCCTTGCCGCCAATCTCAATCCGCAGTCGCGTCCCCACATTCGCTGGCGAGCACGTGTACAGAACACTCACCTCGAAGCGGCCCGGCGCCACCACCTTGAGGGGCCACCAGGCGAAGGCATTCGTATCCGTCCACTTCGCGATCCAATCGTTGGCCCAGCCCTTCTTGCCGAGATAATCGATGCCCTGTTGCGATGCCGGCTCCAGCATGGCTTCGTGGGCCGGCAGCGTCACCACGGGCCGCCGAGCGTATCCCACATGGGTCGGGATCGGGTCGAAACCAGCTTTCGTAACATCCGCCGTCTTGGCCTCGAAGGCATCACGGAGCGAAGCTAGGACCTCGGGCTCTTCCTTGGCCAAATTCCGCTTCTGTCCCGGATCGGCAACCATGTTGAAGAGGGACCACCCCCGCCGGGCCTTAACCGCCCGCCAACGTTGGGTCCGCACGGCTCCTCCGATATTCGCGATTGCGCCTCCCCAGGCGCGAAACGTGAACAGCTTCCGATCGGGCCAATCCTGGGCCTCGCCTTGCAGCAGCGGCACCAGGCTGACGCCGTCCAGAGGCTCCGTCGCCAGCATAGGCAGACCGCACAGATCCATGATCGTGGGAAACAGATCGATATGGGCCGCGATCTGGACGATCTCCGTTCCAGCCGCAATTCGGCTTGGCCAGCGCACGAAGAGCGGGACACGCACGCCGCCTTCGTCTAGCCAGCCCTTACGCCCCTTCATGCCGCCGTTGTAGCGGTCGGAGTTCGGCCCATTATCCGTGAGGAACAGCACGATCGTGTCATCGGCCAGCCCCAGTTCGTCGAGGCAGCTCAGCAAACGTCCGATGTTATCATCCAAGTTCTCACACATCCCATAGATGCACGCGAGCTTGTCGTCCAATCCGCGCGCCTTGTACTTGTCGAAGTACTTGTCGGGGACCTGGAACGGGCCGTGCGGCGCATTGTACGGGACATAGCAAAAGAACGGCTCGGCCCGATGACGCGCAATGAATTCGCACGCCGCATCGGTGAGTACGTCGGAGATATACCCCTTGCTCTTGAATGACGTGCCGTTGCGTTCGAGCGTCGTATCGAAGTAGTTGTTCCAGTGTCCGGCGCAGAAACCGAGGAATTCGTCGAAGCCCTGACCATTAGGATGGTGTGGGTAGTGCGCGCCGTTGTGCCATTTGCCAAAGCAGCCGGTCGCATAACCGGCCTGTTTGAGCGCCTCGGCGACCGTCACCTCTGCGCTCCGCATCGTCTCGCGAGCCCGCGTAACACCATGCGTTCCGGTGCGCAGATGATACCGCCCCGTCAGCAGACTCGCCCGCGTCGGGGCGCAGACGGGACTGACGAAGAACCGGTCGAAGCGGGCGCCTTCGCTCGCCAGCTCATCGCAGATGCGCGTATCAATCGCCTCGTTGCCATGTGAGCGAATATCCCCCCACCCCTGGTCGTCAGTCATGATGAGCAGGACGTTCGGCCGCTTGTTCGGCATCCGCCCGGCCCCGCCCACCAGACGGCAACCCGCCAAGGGCGTTATCGCGGAGACAGACGCCGCGACGGTGATCGATTTCAGGAAAGCCCTGCGCGTTTGCGAGTGCGGCATAATCGCTCCTTCGATGCGCCGATCGGGGCGAATCCCCCAGCTCGGTCGCTAGGCCGGTCCCAGTACGAATTGCGTGAACGCCCCGGGATTCAATGCACCGATCAAGGCGTTGACATCCTCCACCGACACCGCCTTGATCGCTGTCACATCATGCTCGATCGGGCGGTACTGGTTCAGATACACCCAGTTGAAACCGAGATCCACGAGCCGCCCCATCGACAGCTCGTTCTTGATCACCAGGGCGCTGAGCACTTTGTTCTTGGCTTTGGTCAATTCGGCCTCGGTCACACCGTCCTTGGCCAACTCGGCGAAGATGCGCGTGACGATGTCGAGAACCTCCGGCGCCTTGGCGGCGCTGCAACGCAGATAGCTGTAGAACAGGCCCGTACCGTCCATGGGGCCGAAATGCATCGACGCCGCCTCCGCGATCGCCTTGTCGACCAACTCCCAGTAGAAGCGCGATCCGTACTCATCCCCCACGATCATCCCCAACAACGAGGCGGCGAACCGTCGTGGGTCCTGGGCGGAGACGCCCGTGTGAACCAGGCAGATGTGCTCGCGATTGAGATTCGCCTTGCCCAGCCGTTCGTTTCTCTTCGTCCCCTCGTAGTGGCTCAGCTCCCGATCCACGTCGTAGGAGGACCAGGCGCCGCAACCAGATTCGACGGCCTCACAGAACGCGTTCCACTCGAAATTGCCCGCACACGCGACCACCACGTTGTTCGGCGCGTAGCGCTGTCCGAAGTACCCGCGCATCTGCTCGGCCGAAAGGCCGTCGATGCTCGCGTTGGTACCCAGCACGCTGTTGCCGCACGGATGCTCCCCAAAGTGGAGCGTGCGACACCGATCGATCACGTCGAACGTCGGCGTGTCCTCGTACATCGCGATCTCTTCTTTGATCACGTTCTTTTCCATGTCGAAGTCGTCGTCCCGCAACGCCGGACGCATCAGGTTCGCCCAGAGTGCGGTGATCTCCAACAGGTATTCGGGCAACACCGAAGCATAGTAGACCGTGTTCTCTTCGCTGGTAAAGGCGTTGAACTGCGCGCCGCGGCGATCGAACGCTTCGTTGACCTCGAGCGCACTGAGCTGCTCAGTGCCCTTGAAGAGCATATGCTCGAGAAAATGGGAGACGCCGTTGATTTCGGGCGTCTCGTCGCGTGATCCGGTGCGAACGAAGAACCCAACCGCCGCCGACTTGGCCGCGGGATTCTGTTCGCCGATCAGGACCAGACCATTCGCCAGTGTCTTCTGCTCAAATTGCATAGGCCTATTCGAAACGAACCTCCCGCGGGCCGATGGTCACGACGGTGAATTCCTGGAAGGGATGACGCTCCAACGAGTCCAGGATATCCTCGACGCCGGCGGCCTCGATTCTCTCTTTGATTTCATCCAGGCTTCGGACGCGCCCCAGCATGTAGTGGTCGCTGCCGATGGCTCCGGCCCGACTGCCCGACGATTCGCTCTGCATGATGAGCGACGACTTGAGCCCAACCTTGGCCCGCTCCAGTTCCTCGGGTGTGATGCCCTCGGACAAACGCTTAAACTCGGCGACGATGACGTCCAGCGTCTCCTGCGCTTTATCCGGCGTCGTCCCGGCGTAACACATCAGGCCGGCCGCCTCTCTAAGGCTGTGGTATCGCGCCCCGATGGCGTAGCACAACCCCCGCTTCTCGCGGACCTCGGTGAACAGCCGGGCGCTCATGCCTCCCGAGAGCACCGACGTCGCCAGGCGGGCATAGTAGTAGTCTTCATCGGTGAACTTGACCGCGTCCGTCATCAAACCGATGTGGACCTGGGCGCCGTCGTTCGGGATGTGCACGTATCGCCCCGCCCGCGCCGTTAGGGACGGCTCGGTGCGCGCCACAGGCTCGCATCCCCCGAACAGGCTCTCGACCTGACTGCGCACCGCGTCGAAATCGTATTTGCCCGCAACCGTAAAGATCGTCTGGGACGGATCGAGACTCGTCTTGAGCGACTCCCGGACGACCTCGGGCGTCAACTGCTCCAACTGTTCGATCTCACCCACCGTGCTGCGTCCCAGAGGGCTCGGATAGAACCGCTCGCGGAGCTTGAGCATCACCTGCTGGCGCGGTTCATCGGCCAACGCCAGGACTCCTTCGGTCGCCAGTTGACGGGCCGCAGCGAACTGTTCGTCGCTGAGCAGCGGATCGAGCAACACATCGGCGTAGAGCGCCAGCGCCTCGGCCAGATTGCTCGATTCCAGGACCGCTCCGAGAACGAGGTGGGAACTGCCCACCGAATCGATACGGTGCAGACCCAATCCGTCCAACGCATCGCCCAAGGCACGACTGTCGCGAGTTCCGGCCCCCCGGAAGATCCAGTCGGCGGCGACGTTGGCCGCCCCGCAAACGCCTTCCGGCAAGCGGGCGGCGCCCATCGGCAGCATGAAGTCGAATGCGACCGACTCCACCCCGGCCATCGGCTCGCCCAGCAGCACCATGCCGTTAGCAAGTACGTGTTTGTCTATCTGTGGTTCCATACCACTCCCTTAATGATTCACCCGGCCGCGTGGATGCACCGCAGCGCTCCAATCACCAGGATGGGAAGCGCGAGAACGCCAGGTAAGAGGCAACCCGCTAGGCCGCCGCCGGCTCCTCGTCTTCGTGCTCTTCGAACCGCACGCTGATCTTCTTGCTGACACCCTGGGTCTGCATCGTGACACCAAACAGCACATCGGCAATGCTCATCGTCCGTTTCGTATGCGTGACCACGATGAACTGACTGTCCTGCTGGAACTCACGCAGCAGAATATTGAAACGCTCGTTGTTGGCCTCGTCCAACGCCGCGTCGACCTCGTCCAGGAAGCAGAACGGCGAAGGCTTCGCCCGGAAGACCGAGAACAACAGCGCCAGCGCCGTCATCGATTTCTCTCCACCGCTCAGCAGCGAGATACTGCGCGTTTCCTTGCCGGGCGGCTTGGCGATCACTTCGATACCGGCGTCGAGGACGTCGTCGGCCTCCTCCAGAACGATGTCGGCTTTGCCGCCGCCGAAAAGCTTGCGGAAGATCTGCTGGAAATTGCCGCGAATCTGCTCGAACGTCTCGACGAACTTCTCGCGGCTCTTCTTGTTGAGCCGATTGATCAGTTGCTGCAACTGGGCCTTGCTCTCGTTGAGGTCTTCAACCTGGTTGGCCAGGAAGGTGTGACGCTCCTCCAGGCTGGTCTGCTCGTCAATGGCGTCCAGATTCACGTTGCCGAGCCGCTCGATCTTGCCCCGCAACTCGTTGATCTCGCCCTTGATCTCCTCCCAGTTCACATCGCCGGTGGTGTGCTCTTCGTACGCCTCGGCCAACTCGATCTCCAACTCGTCCCGCACCCGCTCGATCAGGTCCTGCTGACGCACCTCCACCTGACCCAGTTGGACGCGAATCTCACTGATCACCTGCTCGACCTCTTCCTTCTCGCTGCGCTTGGTGCGAACCGTCTCCTCACGCTGCTTCTGGTCGGTGGTCAACTGCGACAATTCTTCCTGGAGTTGCCGGTTGCCCTGTTGCTGCTTTTCCTTGTCGACGAACAACTCGGAGACTTTGGATTCACACTCGAGAATGTCGCGTTTGGCGTCGGCGATCTGCCCGCCGCTGGAACGCACTTCCTCTTCGGCCGTCGTCAGCGTCCGCAGATTGGTCTGGATCTGGTTCTCCAGGCTCGCGATGATCTGGCCGAGCCCCTTCTGTTGTTCAAGGACCTGGCCCAGTTGGACCTTCAGTTCCGTCAGCTCGCTCACGCGACTCTGCTGCTGCTCCCGCAGTTCGTCGTACATCGCTTCGAGTTCGCGGATATGGGCGGCCCGTTGGTTGTTGACCGCTTCGAGTTCCTCCAGTCGCTGCTTCGAGTCGTACTCCTTCTGCACCGACTGCTCGATCTCGTTCTCCAGCGATCCCAACTCGTTGGCGATCAGCGGCTCTTCTTCTTTCAGACGCGTGATGTCCTGCTCGAAGAGGGCCAGCTTGGAATTGACCTGGGTCTTCTCTGTATTGGCTTCGTAGATCGCCGTCCGGAGGTCTTTGCACAACTTCTCCAGATGGGTCTTCGTCTGTGTCCCGCGCTGCACGCGCCCCTCGAGGTCGGCGATCTCCGCGTTGATCTTGCCGATCGTCTCTTCGAGTTGGCTGATGCGACTGCGCCGCGAGATCAGGCCCGTCCCCTTGCCCAGCGGGCCCAGTCGAAGGAGCCCGTCGGCGCCGAGGCATTCACCGTCCAGCGTGACGAAGGCGTACCCGTCACGCGTGTAGCGCGACAGCCGCTGTGCGACCTGCAGCGACTCCACCACCAGCGTCTTGCCCAGCAGCTTCCACGCCAAAGGCGCATATCGAGGCTTGTATGAGACGAACTCGACGAGCCGACCGCGCACGCCGGGCTCCTGGGAGAAATCGACGTCGTCACAGAACACATCCACCTGATCCAAACAGCAGAAATGGACGCGACCCTCCAGGGCCGCGATCATCTCCCGGTCTTCGATCAACTGGGCGGTGTCCTTGATCAGCAAAACGTCGGTCAAGGCCTCCAGGGCGGCTTCGGCCGCGCCGGCGTGCTCGACATCCGTGCTGATCTTCTCAGCCAGAATGCCGTCGATGTAGGCGACTTTGCGCTGTTCGTCCGC
>JANQFY010000441.1 GCA_028277585.1 Sedimentisphaerales bacterium
CGTGCCGGACACAACTGAAAGAACCAGCCGATCTGGGACGCAATGACCTTACCGTGCTGACGGGCGATCTCCAGGAAACTGGGCGGGCACGATCCCGAGGACTTCGCCCGAGCGGACATCATCGTCGCCAATCCTGCCGTGCCGAGCGACAACAGCTTCCTGGAGATCGCCCGTCAGCACGGTAAGGTCATTGCGTCCCAGATCGGCTGGTTCTTTCAGTTGTGTCCGGCACGCATCGTCGGGATAACGGGGGCCAATGGCAAGAGTACTACGGCGTCGCTGACGGCCTTTCTGCTGGAACATGCCCCCGCCGACCGGCCGTTCGAAAAGGTCTGGCTCAGCGGCAATATCGGGCATCGTCCTCTGCTGGAGACGTTGACGGAAATCGGCCCTGAGGATGTGGTGGTGCTGGAGCTGTCGAGCTTCCAGTTGGAGCAGTTGGCGGAGATCGAGGCCGCCCCGGCGATTGCGCTGGTGACCAATGTGACACCCAACCATCTGGACCGACACGGCACATTTGAGGCCTACTGTGCCGCCAAGGAGAACATCTTCCGGTATCAGAAACTCGATGAAGCGAATCCGGCCGTCTCCATCTTCAACGCCGAGGACCCGGTAGCCTCCGGGTGGTTTGGCAAGTACGCGGGCCAGGCAGGGCGGGCGTGCCTGACCTATGCGGCCGACGAGGTGAGCGAGCCTTTGCGCGACTGCTTCGCCCTGCCCGGGTGGGCGAATCGCTCCAACCTGGCGGGTGCATTGGCAATCGCGCGCCAGCTTGGAATGCGGGGCGAGACGTTCGCGGAGATCTTACCGGACTTTCGGGGGCTGCCCCATCGGCTGGAACTCGTCGCGACGGTCGACGAGGTTCGCTGGTACAACGATTCGATCGCGACCACGCCGCAGAGTGTCATGGTGGCGCTGGAGGCCTTCGACGAACCCAAGATCCTCATCGCCGGCGGGTACGACAAGAACCTTCCCTTTGACGAACTGGGTTGTCGGATTGCGGCCGAGGCCAAAGCCGTTGTGTTGATCGGCCAGACGGCGCCGAAGCTGGCCCAAGCGATCCAGGCCGGATCGTCCGGCGCCGCGCCGATCCCCGTTGTCACGGCGTCCACTCTGGCTCAGGCCGTGCAGCTTGCTCGCCAGCACTCTGTTGCGGGCGACGTGGTCCTGCTCAGCCCCGCCTGCGCCAGCTACGACATGTTCGACAATTTTCAACAGCGGGGTCAGCAGTTTGCCCGGCTTGTGAGGCAGCTTGAAGCATCGTTATAGGAACTTCGCTTCGGTCGCGATCGTCCTCACGAAAAAACTCCTCCCTCTGTTTCTCCCATTCTGTCGCTCGAAACGACTGTATCGCTCATAGCAGTGAAGCGGATCGTCTCTCCAGCGGCGGCGTGTCTTCAAGCGCGCCCCTTTACCGGTCGATTGGACGGACAGTAGAACGATGTCCCATTTCCGGTTGTTGAGGGATGAAAGGCTATGAGCATGACGACTGAGAGACGAACGGAGGAGCGGCTCCATTACCACTGGCCCATCTGGTTCGCCGAGAATGCCAATGAAGAACTTGGGCAAGGCCAGATGGCGGACATTTCCAGCCAGGGTGCGGCGTTCACCTGTTACGCCGACCAGCATTGTCCCTATCCGGGCCAGCACATCACGGCCCGTTTCAGCGTGCCGCAGTACAGCGAGGACGGGGCGTTCGACATGCTCGACTTCGTTCGTTCGGGCAGTGTCAGTCGCGTGGATGAGGTCAACAGTGCGTTGCGTCGCGTAGCGCTGCATTTCGCCGAGCCTTTGCCGCTGCGTCCCGGCGAGCAGTCCGGCAGTTACGGCGCGACCGACGAGGCCGAGTCCCTCGAACCGATGCTGGTCTGACTGCCGGCTGTCTGGTCCGCAAAGGAACCAACTCACGTTCGAACGCACCGGGGCTGAGCCCACTCTCGCGCGCCCAGCCCCGATATCACCTCTAACGAGTTTGTCTGCAACCGTCAGCAGATCCTATTTGGTCTGCGGGATTCTCGGCGGCAAGCTATCGCATACCTTCTTGACGACCTTCTTGAACACCTTCTTCTGATCCGGCGACAGCGCGTTTCCAGCTACGCCGCCGACCACACCGCCGATGACGCCGCCGACGACGCGATCATCCGAGTCGCCTCCGGCCAATACGGCGCCTGCTGCGGCGCCCGCCGCGGCCCCGACAAAGGTGGCGAGCCCCTTGCCCGTATTGCCCGTCCCGGTGCCGATCCAGAGGATCGTCGCGTCCTCGACATCGATCAGCTTGGCGGACATCTCCATCTTGCTCTTGTACTTGGGCACGTTGATGAGCATGACGGCCGGCACGTTGTGCACCTTACCGGCGCGGGCGGCGCCTTCGTCGGTCGTGATCTCCGAGGCCTGGAACTCCTGCTCCTTCAATACCGATTGAACCTTGGACCGCTCGATCACGGCGTAGCCCCGCTTCATCAGCTCCATCGTGAACATGTTGCCGATCTCGTTCTTGGCGGTTTCGCCGTAGACCTTCCCGGTCACTTCGACAATCGCGACCTTGTCGAGACTGCTGAAATCATAACCGGCGGTTGCGTAACTCTCTCCCTCACTGGAGGAGCAACCGGCAGCGAACAGGGCCGCCGTCAATACGCACAGACACAGACTTCTCATGATCGATACCTCCTGTACATTCAAAGATCCAAAACACTCTTGTGGGCATGTATGAGCAATCCGCTCGCAATTGTCAAATGTTAATCCCTGCCCAGGCGTTTGTCCAGCACCGTCGGCTCAGCAGCAGAGACCCACCTATAGAACAAGAGGCATTGAGTGAGCCCATCGCTACCAAGAAAACATGGAAAAAACACTGCCTGTGTTCGGTTTGCGGGCCTTGCGGCGCAGAATCGCAGTGTGGGTGTGATGGTGCTGCGTTGGATCTCTACCCGCCGGGCCTAGTTCAGATGGCATTCCAGACTGGCGTGGTCGGGATGCTTTTCCGGGCGATTGGGCCATTTCAGGGTGTCGAAGACGAACTCGCTCGCCTGTCGGATCATGATGCTGGGCAGACACGGGCACATCTCGAACGCGCCGACGATCTCCTTGCCATGCTGCGTCAGGACCGTTCGGAGGTGTTCCCAGTCTTCTCGAGGAATCCCGCCGTGCAATCCCGGCGGTTCATGGTCGTCGGTTTGGCCGTAGTTGTCGGTCAGATGCAGGTGCGTGACGCGCGGCGCCAGTTCATCGACATACTCTCTGAAGGTGTGATCCGGATCGATGTAGGCGTATCCGGTGTCGAGGCAGTACTGGACGGACTCGAACCGCTTGCCGATGTTGAGCAGCAAGGGAAGGGACCCGGTTTCAATGCAGAGGGTTACATCGTTGGCGGCCGCCATCTTGATGACTTCCGCGGCGAAGTCGGTACCATTCAGTTCGGGGCCGTGGTGGATGTCGAGACTCTGCGGCTCTGTCACGATGTTGGCGTTGAGCCGCTTGGCGCACTCGATCTGCTCGGCCCACTGTTTCAGCGTGGGGTTGTCCGTGCGCGATCGCATGGAGACGAGCATGCCTTCGGTGGCGGCTTCGAGACGCGGCCAGTTGCGCCGCTCGTAGCGGCACTCATTCTGGCCCCGAATGGAGGGCCACAGTTCGATCCCGAAGCCGAGCGATCTGAGGTACTGACACTCTTGTTCGAACGAGAGCGGGTGTTCGCGCCACCAGAAGACCATTGTGGAAACTACGTATCGGATTTGCATATGCCGTCCCCGTTTGCCCAATAAAACCGACGTTTGGCAGAAGTAATTATCGAACCATTCGCAATTTCGGTTGAGCGTTTCTGGCGAAATTCCCACCGGTCTTTCGTGACCAGGAGACGCCTCGTGAGGGACCATCTGAGGCGATCTGAGGCTGTCCAATAATATGGATTGTGCCGGATGTGGCGACAGCGCCGCTTAGCGGCTGTGACGGATCTCAATGCCGCGAGAGGCCCTGAACTTTTTCCGCTCCCGGCTGAACCATACCGACAAGGACCGAGAAAGTACGAACGCCGAGGAGGTTGACGCAGTAGAGGGGGAAAAGACCTTGGACGATGGGCCCAACGCGCCTATAATGGCGAAAACTCAATACTCTGGAGATTTCTTATGTGTGATGCATGCGGTTGCAGCGGCGCTGAGACGGAAAAAAGCTTCAACGATCAGGTGGCTGAGGTCATCGAGATGGTCCGTCCTGCGCTGCAGGGCCACGGGGGCGATGTGGAACTGGTGAGCGTCGAGGATGACAAGACCGTCAAAGTGCGCTTGCAAGGCGCCTGCCAGGGTTGCCCCGGTGCGGCGATGACCATGAAAATGGGTATCGAGCGCATTCTGAAGGAGAAGGTGCCTGAGGTCAAGGAAGTCGTCGCGGTTCAGTAGTCCTGACGCATGCGGCCGATCGGGGCTGAACCGGTCGGCCGTGGGATGACGGTTAGTTTTCCCGTCGCATTCGGATGGAGGCGTCACTCGGCGCGGCTGCCCCGGCGCCACCCTCAAGCGAGAGCCTCGCGGACGGATTCTGTGCCAGGTGTCTCGATCACCCCTCTCTCGGTAATGATCGCGGTGATGTTCTGCGCATCGGTGACGTCGAAGGCCGGGTTGTACACGGCGACGCCCTCCGGGGCGGTGGGGGTGCCCGCGAACTGGACCACCTCGTCCTTCGCTCGCTGCTCAATCGGGATGTCGGTACCGCTGGCGATGGACAGATCGAACGTGCTCGACGGCGCTGCGATATAGAACGGGATCCCATGCTGTCGCGCGAGAATGCTCAGGCTGTACGTGCCGATTTTATTGGCCGCGTCACCGTTGGCCGCGATGCGGTCGGCCCCGGTGATCACCGCGTTGACCTTGCCCTGCCTCATCAACCAGCCGGCCATGTTGTCGCAGAGCACGGTCACGTCGATACCCGCCTGCTGAAGCTCCCAGGCCGTCAGCCGGGCCCCTTGCAGCAGGGGCCGCGTCTCGTCGGCGTAGACCTTGAACGATCTTCCTTGCTCGTGGGCCGCGAACATGACCGACAGCGCTGTGCCTTGCCCGCCCGTTGCCAGGGCGCCCGCGTTGCAGTGGGTCAGGATGCCCGCGCCGTCGGCGATGAAGGGCGCCCCATTCTGCCCGATTCGCCGGCACATCTCGATATCCTCATCGTGGATGGCCCTGGCCTCGACCAGCATCGCCTGATGAAGTTGCGCCAGAGTCGCCTCTGAATCCGCAACCACTTCTTGAGCCCTGTTACGCATGCGATCCAACGCCCAGAAAAGATTGACGGCCGTCGGGCGCGAGGTCGCGAGGTAGTCGCACGTCTGGAGGACGCACTCCAAGCCCTCGGCTGCGGTTGCGCCGGCATCAAGCTTCTGCAACGCCAGGACCGGCCCGTAGACGGCCGCCACGCCGATCGCGGGCGCGCCGCGCACCGCCAGTGTCTGAATCGCCTCGTAGAGCGGCTCGACCTCGCGCACGGATAGCAAGGTGAACTCGCCGGGCAGGCGGCGCTGGTCGATCAGTTCCAAGACGCCTTGGCAGTCTCCGATCCATTTGACTGTCGGTGCAATCACATTGACTCCATTTCCAAAAAGACGATTGTGTCGTGAGATTATCGGTCTACGCGGGCGCCCGCGCCCTTCATGACCTTCTGGACTTCGTTCAGACTGGCGGTGGTGGTGTCGCCCGGTGTGGTCATCGCCAGCGCGCCGTGGGCGGCGCCGTAGTTGACGGCTTCACTCGGATCCTTGCCCTCCATCAGGCCGTAGATCAGCCCCGAAGCGAAGCTGTCACCACCCCCGACGCGGTCGTAGATCTCCAAATCCTCGCGCAGGGTCGCATCATGGAACTGACCATCGGCGTACAGGACCGCGCCCCAGTCGTTGACCGAGGCGGTCTTGGCGTTGCGCAGGGTCGTGGCGACCGCCTGGAAGTTCGGGAACTCCTTGACCGCCGCTTCGATCATCTTGCGGAAGTTCGTCGGATCGAGCTTGGAATAGCCCGTATCGAGCCCCTGCACCTCGAACCCGAGCGCCGCGGTGAAGTCCTCCTCATTGCCCAGCATCACATCGACATAGGGCGCGATCGCGCGGTTGACGTCGCGCGCCTTGGCTTGCCCCCCGATGTCTTTCCAGAGCGAATTGCGGAAGTTCAGATCGTAGGAGACGATTGTGCCGTGCTTCTTGGCGGTCGTGACCGCTTCGATGATGACATCCCGCGTTGTCTCCGAGAGCCCGGCGAAGATGCCGCCCGTATGGAACCAGCGGACCCCGTCGCGGCCGAAGATGGTCTCCCAGTCGATGTCTCCCTTCCGCAGTTGGGCCGCGGCGCTGTTGGCGCGGTCCGAACAACCGACGGCGGCGCGAACGCCGAACCCCCGCTCGGTGAAGTTCAGACCCACGCGCGTCTTGCGTCCGATCCCGTCGAACGGGACCCACTTGACGTAGTCCAGGCTGACGCCGCCTTGATACATCAGGTCTTCCAGCAGTCGGCCGATCGGATTGTCCACGATCGCGGTTACGACCGCCGCCCGTTTGCCGAAACAGCGCTTCAGGCCCCGCGCGACGTTGTATTCGCCGCCGCCCTCCCAGGCCCGGAAATGGCGGGTCGTGTGGATGCGCTCTTCGCCTGGATCGAGCCGGAGCATGACCTCGCCCAGCGAGAGGATGTCGTACTTGCATTCGGATACGTCTCTAACGTCTATTACGCCCATCGGCTTCTCCTTCTCCCGATCTCTGTCGGTCAGTCGCTGTAGATTTCGCCCTCTCGGTAGTCGCGCCACGCCGGCTCGAAGGCCTTGCGATCGGTCGGCGCCGGTCGGAGGGCTGTCGTGACGCACTTGAACAGGTCTTTGGCTCTGCTGTCAAGTTCGATGCGAAGAATCGACTGGCGCAGCTCAGGATTCTCCGGCTTGAACGTCAGCGGCGCACCCGTCGCCGGATCGATCACATCCTGGTGGATTCTGGTCCCATCGGTCGCCAGGACCAGATGCGAGCCGCGCGATCCGCTGCCTTGCCGCAGCAATTCGACGCTTGCTTTGAGATAGGCGGCGCTGGCCAGTGCCAAGTGCTCGGCCTCGATGGCGGCGACGACGGACTTGGGGCCATTCAGTTGAATTCCCGTCTTCTGAATCGTTCGATACAGCGCCACAGCCTCCCTCAGCGCTTGTTGAGCGTCTTCCTTCTCACGGATATGCCCCCCTGAGGCGGTCATGCGATGCTGAATCGTCTTGATGATGGCTCGGGAGGCCGCGCCTGTACTGTTCCTCCAGCCGTTCAGTTTCTCGATCAAACAGGTAACTTGCTCATCGATCTGCTTCTGTTGTTTGGAGTACTTGGGGAGGTCGCCGCCATAGACATTGGCGATGTATTCGGCGGCGCGGAGCCCTCCGGCTTGTCCGGCGTTCAGCGCCGAACCCCCCGGACGCTTGACACCGTGACTGCCCGCCATCTCGCCGATTACGAACGTGTGAGGGACATTCGATTCCCACCACTTGTTGATGGCGAAACCCCCGTTATTGTGCTGGGCGCAGACCGCGATTTCGAGCGGTTCCTTATGGAGGTCAATGCCATTCTCTTTGTAGATGTCGATCGCCAGTGGGTTCATATGCGCCAGCCGCTTGATGGGCGTCTTCTGAAACGCGCCGGCCTTGACGAGATAGTCATACGCCTCGGATTCGAGGCCCTCGATCTCGAACTTCTTCATGGAGTGGCTTGCGATCGGGTCCCGGCGGAAGTCCATGAACACGCGCCGACCCTTCTGTGTCTCGTTGAAGACCAGGACATCGATGAGCGACGATTGCAGGTTCTCGATCCGCTGGGGGTCGAAAGGCCACTGGTAGCCTTTGAGGAAGATATCAGTCGCCATCTTGCTCATCGTCCGGAAGAAGTCGGTCAGGAACTCGCGCTCGTCCTCACCGGCCGCATCCGTGCTGAAGATCCGGGGGATCGCCTGCATGTACGTGCCCGAGACGTTCCAGCGGAACTTCGTACTGGCCAAGCCAAACTGCGATTCGGTGAGGTTCTCGGCCGCCAGACCCGCCCGGAAGGCCAGTCCATGGATGCCGATTTGCCCCTTCGGATACACGCTGGTTTCGTACAGGGCGCCGGGACCGCCGGCCGCCAGGACGATGTTCTGAGCCAGGAAGACGGTCAGACCCCAGTTCGAGTCGGTGACGTTCGATTTCTGCAGTGTCACCACGCCGGCAAGGCGCTTGGCTTTGCCCTTGCCAACGGTGAGCAGATGGGCGATTTGTTGCTTGTCGAAGATGGGCACGCCATAGGCTTCGACCTGTCTCTGCAGGCACTCGCTCATAAACCGACTGGTCTTGGGCCCGGCGCTGGTGGCCCGCTCGGCCGGGTCGTGGTCGGTCTTGTACCCGATGAAGGTGCCCATCCCGTCGGTCGGGAAGGGCACACCCGCCCGCACGAGATGAAAGAACTCACGTAGTGAACTGATCCCCTCGGCTAGCGCCAGGTCGCCGTGACAACACCCGCCGGCGGTTAGGGTCTGGGCGAATTCCTCGGCGCAGTCGGGAATCTCGGGGCTGGTCCCTTGCTTGTAATAGGTCTGCTTGTCCGAGCCGCTCATACGTGACGCGCCGAGTTTCAACCCGCCGGTGACGACCGCGATGCGCCGGGCCGCGTCCTTGATTCCCCGTTGCTGCATGAACTCGCAAAGATGGACCGCGCAGTTCATGCCGGCAGCGCCGGCGCCGACGATGACGGTGTTGTACTGGTGGAATGTCACGGACTGCTTGGCGATTCGTTTCTTCTTCACGGCGTGGTCCCGTTGAGTCTCTGTGGTTTGGCGAAGTCGTGGTTCATTTCACGGGGCAGGCGGAAGACTTCTCCGGCTTTGTTGGCGAAGTACAGCGAGGATATCGAAGGTTGCCGGCCGTGCCCGTCCGCCCAGAGGGCGTAGAAATCGTCATGGGCCCGCACGGGTTCCCTGGCGTACGTGTGGTTCAATGCGCTGCCTTGCGTGAGCTGAGCGACCCTTCGCCAGGTGCGTCCTTCGTTCTTGCTCGTCCACATCGCGATCTCACCACCCGGATTGTAGGGCTGCGGCCCCGTCTCGGTCGGCGCGATGATCCGCCATGTCCCGTTCGGCTCGATGTAGAGTGACCCCATATCGTAGTTGTTGTCCGAATTGAAAGCGGGGCGGATCGCCCACATCCGGCCCGTCCAGTGGGCCGTGGTCCAGGTGCGCGGGTTGTTCTTCGGACCGGCCTCGTAGCCTTGGCTGGTGATGAAGAGGATCACCGGGCGCCCCGCGCCATCGAAACGGATGTCCTTGAGGTAGACGAGCCGCCCGTCTTTCTCGTAGTCGTGGACCAGTGCGGCGTTCTTCGGTTCGGTCAGCGGGATCGTGACATTGCGTCCATCAGCGGCATGCCACGATTCGCCGAAATCGGTGGTCTCGAGGTAATAGAGATTCGTTCGCCAATTGAGGCCTGTCGCTTGGGGATGGTAATTCAGCGCCGCGCCCGCCTTGGATTCATTGGCGATGCTGATTTGGTAGTGACCCCTTTCGATGGCGGCCAGTCTTTGCCACTTCGACCAGTGGACGCCATCGTCACTCGTCATGAAGCAGGCGGTCCGGTCGGCCGGATACTTGTAGCGCGTGAAGAACGCGACGAAGCCTTGCCCCGAGATGTACCAGGGCTGCATGTAGGAGAAGTTCGTCATGGGAACCTCATTGCCTTCTTCGATCTTCGTCGGCTGGACCTGGACGAATTCGCTGACGTCGTACGGCCGGACACTGCGATGGATGTACGAAGGCCGCGACGTTCCGTGCGAGGTCGATAAGATCCAGATGATTCCCTTCTCGTCGATGGAGATCACGGGATTGTCATGGGCGTCGGTGGTCTTCTTGTCGAGCAGTATGGTCGGCTGCGGCACCATGCCTGTTGCGTGATCGTAGTAGGAGACCATGTGCAGTAGCGTCTTGTTTGCTCTTGCGCCATCAGGCGTGCCGCCATAGCAGAAGAAGGTCTTGTTCACTTCGTCGCAGTAGACGGCGAAAGGGCGGTGCTTGGCGCAGTAGGTTCCGAGCCCGCCGCTGTATTTGTACCGGTACTCGTTCTTCAGCGGCTGGTTCATGTACCAGATGCCCCGGTAGCCTGTGTCTTTGGCATTGAGCGTCAGAGGGGCTTCCGTTCCCGCCGCTACGGCCCCATAGGCAAGGAGCAACCCCAGAAGAAGCAGAAGACTGCAGAATAGGCGCGTCCTCGTTGTCTCGCCTGTCGTCATGACGTCCCTCCAGATTGGACTGTTATTCGATGTTGAAATCTCGCCCCGTCGCTTCACTGATCTGGGCGAGCGAGGCGTTCTTGAAATCGATCCCTGGGTACTGCGCTGCTCGAAGCTCGTCGATGAGTTGCTTGACCGAGGTCAGTTCCTCAGCCAGTCGCTTGT
Organism: Sedimentisphaerales bacterium; assembly: GCA_028277585.1. GTDB lineage: Bacteria > Planctomycetota > Phycisphaerae > Sedimentisphaerales > Anaerobacaceae > Anaerobaca. The sequence goes on from JANQFY010000441.1 coordinate 10,406, forward strand.
AGTCCCGCTCGTCAATGATCTGTTGAAGGGTCGCCTTCTCGATCATGCTGAACGATCCGCCCAGGACGAGGACGCCGGCCTGGATGTAGTCGGGGATGTTGCTCGCGTTCGTGCCGCCGGTCGGGACCAGGCTGATCATCTTGTGGATCGCCGGGTCGATCGCCTTGATGAAGGCCGGGCCGCCCAGTTGCTTGGCCGGGAAGACCTTGCACAGGTTGGCGCCCTGGGCGTACTGGCGCACCACTTCGCCGGCGCTGCCGCAACCCGGGATCATCGCCACGCGTCCACCGAACTTCTGGAATCCCGCCTCGCTGAAGTTCACCGCCGAGACCAGGTAGCACGCGCCGGCGTCCACCACTTGCTGCAAGGAGGGCAGGGGATCGTTCGGATGCCTCTTGTTGTACACGTCCAGCATGTCGGGCCAGTCGATCAGGCTGGCGGCGCCGGCGACGAAGCCGGGCAGCGCCTTGCGCAATCGCTCAAGCTTCTCCAGCGGTTTGTCGATCCGGCAGGTCACTTCCATGTTGTTGATGCCCGCCGTCATCAGGGCTTCGGCCGTCTTGACCAGGTCGAGCTTGTTCTGATTGAAGACGAGAATGAATCCGTCCTTCAGTAGTGTGGTGATGGTTGTCTCGATGTTCATGAGTGCTTTCGCCCTTCTCGGCTCTTAATAGGTCCTATACGACCTATTGGACCTATACTGTTCTAGAGTCGTCGCAGATGGAAGCCGCCGTCGACGTGGAGGACGGTTCCTGTGGAGAAATCGAGTCGGCCCTCGGCGATCGCGGCCACCGCCTGGGCGACGTCGTCGGGCCGGCCCCAGCGCTTGATCGGGGTCAGGCCATCGCCGATGAGTTTGTCGTACTTGCCCTTGACGGCGCTGGTCATGTCGGTCTCGATGATGCCGGGACTGACCTCGAAGACGCCAATGTTGTACTCGGCCAGTCGATCGGCGTACAGCTTGGTCATCATCGCCATTCCGGCTTTGCTGACGCAGTACTCGCCCCGCGCGGGTGAACTGGTGTAGGCGGAGATCGAGCCGATATTGACGATCCGCAGAGGACGCTCCGGTTCTTCCTTACGCTGCTCGATCATCCAGTTGGCGACGAGTTGGGTCAGGAAGTAGGGGCCTTTGAGATTGATCCCCAGGACGCGATCGAAGCTCTCTTCGGTCGCGTCGAGGATGTCGAGTCGTTTCAGGGGCGCCGCACCGGCGTTGTTGACCAGCAGGTCGCAACGGCCGAACGTCGTGCGGGCGATCTCTACGATCTTCTCTCGGGCCTGGCTCTCGCCAATATTCCCCGGTGCGAACGCGCACTGCGCGCCGAGCGCGGTTGCCTCTCCCATTACTTCCGGCTGCTTGGCCTGGGCTCGGTTGATGACCAGGTCGAAGCCCGATGAGGCCAACTCCAGTGCGATGCCGCGGCCGATCCCTCGACTGGCGCCGGTCACGATCGCTACGGGTCTATCCGGCATGATGCATGTCCCCTCTCTGCTCTAGGATGATAGAAACTGATCGATCTCCTTGGCGGCTCGAATGCCGTCAGCGACGGCCGCGACCACGGTCGACGGGCCGCGCACCAGATCGCCGCCGGCAAAGACCGCGTCCCGCGCGGTCGCGCACGTCCCGGCCTTCGTCTGAATCAGTCCGCCGCTCGTGTCTACGCCGGGCAATGTCGGTTCGATGTCTTCAGCGGATGCCTGGCCGATCGCCTCGACAACGAGGTCCATCTCCAGGTCATACGCGCTGGACTCGATCGGCTCGGGTCGGCGCCGTCCGCTCGGGTCGGGATCGCCCAGCCGGGTGGGACAGACCTTGATCCCTGTCAGCGTCCCATCCTTGGCGTTGTATTCGAGCGGCTGCGTCAGGATCAGGAAGTGGACGCCTGCGAAGATCGCGCCTTGTCGTTCCGCCTCCCAGGCGGGCATCTCTTTGAACGAGCGCCGGTAGATCAGGTACACATCCGGAGCGCCGAGCTGCTTGGCCGTGACGGCGACGTCCATTGCGGTGTTGCCCCCTCCGACGACACCGACGGGTTGGCCCGTCAGGTCCGGGCTGTCCGGCTTCTTGGCTTCGGAGAGAAAGTCCATCGCATTCCAGAGCCCGTCGAGCGGCGCGTCGGTGATGCTGGTCGCCTTGGGCAGGCCCAGGCCGACAAACGCGGCGTCGAAGCCTTGCGCCATGATCGTGTCCAGGTTGTTCGACGCGTCGAGTTCCTTGCCCAGACTCAGTGTCATGCGGTCCTCGGGAACCTCTGCGAAGATCGCGTTCAGTTCGTTCTTCAGCGCGCTGCTCTGCCGTTCCGGCGGGATGACCGACTCGACCATGCCGCCGAACTCGGTGCTCTTGTCGAAGATCGTCACGGTGTGCCCCGCCTCGAGCAGCTTGGCCGCACACGCCAGGCCGGCCGGACCGGCGCCGATGATCGCGACCTTCTTGCCCGTCGCATTGGGAGGCAGCCGCAGCTCGGACCAGCCGCACTTGTTGGCTTGTTCGGACAGGTATCTCTGGATATCGGCGATCGGAAGCGCGCCGTCGCCGATGAAATGCTGCAGACAACTGCCCTGGCACTGCTGCTCCACCGGGCACAGCCAGGCGCAGATCTCGGGAAAGACGTTCGCTTCCCGGATGACTTCGTAGGCTTCGCGCTCCTTGCCGTCGAGAAACAGGTCGATGAAGCGGGGGATATCGATACCGGCCGGGCAGGCGAGTTGACACGTCGGTTCCTGGCACTTGCGGCAGTCGCTTACCAGCCGCTGGAGGTTGTCCTTGTCGCTCATGCGACCATGCTTGAAGATCGGCCCGTACACGGCGTTGTCCCGCACGACGCAGCCGGTCCGGCCCGCGTCACGCATGATCTGTGTGCACGCGCTGCAACCGATGCAGACCTTCTCGGGGTCCATCCGTCCCGTCTGCACGATGTCCCGCGCGAAGTCGGGATAGGCGAACGCCATGCGGCCGCCTCCGACGATTGTCACGAGCCCGTTGGCTTTGTTGGCGGCGCCGACGTTGGCCATGAGCGTGCGGAGCCAACTGTATCCCGTTCCGACCAGCGCCATGTCGGGATAGGCCTGCTGCATCTGCCCTGTGACATCGATCAGTCGCGCGACGCCCGCCAGCGGGTGTTCCGGCTCGTCGTAACCTCCCACGATCGGTTCGTTGAAGGGGCGTCCAACATGAGGATTGTAGTAGGGGTTCGCGATCGTGATGTCGATGAGCTTGACGCCGCGCTCCTGGAGCATCCCGACGAGCTTCATCGGTTCGGTCAGATCGGGCTTGGTGTAGTCGTCCTTATCTACGCCCCAGCCGTAGGGGGAGGGGATGGCATCGTAGATGCCCAGCCGCGTGACCACCCGACCTTTGTCGCCCAGCTCGGCCTGTACGCGCTCCACCGTCTCGACGAGCAGGCGCGTGCGGTTCTCGAACGAGCCGCCGTACTTGCCGGGCCGGTTGTGACAGGCGAGCAGTTCGTTGATCAGGTACCCGTGACAAGCCTTGATATCGACGGCGTCGAAGCCGATCTCGAAGGCGATGCGGGCGGCCTCTACGTAGGCGTCTTGAAGTCTGTCGAGGTATTCGTCTGTTACGAGCGGATAATCGTTGGGCAGCTTGCTCTTGCCCTCGAGATGGGGCGGCCATTGAGGAATCAGACAATCGCGATAGGGGTCCCGCTGGCCGATGATAGGCCGGGCGGTCCCATCCGGCTTGCTGTAGCGCCCCGAGTGGGTCAGTTGTGCAACCATGACGGGGCGATGCGAGCCGCCGTTGGCCTGGGCCGCCTTAGCCCGCGCGCGTTTGACCATCTCGGCAAAGACACTCTTGCTGCCCTCGTGCAACCACAACTGGCGCGGGTTGGCTCGTGCTTCGGGGACGATCGCAATCGCCTCGGCCCAGAGCAGTCCGGCGCCGCCTGCGCCGAAACGCTCGTAGCGGCGCAGCGTCAGGTTGCTCGGCCGGCCCTGAGAATCGCCGTCACAGCCTTCCATCGCGTGGACGGACAGAGAGTTCGGGATGACCAGGTCATCGAACGCGACCGATTGGGCCAGAATGGAAACGTCTTCGATACCCTCGACCGAGAGGCCCAGTTCGCTGTTGAGGCGTCTGAGGTCATCGATGTTGCTCAGTTGAAACTCCCATCGGCGGGGCGATGTGGCGGTTTGCGTACTCAAGACTCAGACACCTCCTGTTGCGCTGCTATTTGTCGGCCTCCAGTCGGGCCTTCAGGAACTTGGCGGTATAGCTGACGGTATTCTTGACGACGTCCTCGGGCTTGCCCGCGACGACGACCGTTCCGCCGCCGTCGCCGCCCTCGGGACCGAGGTCTATTATATAGTCGGCGATCTTGATCACATCAAGGTTGTGTTCGATCACGATCACGGTATTGCCCATATCGCAGAGCCGCTGCAGGACGTTGAGCAGGTTCTGGATGTCGGCAAAGTGCAGGCCCGTGGTCGGCTCGTCGAGCAGGTACAGCGTATGGCCCGTCGCCGCCTTGCCCAACTCGGCCGAGAGCTTGACGCGCTGGGCCTCGCCGCCGGAGAGGGTGGTCGAGGACTGTCCGAGCTGCACATAACCCAGCCCCACGTCGGTTAGCGTCTTGAGAATGCGCACGATGGCGGGGAAGTTCGCGAAGAAATCCACCGCGTCTTCGATCCGCATCTCCAGCACGTCGGCGATGCTCTTGCCCTTGTAAGTGACCTGGAGCGTTTCGCGGTTGTAGCGCGTGCCCTTGCAGTTCTGGCACGTGACATACACGTCGGGCAAGAAGTGCATCTCGATCTTCTTCGTGCCCTGCCCCTTGCACGCTTCGCAGCGTCCACCCTTGACATTGAAGCTGAATCGCCCGGGCTTGTACCCGCGGATCTTGGCTTCCCGCGTCATGGAGAAGAGCTTGCGGATCTGGTCGAAGGCGCCGGTGTAGGTCGCGGGATTGCTCCTGGGCGTCTTGCCGATCGGCGACTGGTCGATCTCGATCACCTTGTCGATCTGCGAGGTCCCGAGGACGTTCTTGTGCTTGCCCGGCTTCTCCCGCGACTGGTAGAGCCGACGCTTCAGGGCGCGGAGCAGAATCTGGTTGACCAGCGTACTCTTGCCCGATCCCGAGACGCCGGTGACGCAGACGAAGACGCCGAGCGGGAACTTGACGTTGATCTCCTTGAGATTGTTCTCAGCGGCACCCTTGACCTCGAGGCACTTGCGCAGGCTGTACTTGCGCCGCTTGGCCGGCAGTCGGATTCCCTTCTTGCCGCTGAGGTACTCGCCCGTCAGCGAGTTCTCGCACTTGATGATATCGTCGAGCGTGCCCTGGGCGACGAGTTCTCCGCCGTGCGTGCCGGCGGCCGGGCCGATATCGACGATGTGGTCCGCGGCGCAGATGATGTCCTCGTCGTGCTCGACGACGACCACCGAATTGCCGATATGGCTCAGCTTCTGCAGGATGCCCAGCAGGCGGTCGTTGTCGCGTTTGTGCAGACCGATCGTCGGTTCGTCCAGGACATAGCAGCAGCCCACGAGGCCGCTGCCGACCTGGGTGGCCAGTCGAATCCGCTGCGCCTCGCCGCCGGCCAGCGTGCTGCTGATCCGGTCCAGCGTCAAGTAGCTCAGGCCCACATCGACCATGAACTTCAGCCGGGCTTTGATCTCCTTGAGGATCTGCTCGGCGATAACCGTTCGCTCTTCATTGAGCTTGAGCTTGGTGAAGAACTCCTGAGCCTTGCCGATGCTCATCCCGCTGAGTTCGTAGATGTTCTTGCCCCCGACGGTGACCGCGATGGCTTCCGGCCGCAGCCGCGCCCCGGCGCAACTCTGACACGACTGTTCGGACAGATACCCGTGCAGCCGCGCCTTGACGTAGTCGCTCGTGGTGTTCTTCCAGCGTCGCGTCAGGTTCGGGATGACCCCTTCGAACGACAGGCCGTACTTCTTGCGGTCCGCCTCGGTCGTGCCGTGCATGAGGACGCGCTTGAGGTCTTTGGGGATCTCGCTGTAGGGGATCGCCTTGCTGACGCCGATCTTCCGGCAGAACCGCTTGACCAGGCGGTTGTAGAAGATGTTCATCCGCTTGCCGCCTTTGCGCCAGGCGTCGATGGCGCCGTTCTCTAGTGAGACGGTCTTGTCCGGTACGATCAGATCGGTGTCGAACTCCAGGATCGTGCCCAGCCCGTCGCAGCTCTTGCATGCGCCGTAAGGGCTGTTGAAGCTGAACAGGCGGGGCGACAGCTCTTCCAGGCTGGCCTCGGGATGGTCCGAGCAGGCGAACTTCTCGCTGTAGACCGCTTCTTCCCAGTGCCCGTTCCCTCCGTTGCTCTTGTCCTCGCAGGGTTCCTGGATCAGAACGAGCAGGACGCCCTCGGCCAGTTTGAGCGCCGTCTCGATCGAGTCGGCCAGGCGGATCCGGACTCCTTGCTTGATGATCAAACGGTCGACCACCGCCGCGATGTCGTGCTTCTTGTTCTTGCTCAGTTCGGGAACGTTCCGCAAGTCGTAAATGCTGCCGTCGACGCGGACGCGGACGAACCCCTCCCGCTGGATGTGGGCGAAGACTTCCTTGTGTTCGCCTTTCTTGCCGCGCACCAGCGGGGCGCAGACCTGCAGCTTCGTCCCCTCGGGTCGCGTCAGGATCGACTCGACGATCTGCGTCGCGTGCTGGCTGGAGATCTCCTTGCCGCAGACCCAGCAGTGGGGCTGGCCCGCTCGGGCGAAGAGCAGCCGGAAGTAGTCATAGATCTCCGTCGTGGTCGCCACCGTTGAGCGCGGGTTGCTGCTGGCGCTGCGCTGCTCGATGGCGATCGTTGGGGGCAAGCCCGAGATATCCCCGACCGCCGGCTTCTGCATCTGTTCGAGGAACTGACGCGCGTACGCGCTGAGCGATTCGACGTACTTGCGCCGGCCCTCGGCGTAGATCGTGTCGAAGGCCAGCGAACTCTTGCCCGACCCGCTGATGCCCGTGATGACCACGAACTTGTCGCGCGGGATGCTCAGGCTGATGTTCTTGAGGTTGTGCTCGGCGGCGCCGGTGATCGTGATCGCCTTGTCTATCCGTTTAGCCATATGATCAGCGAACCAAATCCTTCGATGTCAATCCTTGTCCGTATCGTTCCCCGTCCGCCGGGGCGTGCCCGTCTTTTCCTAGAAGGCACAAACCAGCTATTGTACCGTCGCCCTCGGAAAAGGTAAATCGCCCGCCTCCCCATTTTCGCGAAAATCGACCCTCGGCCAGCCCCCGGGGCTACGGCAGCTGCATTTCATGTTGTACCGGCAACGGCATCTGCCATTTCGACTAAGGGCAAAGCCCGCATGGAGAAATCTCCCCTGGGCCTGTAGGCACCTTTCGTTCGCAAGGAGATCTCTCCGCTCCGGCCTGCCACGGGGCAGGCCTCCGGTCGAGATGACAGATTGGATACACCCCAGGGAAGTCTATCCACAAACATGAGACGCAACCGGCCACGATTTGCGCCAGCGAAACCCTTGTGGGTGCGAGGGGATTGTGATATACATGATTCTGGTGTCGAGAGACGGTTTTCGCCCCGCTCAGGGGCTTTTCGATTGGGAGGCGATTGTGGAGAAGAGATTTGTTCAAGGCGTCGTGGCCGTGTTGGTGCTTGTCTTGGTCGCTGCCGTTTCCTTTACCTTGGGCCAGCGAAGCGGCGCAGAACGCCAGGCGTTGTTGTCGGCCAGCGCGACCCATCGCGAACTGATCGACCATTACATGACCTTGGGTCAAGAGGCGTGTCCGGGGATCGGCCTGGCCTGCAAATCGCGAATGACTGTGGCGGAGTTTGAGGAGCACTTCGGGGCTATAAAACGTGTTGATCGGAGAGAGCTTCCCAAGTCCAGACGGGATGCCACCCATTTGTACGTACACAAGCCCAGTCATCGCGTATTCTATCTTCAGTTCGACGACGATGCCCTCGTGGGGGCCGCATCTGACTACGGCCGAAACGACTTCGAGCCGCACCTGCCCACCATCGAAGAACGTGCGGCCAAGACGCTGTGATTGTTCTGGGGGCTTGGGATGCTAGGGGCCATTGCCGGGGATATTGTTGGGTCGGTGTATGAGAATCTGCGGACCAAGCGCAAGGACTTTCGTTTGTTCACGCCGGTCTCGACGTTTACTGACGATACGGTGCTGACGGTCGCGGTGGCGGATGCGATTCTGACGGGTCGGGAGTATGGCCCCGTCATCAAGTCGTATGCCCGCAAGCACCCTTTGCGGGGCTACGGCCCACGCTTCTTGAAGTGGATGGTCTCGCCCGGGGTCAAGCCCTACAACAGCTTTGGCAACGGATCGGCGATGCGCGTCAGCCCCGTGGCGTACGCGTTCGATTCCGAAGATGAGGTGCTGCGCGAAGCGCAGCGCACGGCCGAGTGCACCCACAACCATCCGGAGGGGATCAAGGGCGCCCAGGCGACGGCGCTGGCGATCTTCCTGGCGCGGCACGGCGCGGACAAGGAGACCATTCGCACTACGATCGCCGGTCGATTCAACTACGATCTGGCCCGCACGGTCGACGGGATCCGTCCGACCTACCGCGCGGACCTGACCTGTCAGGGCTCGGTCCCTGAAGCGATTATTGCGTTCCTGGATTCCACCTCGTTCGAAGATGCGCTGCGCAACGCCGTCTCGCTGGGCGGCGACGCGGACACCCAGGCCTGCATTGCCGGGGCGATTGCTGAGGCGCACTACCGAGCGATCCCCGCGCCGATTCTGCAGAAGATCCCCAAGAAGCTGTCCAAATCTCTGTGGCGCACAACGTCAGAGTTCACGCGACGATTCGGGATCAAGGAGATCATCCAACAATTGGAGGCTTTGGATGCAGGCTGACGCTTGATCGTTTATGAGGTGAGTTGATTCCGACAAATGGGAGCGCGAGAGAAATGCTGGATATTGTCATTGGTTTTCTTGCGGGGACGGTTTTCTCGGCCGTGTGTCTCTGGGCTGGGATGAAACTGACCAAGGTTGACGGCACGTTTCTGGGGATGCTGTTGATTGCGGCCATCTCGTCGCTGGCTGGTCTGATCCCGTTCGTGGGCTGGCTGGTGAGCCTGATCGTGATGTTCGTTCTAATCAGCAAATGGACCGACGCCGAGTTCTGGCCGGACGCGGTTCTGATGGTCATAGTCGCTGATCTCGTGGGCGTATTCGGCGGCGTATTTCTGATGCGTTTGTTGGCGAGCGCGTGATCCAATGCAGGCACAACAACTCCACGACTGGGATTTGTCATACGCCGAAGCGCGGGCGGTTCAGGATCAATTGGCCGGACGCGTGCGATTCACGAAACTCTCGAAATCACCGAAATTGATCGCGGGCCTCGATTGCGCGTTTACCCAGGGGGGCAAGCGGATCCTCGCCGTCGTTGTGGTCCTGCGCCGGGTGGCATCCTCAATTCCGAAGGAGTTGGGGATGGCTTCATTCGAACTGATCGAAACCGCCAGCGCCGCGCTGGACGTGACGTTTCCCTACATCCCGGGCCTGCTCTCATTTCGCGAAGCGCCGGCCTGCCTGGCCGCTCTGGAGAAACTCGAGCATGAGCCGGACGTCCTGATGATCGATGGGCAGGGGATCGCCCATCCGCGCTGCCTGGGCTTGGCGTCGCATCTGGGGTTGTTCCTGGATAAACCCACGATCGGCTGCGCCAAGAGTCGCCTGACCGGCGCGTTCGAAGAGCCCGCCCCCGAGAAGGGGGCCCACAGTCCCCTGACCGATGGCGACGAGGTCATCGGCGCCGTCGTCCGCACGCGAACGAACGTCAAACCTCTGTTCATCTCGGCCGGACACCGTTGCACGCTCGAAGACGCGATCGACCTGACGCTCACCTGCGCCGTCAAATACCGTCTGCCCGAGCCGACTCGCCTGGCCCACCAGACCGTCAGCCGCCTGAAGCGCGGGCCGGTGTGCTGAAGATCGCTCTCTGTCAGCCCTGTGCCTTGGCGTCCTCATTCCTTTTGCGTCGACACAACCAGCCGGCCAAGCCCAGGCCCATACTGCCCAGCACAACCGCGCCGGGAGCCGGAACCGGGCTAAGGAAGAGGAACTCGCCGTCCGCCAGCGTCCCGCCGGAGACGGGAATCGCGCCCGTTGCGCCGAGGTTGAACCACCCGGCGCCCTCAGGGATCAGTGTCGCGTAGATCTCATGGCCATCCAGCATAGTCTGGGGCCAGCCGTGCGAGAACAGGACGCTGGTGAACGATCCGTCGAGGCCGGCCGGGTCGTAGCCCAGCACAGGATCGAGCAGCGTCTGGTCTGTCAGGTTAAGCAGGAGCAGCATGTCGTAGCCCAGGAAGTCGTAGTCGTTGCCGGTCGGTCCCGTGTCGAGCCGGTAGAGAGCCGCCATCGCCTGTGGGGTCGAGGCGTCAACGATCGCTTGAAACTCGGCGGCCTGTGCGTCAATCCCAACGAGCAGACCCGTCACGTCCGCGCCACCGAACACGTCGGGGATGTACGGCGTCTCGACGGGGCCGGTCAAGTCGGGCTTGATATGCGGATTTGCAGCGCCCAGGCCGGTCAGCGTCAGGCCCTGATAGGTTTCCTGGCGTCCATCGAGTGTTCCGTCGTATCCGTCGCTCGTGTTCGTGCCAAAGACGAGGCGCCCATCCTGGCCATTATTGCCGGGGCCGCCGACCCCGCCGCCCACATCCGTTGACGTGCCTGCTGTAGTGATGACCACCGAGCCAGCCAGCTTGATCGTGCCCCCGGCACCGCCTCCACCGATACCGCCGTTGCCTCCGCTGCCCCCGCGACCCCCGTTGCCGCCGTCGCCGCCCAAGCCGCCTCGACCGCCCCCTTCACCGGCGCCCGAGGGAAGCATGTCCACGTCCTGTCCTAAGGTGACCCCGGCTGTCCCGCCGGTTCCGTGCTGGCCGCTCTGGCCCGGGTCGCCGTCGCCGCCGACCGCCTGCAATTGGGCGCCGGTTGCATCGACCCAGCCCCGAGCAACGATCTCGACGGCGCCACCGCCGGCCCCGCCGCTGCCGCCGTTGCCTCCGTTGCCGCCATTGCCTCCGTTGCCGCCGTCACCGCCGTCACCGCCTGATCCGCCGCTTTCGCCGTTATTGAATGTGCCTTCGAGGCCCTCTCCGCCTCCTCCGCCCCCGCCGCCTCCTCCGCCCCCGCCGCCGGCACCTCCGCCTCCGGCGCCTCCAGCGCCCCCTCCTCCGCCGCCCCCGCCGGTGAGCACATTGTACCCTGAGGCTGCATTTCTGCCTGCGCGTCCGTCAAGACCGTCCTGGCCCGCGCCGCCGCTGCCCCCATGGCCGCCTGGTCGGATCCCGTCGGATCCGTTCTCGCCATCTCTCCCCCATTTGGGGTTTCCGTCGCCGCCAGGGCCCTCCAGGCCTTGACTACCGCCGGCGCCCCCGTTGCCGGCGGTGCTTCCTGAGACGTTGAGCCCGCCGCTGCCCGGATTGGCAAAACCACTCGATCCGAATCGCCCGCCGGTGCCGTCAGTGCCGTCGGAGCCGGCTGTGCCGCCCTGCCCCCTATCCCCGTTGTCTCCCCTAGCGCCGGTGGGGTAGATATCATTGCCACCGTGGCCGCCGGAGCCTCCATCTCCGCCGGCTCCGCCAACGCCGCCTGTGCCGGCATAGCCGCCGATTCCCCTCACCCCGCCGCTGCCGCCCCCGGCGCCATAGGCCGCATAGCCATGGGCGGAAAGATCGAAACTGGCGCCGGTGAGATCGGCGTTGTTGTCGACCAGCAATGAGGCGGCCCGGGAGCCCATAATGGTCACTTGCTGACCAGCCAGGTCCAGGTCGCCGTGGAAGGTGAACTGGGCAGCGCCGTCACCGGGACGGACCGTCGCGGAGAAGGGAGTGCCGTTGAGACTGCTTCCCACGTCCTTGCCATTGACGAAGATCTTCAGGTATTCCGTGCTGATCACCACGTCCGCGCTGGCGCTGCCTGGGCCGTGAACAAAGACCCCGAGAGCCGCCAGGCAAAGAATTCTCCGCATGTTTCGAAAGGAAATGCTACCATGTGCAACTCTCATCTGCCCACCTCCTCCAGTATAGGCGTGTTGCTGGATATTCCCCGAGCGCCCAACGTCGCACGGGACCAACCGCTTGTCGTGTAAGTAGTTACGCTCTCAAGGAGGAGGAAGAGTGGAGCGAAATGCCTTCCCCTCCGCACCAGTCACAGCAAAAACTATACCCCAAGAGGCGAGAAATGTCAAGTGATTATTCCCCTGAGTCATCCCCAGTTTATCTATGTGGCGGACAGAAAATGTCCCCGGAGGCACGAGTTTGCCTCCATCGATTCCTGTGATTGCATACTGCCCTCCCCCAAGTCAGTTCTTCGGAGGCGCCACGCGGATGGTCCAGGCGTTCCGGCACGGTGGGTTGTCACGCACGGCGGCCGGGATCGCCACGCGGAAACCCTGATCCGCCTTGCGCCAGGCGAGCTTCGTTTGGGTCCCGAGCATGACCATCTCGGCGCGGGCGTCGCGCTGCAGGGCGGGGAAGCGAATCTCGGCCGGTGGGCTTGATTGGCCTTCTGCCGCCAGATAGATCGCGTAGAGTGTCCCGTCCTTCTTCTGCGTGACGCAGACGCGACCGGCCTTGTACGGCGCGATCGCGCTGGTCGCGTAGATCGCCTCGCTGTCCGGCACGTATTTCTGTTCGCCATGTTCGGCCAGCAGAGTGGTGGTCAGACCGACGAGCAACCAGCACCACAACAATGATCTCTTGTTCATTCGAGTGCTCCTTTCGAGTCCGCAAGGGGCGAGGCCGTGCGTCTCTCGCTATCGGGCCAGTTGCTGGTAGAGGTCGGCATACGTGCTTGGGACGAGTCCGATCTTGCGGGCGTGGGCGAACGTCAGTTCGAGCATCTTCATTTCGGGATCGAACGCATGCAAGGACCAGGGGTGCCAGATCAGGGAGATGTGCGGCTTGTTCGTCTCCCGCGCCTTGTCCATGAAGATCCGGTTGACCTCGAATTCGTCGCGGGGCGTTTCGACGAACTTCGTCGGGATGCCTTCGGGCATGGGCGAGGGCCAAAGCGTCAGGCGGCGCGATCCCCAGCGGTTGTTATCTTTGAGCAGGTTCTCGTGCCAACCGTGCCCGGGCAATTCCCACAACTTCGCAAACCCGTCTGTCTCGTAACGAAACGGCGCTTCGATCAGCGCGGGCATGGAGCAGTCGGGTCCCCACAACAGGGAACTGACGTATCGAAAGCCCGCTTCCCAGGTCAGTTCCAGCACGTCGCGGGCGCCGCGGAAGGCGTTGTCGAACCCGACGGCGGGGCGCAGTCCCACGCAGGGCCGCTCGAAGATTTGTTCGATCAGTTCCTTGGCTTTGAAGATCTCTTCTCGCTTCTCCTGCGCCGAGACGGCCGGGCCGCACAGCGCGTTGTCACGCAGTAGCTTGTGGCTCCACGTGTGCGAGGCGACCTCGAAGAGTGGATCGGCCAGCAGCGCCTTGTATTCCTTGGTATTCGCTTCAAGCGTCTTGCCCGTAATGAAGAAGGTTGCGGGCATCTCGAACTTCTTGTGGACCGCGACGATCTTGCGGCACGCTCGCAGGCACGCGGGCGACTCGGTGTCATAGGCGGCGATATAACGCGTCGGCTTCTTCTCCGAGTCGTTTGCCTTCGCCTGATGAACGTGCGCGAACACCGCCGCGCCCAGCGCCGCCCCCATGAATTCCCTTCGCGAAACACGCACCATCTCGACCTCCTGAAAGAACGGAACGCGACTTCCATGTAACTCCGCGCGCCATTATCCCACGCCTTCGGGAGGTGGTCAATCATGCGGTGCCGCCCGAACGTTCGTTTCCTTGCGAATCGTCGCACATGGGCTACAATGTCTCTGACGACTGTTCGGACTTGTTCCAAGGAGGTGCTGCATGAGGACTCGCGTGTCGTATCTAGTCTTAGCCGCGTTTTTCCTACTCTCTCTGGTGGCGCCGGTGGCGTTAGGCCAGTCAGATGGCCGTGCCGCAATCGAGGCGGTCGAGGGGCTGCTGGACCGTCTCTTTCCCGAGAGCCCTCAGACCGAGGCGTTCGTCTTCGTTCAGATCCCCGAGCACGAGTCTCGGGACTGCTTCGAGATCGAGACGCGGGGCGGTCAGGTCATTATCGGGGGCAACGACGCGATTTCCACGGCGGTGGGCCTGAACTGGTACCTGAAGTACTACTGCCATTGTCACGTCTCTTTCCGCGGGCGCCAACTGAACCTGCCCAAGACCTTGCCGGTCGTCCCGACCAAGGTGCGGCGCACCGCCTGGGCCCAGCATCGCTACTTCCTGAACTACTGCTGCTTCGGCTACTCGCTGCCCTTCTGGGACTTCGAGCAGTGGGAGGAGCTTATCGATTGGATGGCTCTGAACGGGATCAACGCGCCGCTGTCGGTTACCGGTGAGGAGGCGGTCTGGCAAGCCGTGTGCCGGCGGCTGGGAATGACCGACGAGCAGATCTCCGAGTTCCTGGCCGGCCCGCCGTTCTTACCCTTTCAGTGGATGGGTTGTCTGGACAGTCGGGGAGGGCCCTTGCCCAAGAGCTGGGTCGCCCGACACGAGCGGTTGGGCCAGCGGATTCTGAAACGCCAGCGCGAGTTGGGGATGACGCCCGTCCTGCAGGGCTTCACGGGGCATGTCCCGGCGCCGATCGCGCAGCAGGCTCAGGCGCAGGGCGCGAACGCCTACGAAGTCGAGTGGCTCGAATGGAAGACCCATCTCATGGACCCCTTGAGTCCGAAATTTGCCGAGATCGCCCGGCTGTGGATGGAGGAACAGAAGCGGCGGTTCGGATCGGACCACCTCTACGCGGCCGATTGCTTCATCGAGATGGTCCCGCCCCGGGGTGATCTGGACTACCTGCGAGATCTGAGTCGCGCGATCTACAACGGCATGGCGGCCAGCGACCCGGAGGCGGTCTGGGTCCTGCAGGGCTGGGCGTTCATGTACAAACGCGATTTCTGGACGCAGCCGCGTTTCAAGGCGTTCCTGGACGCGATCGACGACGACCGCATGCTCGTACTCGATCTGTTCTGCGAGGCCACGCCCATGTGGAGCGTCACCGACGCCTTCTGCGGCAAGCCCTGGGTCTGGTGCAACATCCAGACCTTCGGCTGCAAGGTGAACATGGGAGGGCAACTGGACAAGATCGTCGCCGACCTCTACAGCGCCCGGTGCGATCCGAACCGGGGACGTCTGTCGGGGCTCGGCTTCGTCAATGAAGGTCTGGACTACAATCCGGTGGTCTTTGATCTGCTGTACGAATCGGCCTGGCGGGACAAACCGGTCGATGTCGCGACGTGGTTGGAGGGGTATTGTCGTCATCGCTACGGCGCCGCGCATCCGGAAGCGCAGAAGGCCTGGCGCCTGCTCCATGCCCATGCCTACAACAAACGTCAGGGCGGAGGTTCGCTGGTCGTCGCCAAGCCCACACTGAAGCCGCGCGGTCCGATCAGTGATGTCGCGCAGATGGCAACCGCCTGGGAGCACCTGCTCAACGCCGCCGATGAATTCCGCGATGTCGACACGTATCAGTTCGACCTGGTCCAGGTCGCCCGGCACTGCCTTTCCGGGCACGCCAGTGATATTCAACGTCAGATGGCGGCCGCCTTCGAGGCGAAGGACATCCCCGCCTTCGAGTTGAGCGCAACGCGGTTCCTGGGGCTCTTGAGTGACATCGATTCGTTGCTGGCCACGCGCGAGGAGTTCTTACTGGGCCGCTGGCTCGAAGACGCCAAGCGCTGGGGGGACACGCCCGCCGAGAAAGCTCAACTCGAATGGAACGCCCGCCGCGTCCTGACCCTGTGGGGCGAAACGCCCGTGATCGATGACTATGCGCACAAGGAATGGTCGGGCATGATCTCCGACTTCTACCTGTTGCGTTGGGAAAAGGCCCTGCAACAGGCCAAGGAGGATCTCCGTCAGGGAAGGGGCTTCGATCCGCAGGCGTTCGACAGGGCGATACGCCCCTGGATGGCGCAATGGTCCGACAAACGCCAGGTCCATCCCGATCAACCCCGGGGCGACAGTGTGGCACAGGCCCGAAAGCTCTGGCGGAAGTACCGATCTTCTCTACGCCCTTGAGATGACCACGACCGATTTCCGGTGGATCTCCACCGGGGAGGTGTGATTCATGTTTGTGGATGGACCTCCGGCTGTAGACTCTGTCATTCCCGCGCAGGCGGGAATCCAGACGTTTCCGGCGGTTTCCTGGATTCCTGCCTGCGCAGGAATGACAGAGGCACCCTCGCGCGCGGCACTGCGCGATCGAGAGGAGTCTACCATGAAACGCGACGTGTCTTCCCGCCGAGGCTTCACCCTGATCGAGCTACTGGTCGTCATTGCGATCATTGCGCTGCTGATGGGGATCTTGACCGGCGCGTTGAACATGGCGCGGCGCCAGGTGCGGGCGACCGTGTGTATGGCGGCGCTGAAGCAGTGGGGGCTGTGCTATCAACTCTACGCGGGCGACCACAACTCCAAGTTGCCCTACTACGTCGGCGGCACGGTGAACACCACCTACATGCAGACCCTTCGTCCCTACTACGCGGACGTCAACAAGATGCGGACCTGTCCGGCCGCGACCAAGATCTCGACGCTCAACCCGACAGGCCTGCAGGCGCAGAGTTATTTCGGATTCACCCGCCACGCCTGGCAGATCGACGTGACACAGGCCGAGTGGATGGACGATGACGACTGGGGGATCGGTAGCTTCGGGGAGAACTCCTGGCTGCGCAATTCGGTGGATGCCGGGGGCAATCGGGTCAACGCCGACCAGACCTGGGCGACGATGGACGTGCGGAAGATCAATGACGTCCCGTTCATCGGCGACGCGCGGTGGAACAACGCCTGGCCCACCAACGATCATGCCGTGCCCGGCCCGACGGCGAGCGAAGAGCAGATGTACAACATTGGCAACTGGTCTCAGATGGCTTGCTACGTCATGCGGCGCCACAAAGATGGGCTCAATCTCTGTTTCGGGGACGGCAGCACGCGGACCGTTCGCGCCGAGGATCTGTGGACGCTGCGCTGGAACAGACAGTCTCCGCCCGAAGAGCCGGCCGATTCGTTGGATTGGATGAAGGAGTGGTGATCTGCGTCGAGCGCGTGGGTTGCCTGCTCCGAGTCCCAAACGAGAGCGGATGCTGGGATCTCAGACGCGCGCTGCTTTGGCGGAGGCGTCGATGTTGCGGTTGATCAACTGGTAGCCGAACCGAGCCTGCGTGTCGCGCAGCACGACCTCGATCTTGATGGCCGGGGTCCAGGTGCGAACGGACGAGACGTCCCCCGGGTCGATGCACCAAGTCGAGCCGTCCAGGAGTTTGATCTTCCCGCCGTCGTCAAGAATCTCCGTCAGCATTCGCATGTTCGTGCCCTCTCGTGTGCTCGGCCGTCATTCGACTCCCGCGGCACCGAAACCCGCGACGCGTTCTCACCTGCTCCAACGGCGTCTATACTCGATTCGTCGCGCGTTTTCAAGGAAAAACAGGTTCCGAATCGGGCGCCGATCGGGGCTTTTCTCGGGTGGAAAAGCAACATGCAGAAGGCGCAAAAAATCGCGGGCCGTGGCGACTTGCGCCACGGCCCGTCCTTCCAGTAGGGGGGACTTCAGGTCTTTTCTAGGTGCGGCGTCGGCGCGCGACCACCAGGCCGCCCATGGCCAACAGGGCGATCGTCGTCGGTTCCGGGACCGACATGGCCCCGCTGAAACCGCCGGAACCGACGAAGCCGCCGTCGAGCATGTGAGCGAAGCTGTAGTAGCCCGGACCACTGCCGCCTTGCAGAGAGAGTTCGAAATCGAGCGAGGGAAGTCCGAGGCTTTCGAGCATGTAAAGGGCCGTCGATCCCAGGGCGGCCCCTTCGTGGCTTACAAAGACGTCGGTGATATCGACTTGAAACTCGGTGAACCCGCCGGCGACCGTTCCGAACGTGGCCAGGTTGCCACCGCCGATGGTGCCGGTCATGTATGTCACGCTGTTGTCGGCGCTCTTGATGGTGAGCACCTCATTGCCCAGCGGGGTCAGCGTGTACGGCGCGTCCGGGATGCCGCCGACCTGAAAGCTGGGCAAGTAGACGCGGGCCCCGGTCAGGGCATCGTAGTTGCTGCCCCACGCGGTGTCGACGAAGATGTCGTGGTCGAAGCTCAGAACGCCGGCGCCGTTGTAGGACCATTCGCCGGACGTGTCGGGTCCCGGGCTGAATTCGATAACGTTCTGGGGAGGCATCGTGCCGGCCTGCGCCGGAGCGACGCTGATCGTGACGAGTAGGGCCATCAGGCCAAGCAGTGAGAGCTTCATCGTCTCTCCTCCGAAATCGTCAACTGATTTACCTTGCCGTGTTTGCCTTCTCATACGATGTTCCCTACGACCGGACGCCGGTTCGCGTCGTCCGCCGGCGGCGGAGAAGTTCCAGTGATCCGCCCAGACCCAGCAGGATGACGGTTGCCGGCTCGGGCACGGCGACCAGGTAGTCCTGTCTGCCGCCGTAGCTGACCACGAGCAGGTCGGCCTTGGAACCGCTGCCGGTCAATTCGTTCAGCCATTTGTTGGCGGTCGCGCTGTCGAGGCCCACCGCCGCGAACCCGCCGTCGCCGGCCGTGCCGTCGACATTGACATTCCAGCCCAGTGGTGAGACTGGCAGGTCCTCGTAGATGATCTCCCAAACCGCCGCGGCGAAGGTCTCCGCCATGCTATTCTGCTGACCTGTATACGAGCCCCCGCCGGCCCAGGCCGGATCGTAATGCTCGGCCCACAGTTCGCGCAGGTAGTTCGCCTTGGGGCTGCCCACGACCTCGTCCAGGTAGCTGTTGTAGGTCGTATCGGGCATGCCGACTGCATAGGTGTAGGTCGCTTCGGGGGGCGGTTCGGGCAGTTCGATGCAGAATCCGGGGATCAGGCCGTTGGACCAGGTGTTGCCGATCCCGGTTCCGCCGCTCTTGTTGAGCTGGTACACGCCGGCCATGACTTCGGCCCCGTGGTACCCTGCGCCCCAGAACGTCATGGTGTCGTGAGCGCCGTACCCGTCATGGACGAGGTTCACGGTATCGGCCCGGCTCGGTGCGACGGCCCCCAGTGACAGCGCCGCAGCCAGCACGGCCAGGACCATCTTGTGTGTGCGCCATTGCCTCATGTCACCCTATCCCCCAGTCGCGGCGCCGTCTGTGCCCCTGCAGGCTACTGCGACGGCTGATGGACGAGGGAAGAGGATCGAGCCGGGCTTCGTTCGAACGCACCGCTAGCATCGGTGACGCCGCAATACCCGCTGGCTCTGATCGGTCCTGCACCCCCCGGTCCAGACGACTTGCTGTAGAACACCCCCCAGGTGATCTCAAGTCATTGCGTCAGAAACACCAAACTCTACTTTGGCGCCCAAGAAGAAAGGTCATGAGCACCCCCCATAGTAGAAGCGACCGCCCGGAGGCGATCGACAAGGGTTAGTCTATCCGATTCTAGACCCAATGTCAAGAGAATTGCCGCCTCTTGAGACCGGCAGAACCGCCGCTTGGGCGGGATCGGGAAGGGGAGGGTGACAGGCCTGAGATTACCGGACAGAACCGGCCCATTTTTTCCACAGTCGGTCGAAACGCTTCGTCACGCTCCCGCAAGGAGGCAGATGGACCCTGGGGTGAGGAATTTACTGTGGATAACTTGTTGATAACTCGAACAGGGATCCAGCGGAGATCGCTTCTGGGGCGCTTGTCGGGGACGTGACGATATTTAGAATTGTGCTTGGACGCCGAGCGACAGCCTGGGGCGTTTTTGAGGCTGCTGTAAAGCTTTTTTTTGAGGTAGTTTATGGTTACGGCCCTTCCGGGGGCTTATGTCGCTGTTTATCGAACAGACCCCGGGCTCCGGTTAGGCGGTCAATTCCCCCCGCACGGGGGAGAAGGAAGCCTTTGGCTTATCCCTTGGTGGATAATTCGTAGAAAAGTCCTGGAAGATCCCACAAATTCCCCCTTTCGCATGGTATCGGACGCTGTGGGTTGGCTACAGACTGGCGTGGCGGACCTGGACGGATATAATGGTGGATTGCCGGGCTGTGATTCATTGTGAGAAGAATGCCTATGATAAAAGTGGGAAAAACGTTTCTGTTGGCCTCAATCCTGGCTCTCCTGCTGGTCTCGGGGTGTCGGCGATCTTCCCTGGCGCCAAGCCGCCGGGCGCCGCGGATCGTGCGATTGGTTCCATCATGGGGGCCTGAGACGGAGGGGTTGCAGCTTCGTCTGCGTCCGACCAGGCGGGTTTGGAGCGCCGACGAAACCATCACCTTCAAGCTGGACATTCGCAACCAGGGCAAGCGCCTGTTCGCGTTCAACGCCGCCGAGCCGATCGAGCCGGATCGACTCTCTGTGGACGATCGCTGGCGCCGCTGGCCCGAGGCCCGAACCGCTGCCAAAATGCGCCCTCTAGGGCCGGGTGCGGAACTGGCCGATCTGACACTGGCCCTTTCCCCGCTCACGAGCGTATCTCCGGCGCCGGGGCGGCACAGCCTGCGCGTTGCCCTGATCCTCGAAGGGGTTGAGGCGGTTAGCAACGAGGTCGCCGTTGAAATCACGGCGGCGCCCTGAGGGTCGGCATGCGGTTCGGAATCGACGTACTCCTGCAAGACGCCGCGCTGCGCAGTTCCCTGGCCGGCCGGCGCGTGGCGCTTCTGGGCCATCCGGCATCCGTGACGGGGCAGTGCCGACACAGCCTGGACGCTTTGATCGATTGCCCGGACCTGCATGTGACCGCCGCGTTCGGTCCTCAGCACGGCATGCAGGGCGACAAGCAGGACAACATGATCGAGTCCGCCGATTATGTCGATCCGCGCCACAACATCCCCGTCTTCAGTCTGTACAGCGATGTGCGCCGGCCCACCGACGCGATGATCGGGACGTTCGATGTTCTGCTCGTGGACCTTCAGGACATCGGCGCCCGGCCCTACACGTATATCACGACCCTGACCTACTTCATCGAAGCGTGCGCTACCCATGGAAAGGCGATCTGGGTCCTCGACCGACCCAACCCGACCGGTCGGCCGTTCGAAGGCGCCATTCTCAGCCGGGAATGGACCAGCTTCGTGGGGATCGAAGGGCTGATTATGCGGCACGGCCTGACCTTGGGCGAATTGGCCCGCTGGTTCGTCGCGCAGCAGAATCTCGACGTCGACCTGTACGTCGTCGGCGTGACCGGCTACGATCCTGAGGCGGGGCCGGGCTATGGTTGGCCCCTCGGCGAACGGTCATGGGTCAATCCCAGCCCCAACGCGTCCAGCCTCAACATGGCGCGCTGCTTTCCCGGGACGGTCCTGTTCGAAGGCACCACGCTGTCAGAAGGGCGAGGAACGACGACGCCTCTGGAGGTGGTCGGCGCCCCCGACATCGACTTTGACGCCGTTTTGAATCGCTTGCGGTCTCTGGCCCCGGCGTGGTTGGCCGGTTGCACGCTGCGGCGTTGCTGCTTCGAGCCGACGTTCGACAAATACAAGGGCCGGACGTGCTCAGGACTCCAGATCCACGCGGACAACAGCTTCTACCGGCACGAGGCGTTCCGGCCCTTCCGGCTAGGTGCTCTGTCGCTCAAGGCGATCCGGCTGGAGCAGCCCGACTATCCCCTCTGGTGCCGCTTTCCGTTCGAGTACGAGACCGAGCGGCTTCCCTTCGATCTTCTCAGTGGTGGAACGTTCCTGCGCGAATGGGTGGACGATCCGGCCGCCGAGCCGGGCGACCTGGACAGCAGGCTGACCCAGGACGAGCAGCAATGGTGCGATGTCCGAGCGCCCTTCCTAGTCTATTGATGCATCGCGCAGCGCCGGGGCGTAGTCGATGACTGCCTCATCAACGAGGAGTCGGTCGTCTTTGCGCTCGAGGTTGCCCTGGGCTGGGGTGATGACAGCCAACACCGCCGCGTCCGGGTCGATCGCCAGTGATGCAATTCCGGCGACGCCCTTCAGGAGAAAGCGATTCGCGGCGGCGTCGTAAACGTTCTTCGCGTCGTCGCCCAAATCGATCTCGACCGCCTTGACCTCCGCGTGCGGATTGTAATACAGAAACGTCGGCCAGGCTGGGGCGCGGAAGTAATCCGTCGCGAGGCAGTCCAGTTTCAGAATGCCCGGCACGTTGGTCGTCTCGATGATTCCGCCGAAGATGCCCACGAACGACGACCCATACAAGCCGAAGTTTGTCTGCGCCCAGCTGCCGGCTTTGGCGTCGCCTGTCGCGAAGGGCGATTGGTCGGTGGCTGAAACGATCCAGATGTCGTCGACGTAGAACGCCCCTGGTCCGTCCGCGACGGCGCCGTGCCCCATGTCCTCGACCTTGAGATAGAGCAGGGCGCCTTGCGTCTGAAGTTCCACGCTTCGGCTCACGTCGTCTTGCGAATTGAACACGATCGCTCTTGTGTAGGGACCTTCAGGACTGGACGCGTACGAGATCTGAAACGATTCATCGCCCTGGCACTTGCCGACGACGTTCAGCCTATGGCTGTTCGTCTCGGTCAGTTCCGCCTCCCAGATATGGGTCAGACGGTAGTCGCCCCGCGACGTCGCCTCCTCGAGGATCTGGTAGTGCTTGTTGGTGTACATTGCGTCCTTGAACGTCCCGGATCGCGCGCGGCCGTGCAGCGTCTGGAAGTCCGCTGTCACGCGGTCGATCTCGGTGAAGGTCCGGCGGAGCCCCTCGTATGCAATGCAGGAGGCCGGATCGTTCTGTCTGGCCCAGTCGGCATCACTTTGATGGTCTTCGGGCAAGCCGTTGGAATAGAACAGCCGCGCGCTGTTGGCGGCGTTGAGCATCCACTTGCCGATCGCACGCGCGAACCTCTCATCATAGCGGGCCAACGGGACCAGCGAACTGGCCTTCTCAAACGTGTTCATGGCAAAGGCATAGTCGCCTTTCTCCGAGACGATGCTGCCGGTCAGGCCGGAGCAGTCCACTTGCCCCCAGGCGCCGGCCGAGATGCCCCACTTGCGCCGGTTGCTGGC
>JANQFY010000468.1 GCA_028277585.1 Sedimentisphaerales bacterium
ACCCTCATGCCGGTGTCTAGATGTATCCTCTAGAAAGGAGGTGATCCAGCCGCAGGTTCCCCTACGGCTACCTTGTTACGACTTAGTCCCAGTCACCGAGCTTACCGTCGGCCGCCGCCTCCTTGCGGTTAGCTAAGCGGACTTCGGGTACTCCCGGCTTCCATGACTTGACGGGCGGTGTGTACAAGGCTCAGGAACACATTCACCGCGTCATTGCTGATACGCGATTACTAGCGATTCCAACTTCATGGAGTCGGGTTGCAGACTCCAATCCGAACTGAGGCCGGCTTTCTGCGATTTGCTCCACCTCGCAGTATCGCTTCGCTCTGTACCGGCCATTGTAGCACGTGTGAAACCCTGGGCTTAAGGGACATGATGACTTGACGTCGTCCCCACCTTCCTCCGCCTTGACGACGGCAGTCTCGCTAGAGTTCCCGGCCTAACCGCTGGCAACTAACGATAGGGGTTTCGCTCGTTAAGGGACTTAACCCGACACTTCACAGCACGAGCTGACGACAGCCATGCAGCACCTGTGCAAGTTTCACCCGAAGGCAGCTTACTCCTGTTTCCAGGAGGGCATACAAGCATGTCAAACCCAGGTAGGGTTCTTCGCGTTGCTTCGAATTAATCCACATGCTCCACCGCTTGTGTGAGCCCCCGTCAATTCCTTTGAGTTTTAGCCTTGCGACCGTACTCCCCAGGCGGCCTACTTAACACTTTAGCTTCGGCTGTGCTGGCGTCAGAACCACCACAACCTAGTAGGCATCGTTTACGGCGTGGACTACCGGGGTATCTAATCCCGTTCGCTCCCCACGCTTTCGTGTCTCAGCGTCAGGTCAGGCCCAGTGCACCGACTTCTCCACCGGCATTCCTCTTGATATCTACGCATTCCACCGCTCCACCAAGAGTTCTGCGCACCCCTACCTGCCTCAAGAAACACAGTTCGTCAAGCAATTCCTCGGTTAAGCCGAGGGATTTCACAAAACGCTTATGCTTCCGCCTACACACGCTTTAAGCCCAGTGATACCGAACAACGCTTGCCACCTTCGTCTTACCGCGGCTGCTGGCACGAAGTTAGCCGTGACTTCCTCTGGGTTCGATCAATGCACCGAAATGCACTTTCGTCCCCCTGACAGTAGTTTACATCCCGAAGGACTTCCTCCTACACGCGGCGTCGCTGGGTCAAGCTTTCGCTCATTGCCCAATATTCGTTACTGCAGCCCTCCGTGGAGGTCCGGGCAGTGTCTCAGTCCCGATGTTGCGGGCCAACCTCTCAGTC
Organism: Sedimentisphaerales bacterium; assembly: GCA_028277585.1. Taxonomy (GTDB): domain Bacteria; phylum Planctomycetota; class Phycisphaerae; order Sedimentisphaerales; family Anaerobacaceae; genus Anaerobaca. The sequence goes on from JANQFY010000468.1 coordinate 1,280, forward strand.
CCGCTACCCGTCGTCGCCTTGGTGAGCCGTTACCTCACCAACAAGCTGATAGGAGTTAGGCCGCTCCCATGCCGATAAATCTTTGATCACAGACCTATCGATCTGTGATATTATCCAGTATTACCGCCCCTTTCGGAAAGGTGCAAGCACCTAGACGCTATCCTGAAGCACGGGGTACGTTACCTAACCATTACTAACCCTTTCGCCACTAACTATGCGCTCGATTACTCAATTGCATAGTCCGTTCGACTTGCATGTCTTAGCCACGCCGCCAGCGTTCGTTCTGAGCCAGGATCAAACCCTTCAGTTTGATTTGTCGAATCCGCCGGAGCGGAACTCGTCAATTGAAGGCTCAACACTTAAGGTATGTTGCACCGAAAGTGCCGAGATAAAAGCTACTACTCTTACTCTTTAAACCGCCGCGTCGGGGCAAATCCCGTCGCGGCCGCCGCACTTCCGCTGCTCATATGGCTTAACTGTTAACTTGTCAAAGATCAAAAGTACCAAAAATAAAGTGGTGGGCAAGCAGTCAGTCAAGGTTGCCTGTCCACCAAAGATGTTGAGTATTCTATCGCCAAATCGACAACCGTCAACCCCCTTCTCTAAGAAAAACGAAACTTTTTTCCAACGCCCGCCAAACCGCCCTCTCGATGCGGTTTTCAGCACTCTCGCGATTACGCCCCTTTTCGAATCCCCCCATCGGCCACCGCAAAACCCTTGCAGCCATTCGCGTTATAGGACCGCCGCTAGCGCCTTTCCAACACCCCATTGCCACGCGTCTCCCACCCACTCCCACGACTGCGTCGAGAGCGTATCGCGTCCTATCTGGTCCTATCGAGTCCTATCCCATAGCATCTATCACCTCCGGCCTCCCGCCTACAGCCTGACCATTGCGTCCTATCCGTCCCATCACCCCCCGGCCAAGGCCAGCCCGCAACTCAAGACTAGGAACTCAGAACTAACCGCTCAAACCTCGCCCCATCCTGTCCTATCCCATCGCACCCCGTCCACCACTCTCGCCCCAGTAATCAATAGGCAATCATAGATAGTCAATCCCAGCGCCGCCTTCGAAAACACAACGATCATCCCCCTCAAGTCCATCCAGTACCAGATCCTGCTGTTCCGCGGCAGCAGCACCATCCTGGGCGCGGACCTGACCGCCCTCCACGAGGTCGAGACACCCGTCCCGCATCCCGTATTGCGTCCTATCGAGTCCTATCACGTCCTATCACGTCCCATCGCGTCCTATCCGTCCTATCTGGTCCTATCAGCCCTTTCCCGTCCTACAAAGAACTGACGGCCAAGCTCGACCCACTGGAGAAGAAAGCAGATGAACACGACAAAGAAACCGTCGCCATCACCGAAGCCATCCGACTCCTCATGACACTACCCGACCAGCCCCCAGGACCCACCGGCTTCCGACGGACCAAGAAGAACTGGACACCGAAAATCCAAAACCTAGGCTCAAGAGAGGGCCGCCCCTCCCTCGCTTGGGCCTAGTGAGGCTAATCCGGATTCCCGGAGGCCGATGGCGTTGTGCCACTGGGGCCCGCGAGAGCCTCTCTTCGTGCGACTGAGCAGGAGGCGGATCGCGGCGCCGTTTCGTTCCCCGACGCCAAGGTTCTCTACGAGCCGTCGCTCTTGCCGAGCGAAAGAGTTCCGAGTACGGGGATGGCCTCTTCCCCTGCGCTGTACTGGACCACAAGGTCGGTTACATCAAGTTTCTTCTGATCCGGCGCCGGAATCGAGAACACGAACTCCTGCCGGTCGTGGTCGATCCTCGTCGCTATCGGCTTCAGCCCCTTACCCGAGAGCTTAGCGGTTGTCGCTGTCGCCAGGCCGGGATAAGCCTGGTAGAACAGCCGAACCTCCTCCCCCTTCTGGAAGGGAAACTTGACTGTGACCGGCTTGGTCCCGCCCTCCTTCGGGAACTTCAGCGCGACCTTTCCATTAGCTGCGCTTTTCAATCGTAGTTTGTGCCCGTTCGACTGCGTGAACACGATGAGGCTGTCCGGCTTCGCCATGACACTCGTACCGAACATGTCGCTCGGACTCCGACGCACCCGGACATCAGCGACCAGGGCATAGATCGCTTCTGTCTGTCGCAAGGCCTGCGGAACAGCAATCTGTAAGGTCTCACCTTGCACGTCGATATCGGAAATCAGCATATGCCCAGCCCCATGACCGGCAGCATAGGCATAGGCATGGAACGCTGGCAGCACGGGCGGCATTCGGTCCCGGTCCAGCGCCAGCCTGACCTTGAGCGGTTGCCCCTTCTTCCACATCGCGCGTGCCGGCGCCACTCTCACGAACGGGTCCGGACGCGATTCAGGCGGCGCCAGAATCGTCACTCTATTGCGCACGACAGTCTGACCCGTGGTGCAGACCACGGTCAGATCGGCGACGCCCGGGACGAGACTCGAATCGTCGAAGTGGGCGATCAAGCCCTGCAAGTCGGGGAAAATCTCCACATGCGACGCAGGGACCGCCCCCACATACACGCGCGGACTGCGCCACAGATTCAGGCCACGAATCAGCAGCGCGGGCTTCCTCTGGCCTTTCTGAAGCCGATACTCGTTGCGCGATACTAGAACGCGGGGCTGCCGGTCGATTCCGTGCAACCGGTGCACATACGCTTCAACAAGGCCGCCCATGTCCGGGGATAGCGGCACATCGATGGATTTGCACTCAACAACGCGCCGCTTGAACGCATTCTCCGAAATCCATCCGTATTCGACCTTCAGCTTAAGCTCACTAGCCCAGGATGGGACAACAACCGACGCGGTCAAAGGGTAGACCACAGCTTCCTGGACCGCCTTTGGCGATTCCTTCTTGATTCTGAACCTCGGACCGAGTATCCATCCGAAGGCACCACCGCTATCATTGGCGTTACTGACATCATTGTACCCCATCGCCAGGGGCCGCCGTTCGATCGCTTCGAGGAGATTACGCGTTTGGAGATCGTAGCCAAGCCCGCCCTTGGCCTCGACGCCCTGCGCAACAATGGACTGCAGGTCCAGCGCCAGCCTGAGCATGCTTTCCCGGGCGGCCACCTCCGAAATGTTCTGGCTGTATTCCTTAGGTTCAACGCTCGTCACGCCCACGTTGTCAACACCAGAACCAACGAGTTCAGCCAGGTGCTCGCTAAGACGCGCGGAGTGCTCTGGACTCGGGACGATTCGCAGATATGGGTCGTTTGGGTCTTCCTCGCTGTCTCCCACTTCTCCCGGTTTCTCAATGATGCAAAGCTCTGACAGATCACCGTACTTCTCCTTGAGATACTCCGCCGCAAACTTGACCTCCTCAATCTTAACGTCTCGGAAGCCGAAATCTGAAGGCAGGGGAGGTGGTGCAAACAGCGGCCTTTCATATGTGTTGAACGTCTGTTGATGCCGTAGCTCGTCATACAACCGACTTTGCCTGGGCCGAGAAGCACCCTCTGTTCGCGAATCCCAGAAGCGCCGCTGCTCCGTTGTCAAATTGTTCGACCGCTTCTGATTGAGAAGCAACAAGGCATCGTAGTACATGTGATTGGCCAGCGCATTGACAAAGGCAGCGTAGCTCTTGTCCTCGCCAGGAACAACCGAGTCATTGGGGTCTCTCAGCCGAAAGCTCTGTTCCTGAGGGATCGTCACCCGCACGTACGCAAACTCGTCAACGCCTGTCGGTGGGACCATAGTCACAGTGAACTTCATCTCATACAGCGTCCGGCCCATCAGATCGTGCGTCTCATCCAGCATCCGATCTCGCAACGCCGCGTTCACTTGATTCCGATAGGCCAACTGGTCCTGGAGCAACTCATACGGGGTGACTTGGGCGCGCGTCGGCCGTGCCCGCGCGTCATTGACATCCGCGAGTGCGCCCTTGCCCCCGCCGGCGCCGCCTGACTCAAGGCGCTTCTCGAGCGCTGCGATCGTCTCATTGAGCTTGCCGATCTTCTTGTCGATCTCGTCCAGCTTGGCGTCCTGAACCGGCGAGGAAGCTAGATCGTCGCCATCCGTCAACCCCTTTTCCTGGACCTCCTTCAGGCGATTCTCCAATTTGGCCCGTTCAATCTGCTGTTTCATTTGCAGAAGCTCTCGTTCTCCTTCGAGCCGATCGATCTCGAACTTGGTGGCTTCCTCGCTCTTGGCAATCGCGAGGGGATCAAACTCGGCGGCCAGAGTAGCCGTGAGCGTTTCGGCGATGAGAGTATCCACGTATCCGTGGAAGGACGCCTCCGTCGGCGTATCCTTGAGCTTCTCGCGGAGCCACTCAATCTCCCGCTGGCGTTCCGGCACGATGCTCTCGCGGGAGAGCACCTGTGGCTGTCCCACGTAGATCTTGCCGCCCTTCGGCGTATAACTGGGGCAGCCACAGATCGCTAGAAGTACGGCCGCTAGCAGTGCAGGTGGGCATACCCGAACCGACATCTTCTTGCACTCTCGTATCCAGATTGACAACCTTCCCGCAGACAACGCCGCTCGCATACTACACCTCCCTTTCATGCGTGCACAGGTATCAGGAACAAGTCAGGAAGACAAGGTCCCCTGGGGAACCACTATCCATCCCTTCTTCAATACTGGCAGAGTACCGATGATGGGGACACCCATGCTCTGCACGGAACGCCTGATCCACTCTTAGACTCCCATCATTGTCCTAAGCGATTCTCACAGCCCCCTTATGGGCAGGATTCTCAGAATAACACCGCCTCCCTCTTCAACAGAGGCGGCAGGTCTTCAATCACATAGTGACTCCGAGTTGCCATTGCAGGCGTTGGTGGTTTCTTGAGATAGTGTCGGACGTGGGTCTGGGCCCAAGACACGGCCGCCCCGCCGGCGACGGCCGCGGCGGCCCCCCAAGGCCCCCCGCAACCCGCTAACAGAAATACAAGGCCAACCATCACAAGAAGACCGACGTGAAAAACGCGTGTCCACTTCATTTCTGGCACCTCCCTCTAACGGAGAATCGGCCCCTTAAGGTTAGAGCGCTCCCCATCAATGCGTTACAGGGCGGATGATCCAACCATGAACGTCCTCCAGGTCTTCTTGTCGCGCTTCTATCGTGGTGCTCGTCAACGCTATTGGTGTCTCGCGTAGGTCTACGGGCGTCGGTCTGACGCGGTTCATCCGAGTTTCGAGAAGAAAGAAAGAAATGTCAGCGCCCCGCGGTGCGCGAAAGCAGGTCGCCTCGCGGCCGGACGAGGAAACTCTTGAATCGGGATAGGCGAGGGCAGTATACTCCATCCAACACCGGCATACGTGAGCTGCGCCCAGAATCCCAATCGGCGTGTTTTCGATCGAGGAACGCTGCACATGAACAAGAAACAGAAGACACTCAGTGTCGTCATACTGGTTCTATTCTGGGCATCGTGCCTGCATGTCCCGTGGAATCTGTCGGAGGGATCGAGCCATCGGGACACCGTGGTACACAGCCCAATCTTCAGACGTCCCACGGGCGGTTCGTGGAAGAGGCGCGAGATATCATCGTCAGTCAAATATACCTGGGGCGCCCTTGCCTTCAGCTACGCGCTTCTGTTCGTAATCCTCGCTGACGTCAAGAAGAAGGAAGACTAGCATGAGTGCTTGCGCGGCCGGAGTTAGACGGCGTGTTCGACGTTGGTCGCGTTAGGGAGGAATCAGTGAATCGCATAGAGGAACTTCGTCACGAACTGGCGCGAGGCGCAGGGGCAACGCAGGCGCGGCTCGACTCCATCGCGGCTGAGATGCAGCCTCAGAAGGCGGCGCTGCGGCCCGGAGACAAGGACGAACTGTTGCCGCTCTTTGACGGCCAGGGAAAGCCGACCGGCATGAACGCCCCCCGTTGGATCTGTCACGTGCTCGGGCTGCGCCATTGTTGCGCCGATGTCCTCCTGATCTGGCGCAGCCCAACGATGGGCGACACGCTCTTGTTGCAGATTCGCAGTTGGGACAAGGACGATTCGCCGGGCCGTTTGGACATCTCCGCCAGTGGGCATATGAAGGTCGCCGACCCATCCAGCGAGGCAACGGCATTGGCCGAAATGCGTCAGGAAACCAACCTGTCCATTGACGACCTCCGAGAGAAGAAGCTGCACTCTCTGGGCGGCTACGCATGCGACGAGCCCCCGCGCCCGGCCGAGAGCTTCTTCAATTCCGAATGGCGCGAGGTCTATCTCGCCTACGTCACCGATGAAGGTTTCAGGAAGATAGACTTCCCCGACGGCGAGGTCGCCGGCGTGGCGATCTTCCCGCTGAAAGATGCGCCGCGACTGTTAACCCAAACTTCGCTCCCCCTGGCAAGTTCATTAGTGCACTCGCTGCCTGTGTGCCTGGCCCATCTGAATGCCGACAGGCAGACCAAGGACCAAAGTCGAGAGCCCTAGCCGATGCGACCATCGTCTCATTCCGCGGCGTTCGGTCAGGGGCAAAACTCTTGACGGACGGCCCCGTTTCGTTTGAGATAGGGACATGGCGGCAGAACCTGAACAACCCGCGAGACAGGACGATCGGCCCCGGGGGCGCCAGATGCGAATCGCCCTCCTGTCCGGGCCGGAAGGTCGGCTCCTGTTGGTCGCGGTCGCGCTGGCGTTTGTCTACACCGCCTGGTTGGCGGTCAAGGTGCTCTCCTCGCCGGCCGAGTCGCAGATCCTGGTCGGCATGACCGCCACGACGCTCGTGTTCGGCCGCGCCGCGGGGCTCGCCTATGGCTACTCTGTTGAGCTGAGCCACCTGACGGTCGTCGTAATCACCATGATCGTCGAGACCCTGCACGTCCTGGTGTTCTACCCCCTCTTCGTCTTCGGATGGCGCCACCTATTGGTGATCAAATCGCTCAAGAATATCTTCGACCACATCCACCACGCGGCCGAGTCGCACAAGGGGTTCATCCAGCGGTACGGCATCATCGGGCTGTTCGCGTTCGTCTGGTTCCCGTTCTGGATGACCGGCCCGATCGTCGGGTGCGTCATCGGCTTCCTCATCGGCTTACCCGTCTGGCTGAACATGACGGTCGTGCTGGCCGGCACCTACGTCGCGATCGTGGGCTGGGCCTTTTTCCTGCGCGAAGTGCACGAGCGGGTCGCCTCCTACGATCCGTACGCGGCGCTGGTCCTCGTTCTCATCCTGATCGTGATCGTATTTGTCGGGCACCTCCTGCGCCACACGCTGGGCGAAGGCAGGCGCAAGGACTAAGGGAAGTTCAGCACGGCGAACTCACCGTGATGCATTCGCGCCGCCGCGTCATAGGCGCGGGCCGCTTCGTCGGCGTCGTCGAAATAGCCCAATGGCAAGGTCTGGCCCTGCACGCCGATCCGCGCGAACCACTTCTGCATCCCCTTGTGCCAGGTGACGCCGCGATGCTTCGAGTACTTCGATTCGCGTCCGGCCCGGAGGCGGTTGCAGGCATTCTGCGCCCGGGTGGCTGGACGCAGATTCGCCCGGCGGTTGTCGAGCCCGTTGCGGTTGATGTGATCGACGAGAAGTCCGACCGGGACGGGCAAGATGACCCGGTGCATCTTGATCGTGACCTCCCTCTTGGCGCCCGCGTCCCAGACCTTCCGCTGGGCGTACCAGGTGTGCCGGCCCCGCGTGGCGTGCCACTTGTGCCGGGCCAGTTCGCGATAGTCGGCCGGGTCGACCTTCGCATACAACCCTTGCGTCAGCGGGACCCGGCGATACGCCCGGCCGAAGCGCAGCCGGCGGTAGAGCAGGACCGGGCCGACACCCAGGCGGTCGAGCCAGGCAGGCAGAGCAATGCGAATGATCAGCAGTTGTCTCACGATCTCGTCGTCAACTCGTCACGTTTCCATTGGCATGTCCTTCTATAAAGGGGCGAAACTGCACGTTCTTTGCGAAAAAAGCGGCAAGACAAGCCTGGCCCGAATCGCGTAAGCCCCGCCAGCAACAGCAGTAAAAAAAGTTCTCGATGTCACCCGGATTGCCACATAAAGCGCTGCACGTTCTTTGCGAAGCGTAGGGCGAGCGTCCTCGCTCGCCTGAGTCGTGCGGGGACGCACGCCCTACCCCGCAAAGCGTGACCCGTGATCCGTTTTGGCCGTGCCTCGGCGCTTGCAAGGATCGGCCCGGTCGGGTAGCCTTATCCGCGACAAACGCGAACCTACTGGAAAGGCCCGACCAACGATGGTGACAACAGAGCAGATCCAGATCCAGACGCGGGGCAACAATCACGTGATCAACATCACCGACGAGGTCGCCCAAGCCGTGGCCGGTTCGGGCATCTCCAACGGGATCGTAACCGTCTTCAACGTCGGCTCGACCGCTGGGATCACTACGACCGAGTTCGAGCCGGGCCTGGTCAACCACGATCTCGAGGCGGCCTTCGAGAAGATCGCCCCGGCCCAGGGCCGCTACGTTCACGAGGAGACCTGGCACGACGACAACGGACACTCGCACGTCCGCGCGTCGCTGCTGGGCCCGTCGTTGAGCGTGCCGGTCGTGAACGACAAGCTAACGTTGGGGACATGGCAGCAGATCATTCTGGTGGATTTCGACACGCGGGGCCGCACCCGCACGGTGATCTGCCAGATCGTCGGCGAGTGACACGTAGGGTGGGTCCTTGACCCACGCGGTTCAGCGTTGCAGCAATCCGAGGCGTTAGCCCGAACCAAGAAGGAGCACAGAGATGATCGATATCGTTCAAGTGGGAATCGGCCCGCTCGGGGCCAAGATGGTCAAGTCGGCGGTCCAGCGGGGGTGCTTCCGAATCGTCGGCGCCGTGGACACGGACCCGGCCAAGATCGGCCAGGACCTCGGGACGCTCTGCGGCATCGACCCGCTCGGCGTCACCGTCGTCGGAACGATCGACGAAGCCACCGCCGGCGCGGACGTCAAGATCGCGGTGGTGACCACCGTCAGCAGCCTGGCGACCTTCGCCGATCAGATCGCACCGCTGGCGCAGGCGAAGCTGAACATCGTCTCGACTTGCGAAGAACTGTCCTTCCCCTGGCGCACACAGCCGGAACTGGCGCAGCGGATCGACACCGTCTGTCGCGAGCACGAGATCACCTGCGTCGGGACAGGCGTCAACCCGGGCTTCCTGATGGACCTGTTGCCCACCGTCCTGTC
>JANQFY010000477.1 GCA_028277585.1 Sedimentisphaerales bacterium
GACTTGTCGATGATCTGCCCTGTCCACTCGGTCTCCACCGTCACGTCGTAGCCGTACCCTTGCTCGGGCATCGAGCCGGGCAGTCTGATCGTCTGCTCAAGCTGCTCGGCGTACCATTTCTCGCTGACGCCCTTTTGGTCGGGGTCCATGCGGAATCGCCATTTGCCCGCCAGCGAGCGACCTTCGTGCCCAAAGGTCACGGCGTTGCAGCAGGCCAGAGAAATCAGGATGAAACTTGAGAACACACGACGAAGCGATCTGGAATCAGTCATCGGTCTTCCTCGCAAAGACAGGTATGGAACGCTCTCTTCAATACGTCACTATTGGCCGGCGTGCCCCAATTGGCTTCTTGGCAGCTTGAACGTGTGCATCACTTCGTTATCGATCGTGATGACGCGATAGGTCACCGTCGGGTCCTGAGTCGTTGTGTCGAACGATAGATGTCCAAACGAACACGTCTTGTTGTAGCCGAACAACGATCCCGGCATGATCGGGTGCGTGTGAATGTTCGTCAGCCGCGAACTCTCAAACTCGTAGAGCGGGTATCCCTCGGGCCGCTCGATCTTCCAGGCGTCGGAGCGATGCCGATCAGCCGAGATCAAGAGAACGCCTTCGATCTTGTGTCGCGCCAGGAAGGCGAAGATCTCGTCGCGCTCTTCGTGGAACCCCTCCCAGGTATCCATGCCGCCCCGGCCCGGCTTGGCCCCGGGCGCCCACGGCACAGGCGAGGCCAGCACCTTGAACGTGGCCTTCGAGGAGGTCAGTTTGTCGAACAGCCAGCGTTTTTGCGCCTTGCCCAACATGGAAGGTCGTTCGACCTTGATTCCCTGGCGCCGCCCCTTCTCTCGATAGTAGCGCCCATCCAACATGAAGAAATCAACGTCGGCAATGGCGAAATCGAACCAGCAGCCCGGCTGCTTCTCGCCGCCGCCATAGTAGGGGTTGGCCCAGTTGTCCCGGAAGGTCCGCCAGACGGGGATCTTCCAGGCGGGGTCGTGGATGTCGGGGCCGCCCCAACCGTCGTCGGTCGTGAAATCGTGGTCGTCCCAGATCGCGAAGATCGGCGTGCCGGCGACGAACTGGCGGAACTCGGGTCGCGACTGGCGTCGATAATAGCAGTACTTCTGAACCGCCTGGCGGGTGGGATTGTCGATATAGACGTTGTCGCCCAGAAACAGAAACGCCGTCAAGTCCCGCGATCGGATCGTATTCCACATCCGCTCATATTGCGGCGTGAACCCCGCGCCGCCGCCGAAGCCGATGGTGAATCGGCCGGGCTTGCCTTGCTTCGGGAGCGTTCTAAAGCGTCCCTCTCTGCCGGCGACCTTGTAGTTGTAGAGCGTGTCCGGTTCTAATCCCTCGACCGACAGGACGGTTGTGAAATCGTGGGCTTCCTCCGTTCTGCCGCTGGCTTCTTTGACGCCGGGAGCCGACTTCGCCCGGAGATGTAGGGTCACCTCAATGGGCCGGGCGGTGCGGACCCAGCACCGGACCGCTGTATCCGTGGCGCTGATCAGCGGGCCGTGCAGGAGTGATTTGCCATGTTTCTTGGCCAGCGTCTTGAACGCCTTGGTTCTAGTCAGCGGTTCGAGCAAGTCGCGCGGGCCCGCCTGGAAACGCTCGAAGGGCAGTCCTCCGTCGATTGCCTTGTTCACATAGTGCAGGGCCTTTTCGATCTCGCCCTTGTGGGTATGCGCGACGGCCAGGACGAAGAAGGACTCCAGGTCAGTTGGATGCTCTTTGAGGTAGTCCTCACTGGTGCGGATCGCCTTGTCGGGCTGACCGTCGACGATTCTCGCAATGGACTCGCGCGGGATCTTCTTGTATTGTTCGACACCCAGAGACATGGGCCCGAACGGGAGTGAGAATAGGGCGGCCAGCACGATGACGGCTTGTCTGGATCTGGGCATGTTGTCCCTCCTTGGAGCGGATTCTCAGCCTGCGCGTTATTAAGGTTTCAGATCGACGCGTCCCGTCGCTCTCGAACGGGGCCGCGTGGATCAAGGACCCACCCTACGCATGGCAGACGGCGAACTCGGCGCCGCGGCGCAGGGCCTCGGTGTTGACGGCGATCGTCTTGTGATACCGTTCAGCCAGGACGTCCCGCAAGGCTTCCGACGCCTGGTCCGGGGTCAACAGCCCGCGCTTCTGGAGATAGGCGCCCAGCATGACCATGTTGGCGCTCTTGGGGGCGCCTAGTTCGACTGCCACTTCGTCGGCCGGGACCGACACCATCTCGACGTCGCCGTTCAACTCGGGTCGGCTGTCGATCAGGCAGTTGTTCCAGAGCAGCAGACCGCCCGGTTTGAGCCGTGGGCCGAATTTGCTCAGCGATGCTTTGTTCAACACCATCAGCGATTCCGGCTGGCTCACCGTCGGGCACGCGATCGGTTCATCCGCGATGATGACCATGCAGTTAGCCGTCCCACCGCGTACCTCGGCGCCGTAGGAAGGCATGAAGGTGACTTCCCGACCCGCTTTCATGGCGGTCTGCGCCAGCAGTTTGCCCGCCAACAGGATGCCCTGGCCTCCGAATCCGGCGATGACAATCTCTTCGTACAAGCCGTTTGGTGCGATCATCGTCAACCCTTCAACCGCGCAATCGGAAAGACCTGGCTCATCTCCTCCTTGATCCACTTCATGGCGTCGCCCGGCGACATCCGCCAGTACGTCGGGCAGGGCGAGAGCACCTCCACCAGTGAGAGACCCGGCGCGCCGTCCATCTGCAGTTCGAACGCGTGCTTGATCGCCGCTTTGGCTCGCTTGATCGACACCGTGCCGCTCAAGGCGCAACGCTCGACGTAAACCGTGCCGGGCAGCAGAGCGAGAATCTCGGAGACCTGAAGCGGATACCCTTCGCCTCTGGCCTGGCGACCGGCCGGCGTGGTCGCGGTGACTTGTCCGAGCGTAGTCGTTGGCGCCATCTGCCCGCCGGTCATGCCGAAGACGGCGTTATTGATGAAGATCACCGTCAGCGGTTCGGCGCGGTGGGCGGCGTGCAGGATCTCGGCGGTGCCGATCGCGGCCAGGTCGCCGTCGCCCTGATAGGAGAAGACGATGCTGTCGGGGTTCGTCCGCTTCATGCCGGTGGCGACCGCCGGGGCTCGGCCGTGGGCGACCTCGATCATGTCCACGTCGAGATAGTTGTACGCCAAGACGGCGCAGCCGACCGGGGCGATCCCGATCGTGCGTCCCTGGATGCCCAGTTCATCGATCACCTCGGCCAGGATGCGATGGGCGATCCCGTGACCGCAGCCCGGGCAGTAGTGCGTCGGGCAGTCCTTCAAAACAGGTGTTCGCTTGTGCACGGCCTTCATATCTTTCCGCCTCACGACGTCGCGGCATAGGAGCGTCTCTCTCGGACGCTCGCGGGGCTATGCAGCGCCGGTTCGTATGGTCAATTGTCGAATCTTCTCCAGGATCTCTTCGACGCCGGGCACACCGCCGCCGGGGCGCCCATGCAACAGGACGGGGCACTTGCCGGCGACCGCCAGTTGCACGTCTTCGACCATTTGCCCGCAGCTCATCTCAACCGTCAGGAACATGCGGAACGTCTCGGCCGCGGCGCTGATCTGCTTGGTCGGGAAGGGCCAGAGCGTGATCGGTCGGATGAGCCCGGCGTTGATGCCTTCTTCCCGCGCCTTGTCCACCGCCGTCCGAGCGATCCGGGCGACGGTGCCATAGGCGACGATCACGATCTCGGCGTCGTCCATCTGGTATTCTTCACAGAGAACCTCGTTCTCCTGGATCTGTTGGTATTTCGCCTGGAGCTTGTTGTTGAGTTCTTCCAGGGCGCCTTCGCCCAGCCAGAGCGAGCGGACAATGTTCTGCTCGCGCCCATCGGCGCCGGTCAGCGCCCAGTCTTTGGGCGGTAGCTCGCGCCGTTGTTTGGCTTCGAGCACAACCGGCTCCATCATCTGGCCCAGAATCCCGTCGGCCAGCACCATGACGGTGATGCGGTATTGATCGGCCAGGTCGAAGGCCAGTACCATGCAGTCGGCCAGTTCCTGGACGCGTGACGGGCCCAGCACTATCGTGCGGTAGTCGCCGTGTCCGCCCCCGCGCGTCGCCTGGAAGTAATCCCCCTGCGACGGGGCGATGTTCCCCAGCCCCGGGCCGCCGCGCATGACGTTGACCACAACGGCGGGCAACTCGGCGCCGGCCAGGAAGCTCATCCCTTCCTGCATCAGGCTGATTCCAGGGCTGGACGAGCTGGTCATCGTGCGCTTGCCCGTCGCGGCGGCTCCGAAGACCATGTTGATCGCGGCCAACTCACTCTCGCTCTGAACGAAAACCCGACCCTCCTCAGCCATACGCCGGGACATGTAGGCGGTAATTTCGTTTTGCGGGGTGATCGGATAGCCGAAATAGGCATCACAGCCGGCAAGGATGGCCGCTTCTGCCAGGGCCTCATTGCCACACATCAGAATCCTGGCGCTCACGCTTTCTCCTCGATCAGACGCGGGGCGTCCGGCTTGCCGGCGATTTCCACGATGCGGATGCGCTCCGCATCATCCCAGCAAACCTCGATGATTCCCTCCGGACAGACAATGGCGCACTGGGCGCACCCGGTGCAGCCGGCGTTGGTCGCCTGCGCCGGGAAATAGCCGTTCTGATTCGAGTCCGGCGCGGTCAGGATGCATTTCTTGGGGCAGATCATCACGCAAAGGCCACAGCCTTTACAGCGCTCCGTGTCGATGCTGATCTTCCCTGCCATGGTTCGTTGTCCTTATCTTTGCTCCTAGATGGCTTACCCACCCGACAGTCCCACGAGACGGTCGGGACGACTTCATGTAAGCTCTACTCCATGCTAACGGTAGGGTTCGGCCCTGTAAAGGGTAAAGTCGGGGGCTCTGACCCGGCCGGAAGAGGGGGATTGGGCGGGTTTGCCCCTTGTCACACCTAGAGTTCTGTGGTTTATTGGCCTCATGGAGAGTCCAATCTTTGATTTGTCCGGCCGAGTGGCTCTGGTCACCGGCGCCGGTCGCGGAATCGGCCGTGCGGTTGCTGAGGGGCTGGCCCGACACGGGGCCGATGTGGTCCTGGTGGCGCGGTCGGCCGATCAGTTGGAGACCGTTCGCGAGAGCATCGAGGCCGATACCGGGCGCAACGCCTGGCAGATCCCCTTCGATCTGGCGAATCTCGATCGCATCGAGAAGCTCTTCGCGCGGGCGCTCGAGGTCGCCGGCCGAGTGGACATCCTGGTCAATTGCGCCGGCGCTACCGTCCGCGGACCCAGCGAGGATGTCACGGTGGAGACCTTCAATCACGTGATGGAAGTGAATCTGACCTCGGCGCTGCTGCTGTCTCAAGCCTTCTGCAAGCACTGTCGCGACGTCGCCAAGCACGGGCGGATCATCAACATAGGCTCGCTGGCTTGTCACGCCGCCCGTCCCACCATCGCCGCCTACGCCTGCAGCAAGGCGGGATTGCTCGCGCTGACCAAGACACTGGCTGTCGAGTGGGCGCCTTATCAGATCAACGTCAACGCGATCGGGCCGGGCTATATCGACACCGAGTTGACGGCGCCTCTGAAGGCCGACGAGGACTTCAACCGATGGGTTCTGTCCAAGACGCCCCTGGCACGCTGGGGTCATCCGGAAGATTTTATCGGAACCTCTGTATTGCTGGCCTCGCAGGCGGGCGATTTCATCACGGGACAGATATTCTATGTCGACGGAGGCTGGACCGCTCTGCTGTGAGTCGGCCCGACGCATTCGAAACACGTTCTCAGGAGTGATGGTCTATGAGATGGTCCAAGCGAGTTGGGGAGAGGATTCAGCCCGTTCTACTGGTGGCGCTCTTGACGGGGACTGCATGGCCGGCCATGGGATTCGCGGGTGCCGGCGAACTCGTCGTGGACCTGCGGCAGCGCGAGGTGCAGGCGAATGACCAAGGGGGTTTTCGAGTCTCGTACCAGAGGCAGCAGTGGTCCCCGCAGGAGACGGCGGTCATCATCTGTGACATGTGGAATCAGCATTGGTGTCAGGGAGCAACTCGCCGTGTGGGGGAGCTGGCGCCTGTGATGAACGGCGTGGTTTCCGAGGCGCGCGATCGCGGTGTTCTGATCATTCACGCGCCGAGCGGAACGCTCGATCATTACGAGAGTCATCCCGCGCGCCGGCGGGCGAGGAATGCCCCCAGACCCGCCAATGTGCCCGAAGGGATCGCTCAGTGGTGTCACTGGGAGCACGAAACGGAGAAGCGGGTGGGCTATCCCATCGATCACTCCGACGGGGGATGCGATTGTACGCCTCAGTGCCAGCAGGGCTCGCCCTGGAGCAGACAGGTCGAAGGAATCGAGATCAAAGACGTCGATGCGATCAGCGATTCCGGCGTCGAGGTCTGGAGCCTGCTGGAGCAGCGCGGCATCAAGAACGTCATCGCCATGGGCGTTCATACGAATATGTGTGTTCTGGGTCGACCTTTTGGGTTGCGCAATCTGGACAGGTTCGGCAAGAACGTTGTCCTCATGCGCGACCTGACCGACACGATGTACAATTCGCGCATGGCGCCGAAGGTCCCTCACTTCACGGGGACCGATCTCGTCGTCGAGCACATCGAGACATATGTCTGTCCCACCATCACCTCGACGGTCCTGACCGGTGCGCCGGCGTTCCAATTCAAGAAGGACAAGCGTCCCGTGGTGGTCTTCATTTCGGCCGAGAGCGAATACGGGGCGGTCGATACGCTCCCCGGTTTTGCGCACGATCTCGAACTTCACTACGGCCTGCGCTGCGAGATTCTGCAGGGCAGCCCCAAGCGTAAGAGCGCCGATCGTCATGAGATCTCGGGAATGGAACTGATAACCGACGCCGATCTGGTGGTCGTCTTCGCCCGGCGGCGGGCGTTCCCCGCCGATCAGATGCAGTATCTGGAAGATTATCTGGATCGGGGTGGCGCCCTTATTGGTCTGCGGACCGCCAGTCACGCCTTCGACGCGCGGGGCGGTGGGCCTGCTGACCACGTCGAATGGCGCGATTTCGATCCCAGAGTCTTCGGAGGCAGCTATCATGGTCATCACGGCGCGGGCCCGAAATGCAGGGTGACCTGCGCCGAAGGGACAGGCGACCATCCGATCCTGGCCGGCGTGAAACTGCCCCTGCTCAGCAACGGGTCGCTCTACGAAGTGCGTCCTCCGGCGCCGACCACGACCACCCTGTTGCTCGGGACCATCCCCAATGAAGAACCCGA
>JANQFY010000009.1 GCA_028277585.1 Sedimentisphaerales bacterium
AGGGATCACAGCTTGTCCGAGACCGCCATGCCCAAGACGAAGTCGGTGAAGCTCTTCGTTCTTGGCGGGCAACGCAACATGGAGGGAGAGACGGCCTATGTCACGGAGATCAGGCAGTTCCCCCACTACGCCCATCTGCTGAGAGACCAACCGGCGTTGTATCAGTACTCTCTGGGCGATGTCACGTCGTCCCGGAGTTGGAAACCGCTCGGCATTGTCGACTATCTTGGCAACTTCGGGCCGGAATTGAGCTTTGGACGCGCCATGCGCAGATACGTGAATGAGTCGCATGGGTTGGCGATCTACAAGTTCACCCACAGCGGGGCCCAATCGCTCGACTGGCTTCCGGAGGGCTCCGAGGAAGAGCACCGCGACCTGTATGCGAAGTGGATTCAGGGAATCAAGAGGTGCCAGGAGGATCTCACCGAGCGGGGATACGATTGCGAGATACCCGCGATATTCTGGCACTGCAGTGAAAACGATCGCGCCCTGGATTGGATGGCCCGCAAGTACGCCGATCGCCTGAAGCGTTTCATCGAGGCGACGCGTCGCGATCTCCAGCGGCCCGACCTGCCGTGGATCATCACCGAGCAGCCCATCCTGCCCCGGAGCTTCGCAGGCAAACGGAAGCTGTACGACGTCAACCAGGACCTCGAAGCGCTGGCCGCGGCCGATCCGAACATCCACTTCGTCAAGACCTCTCATTTGCCCCATCAGTTGGTCCTGTTCGGGACAGAGGGCATTCTCATGCTCGGCGACGAGATGGCGCACGCCTTCTCGACGATAACAGACAGCCAGTGACCGCCCGCGCCGAGCTTGACAAACCATCGTGCCGTGCCTGACAATGGGGCGACTCATTCGGGCTTGAGCCGACGTGTCACGTGAGAACGCACCATTAAAAGATATGAGGAGAGTGCCGCCGTGAATCGTCGCCGATTCCTTCTGCCGCTGCTGATAACGTTAGTCGTTTCAGCCCTGTGCCTGGGGCACACGCCGCCCCGGTTCGAGGACGTCCTTGAGGACAAGACGTTGCGCATCGACTACTACCACACCGCCAACGCGAACGAGGACATCGTCTGCATCGATCAGATGTATATCACCGGCCCATGGGCGGGCAACCCCAGGCAACTGGCGCCCGAGGCTGAGAACGGCCGATCCACCGTCACCGTCTTCGACGCCCAGACGCACGAGCGGCTGTACTCGAACTACATGCTCACCATCGTCTTCGAGTACAAGGGCACCGAAGAGGCTCGCAAAGGACTTCACCGGACCTTTCACCAGACGGTGCGAATCCCATGCCCCCAGCGCCCCGTGCGCGTGGTCTTGGAAGGACGGGATCTGGATAACCAACTGCATGCGATCTTCGAGCGGACGATCGATCCCAACAGCGTGACGATCAAGAAGGAACTGCCCAGCCCGCAGGACCGACGGGTGGACATCCTCTGCAATGGTCACCCCCACGACAAGGTGGATCTCGTCTTCGTTTCCGAAGGGTATCGCGAATGCGAATTCGAGAAGTTCAAGAAGGACGTTCGGCGCTATACGGACTATCTCTTCTCGGTAACGCCCTTCCGGGAGAACCAGTCGCGCTTCAACGTCTGGGCGGTCTTCCGCGCCTCGGCCGAGTCCGGCGTGGATATCCCGCACAAGGGGATCTTCAAGAACACGGTCCTGAGCGCCTCCTACAACACGCTCGGCGTGGCGCGGTACTGTACGATTTTCGACAACAAGACCATGCGTGACATCGCGGGCGCGGCGCCGTACGACCACATCATCGCGCTGGCGAACACCTCCGAATACGGCGGAGGCGGTTTCGCCAATGACTATTGCATGTTCACCTCTGACGACAAGCGCAGTGAGGAGATTTTCACGCACGAGTTCGGTCATTCGTTCGCCGGGCTGGCGGATGAATACATCAGCAAAGAACTGTTTCCCATGTACTACAAGCGCGGCGTCGAACCGCTGGAACCCAACATCACCGCCTGGCTCAAGCCGGGCCAAGTTAAGTGGGCCCATCTACTGACGCCGGGCGTCCCTTTACCCACCCCGGCCGAGGACGAGTTCGATGGCAAGGTTGGGCTCTTCGAAGGCGCCGGTTACGCTAAGAAAGGGATGTACCGATCCTGTCTGCACTGCGTGATGGGCGCCGGAGGGTTGGAGTTCTGCGCGGCTTGTCGGGAGGCGATCCGAAAGGTGATTGAGCATCAGAGCTGTCCATAGGGCTATAGGGCCGATAGGACGGATAGGACCGATAGGGTGGATTTGGAGCGGTGTCTTATGAAGGCGTCTCTGAGATGGGCGGAGCAGGGTTGTGGTAGCGTCACGAGGCTTGGGCTTGGGTTGGTTTTGGCGGTTTGCCTCTGGCCTGCAGCAGGCGCGGCGCGGACACCGGAGGCGGAGAAGGTCTTGGCGACCCTCAAGGGCCTGGGCAACGGTTCGTATCTGTTCGGGCAGATGGCAACCTGGGTGCATAATGAGAATCCCGACATGGACCATCCGAGCAACTGGCTCAAGAAGGTGTCCGACCATACGGGAACGATGCCCCGCTATGGGTGCGTGACATACGACTTTCACGATGACCCCTTCCCCGACGCGGCCTGGAACGCGGGGGTCGAGAAGATGTGGGATCGCGGGCTGCTGGTGGGCGTCTACACGTTCTTCGCCAACCCGACCGGCCGGGCCTGGAACGATCCGGTGGATATCGATCTGATCTTCGCGGCCGGTGAGAATCCGACCAAGGCAAACTTCTATAGGCAGATGGACCGGATGGCGGCCAATCTGCAATGGCTCAAGGATCGTGACATACCGGTAGTCTATACCCCCTTCGTCGAGAGTGACGACCGGAACAAATGGCACGCCAAAGGGGGCCCGGCAAAGATCATCAAGCTCTACCGCCTGATCCACGGCTACTTCACCAACGACAAGAGTCTCGACAATGTCATCTGGGCGTACCACACCACCGGCAATCACGGGGCCCTTCAGAAGTGCTATCCGGGGGACGCGTATGTGGACGTCCTGGGCAAATCCGCCTACGGCTCCGGCTTCGGTTTTTCCGAGTATCGCTGGGCGGTTGAAAGGAAGAAGCAGGCCGATAAGGTTATCTGGTGGGCGGAGCTGGGCATCCGGGGACGAAGGGAGCAACCCCGGGATTGCCTGGATGTCGTCAAGCGACTCGAAACCAAGTATCCCGAACTGGCCGGCTTTGTTTTCTGGAGTGACGAGGGGTTCTACAATGTGGTGGGGAACAAGAATGGGGCGGAGCTGATGGGGGATCCGAGGATTGTGACTCTGCCGGAGAGGTAGGACCGATAGGACGGATACGGGATAGGACCAATAGGACTGATGGGACCTATTGATTTCTTCTGGGTGGTTTTGGTATCATGGGGGTATGGAGCGAACCGGAGGAGAACCTAGCTATAGGTCCAATAGGTCCTATACGACCTATTCTCGAGGACTGATCCCGGCCCACGGCGGGTACCGCCAACTCAAGTCCTATCAGAACGCCCAGATTGTCTACGATGCAACGGTAGCCTTCTGCGCTCGCTTCATCGATCGCCGCTCGCGCACGACCGATCAGATGGTCCAGGCCGCTCGCAGTGGCAAACAGAATATCGCCGAGGGCAGCCAAGCCTCGGGGACATCGAAGAAGTTCGAACTCAAGCTCGTCAGTGTCGCCCGCGCCAGCCTCGAAGAACTCTTGCTCGATTACGAGGACTTTCTGCGACAGCAAGGTCTTGCTCTCTGGAGCAAAGACGAGCCGAAGGCTCGAGCGATGCGAAAGCTCGCGTACGCGAGCCATAGGTCCTATGAGACCTATAGGACCTATATAGAGCGAAGCTCTCCCGAAGTCGCGGCCAACGCCGCGATCTGCCTGATCCACCAAACCAACTACCTTCTCGACCGACAGATCCAACGACTGGAAAGACAATTCCTAAACGAAGGCGGCTTCACCGAACGACTCTACAACGCCAGACGGCAATCCCGGCGATCTTCGGGGCAACGCGCCCCGAAGGGGCAATAGGTCCTATTCGTCTTATTGGTCCTATGGTCCTATTGGACCTATAGGTCGTATAGGACCTATAGCGCGGCCATCCTGGCCGCGCGAAGCGGCCGACGAGAGTCCCTTTTCCCCTGGCGTTCCCGCCACCGTGACCCTACAATAGAACCGTGCAAGCGTAACCGAGGACTCGCCGAGACGAGGAAGGCCCTTCGGTTCGAGACGTGGGAGTGTCGGGAGACAGTGCGACGCGAGAAAGTGGTGAGGCCCGCAATTGGCGGGCAGACCAGACCGAGACGGGAGAAACTGCGAGATGGCCGAATTTGAATTGCGCATCGAGACCGATACCGAACAGAAGGTGGCTCGACTGAAGCTGTTCGGCGCCGAGGGAAACCATCTCGGCTCAAACGAAATCCGGCTGCCCGAGCACAGCTCGGCCCTCTGGGAGGGACTGTTCGACACACGACGCTACGTCAAACGTTACGAGGGCTCGATGATCTTCGACGATCAGACCGAGCCGGCGACGGCCCAGACGCTGCTGGATCGGCTGGGCCTATTCCTGGGCGAAGAGGTCTTGGGCGAGACAATCGTTCGCGTCCTGGCCGCCCCCGGGCGGCGCGTTCTCGTCGTACACTTGCCCACCACCGAAGAGGACATCCTGGCGGCTGCCTTCGCCCGCGTCCCCTGGGAGATCGCCAGGCTTTCCGATGGCGCCCAGCCGCAGAATCTGGTGGTTCGGGCGGTCACCAAAGACACGGCGCAGGGCAACGTAGAGATAACCGGCGCCGCCCAAGCGGTGAGCGAGGGCGAGACGCTCCGCGTTCTGGCCGTTTTTGCCGAGGCCCCCGGCGCCCGGCCCCTGGCGATGCGGAAGGAGCGGGAGGAACTGCGCAAGCTGTTCGCCAAGAAGATCCTGCCCCGTCGCAACGTGGAAATCGACGTGCTCTGTCACGGGGTCACGCGCAAGCGGCTCAAGGAAGCGATCCGTTCGCGCCGTGGCTATCACATCGTTCACTGGAGTGGACACGGTCATCACAACGCCCTGGAACTCAGCGGGGAACCCGATAACTGCATCACGGGCGAATCGCTGGTGAAACTGTTCACCGAAGCGGGCGGATTCATCCCTCAGATCTTCTTCCTCTCGGCCTGCTATTCGGGAGCCATGCTACGGGTGAAGGACTGGCAATCGCTAGAGGAAGCCCTGGAGCAGGAGAAACAACAGCAAGGCTCCTCGGAGGAGTCCCCCAAAAAAGCAGCAACCGAACCGGCCGAGACGAAACAACTCGACGACGCAATCGAGAATCCCAGTGGCTATACGGGAACCGCCCTGGCCCTGCTCAAGACGGGTGTGCCGCAGGTCGTGGCGATGCGTTACGCCGTGGGCGACGAATACGCCCGGCGACTCGCCACCGCCTTTTATACGCGTCTGCTGGCGGACCCCGACGCAAGCGCCACGGGCGAAGCGCTGGCGCTGGCCCGCACCGACGTGGCCGAAGACGCTGAACAAATGGCCTTCCACGCAGTCGACCACGCAACCCCGCTCATGTTCGGGCAACCAGGCGTGCTGCTCGATCCAGCGAGGACGCGTAGCAAGCAGATGGACCGCTTGCGGCCCAAGCCCCAACCCTTGCTC
>JANQFY010000026.1 GCA_028277585.1 Sedimentisphaerales bacterium
GTCTGTCGCTCGGCCTCCGGCTTGGCGACGGGCACGATGGTCTTACTACTCTCGATTCGGTCGTTCAGTATGCGTCCGTACATGGCGGCTACCTTTTCGCCTCCCTTGGCGATACTCAATGTGGAGCGGAATCGCGCCACGTTGTCCTTCAACGCATTGACATCCTGGCTGTTGAGAATCTCCGACATGCGGTCGCAATCCTCATAGCGATAGACCACGCCAAGACCGTTCTCGTTCACCAGGTCCGCCATGACGGTCTGATCCTCCGGCACGATGACGGGCAGACCCGCCCGCAGATAGGCAATGAACTTGAACGGAAGAATGTAGGGATACAGAGAGGGTCGCGTGTCACCGAAGATGAAGATGCCAAAGTCATGTCGCGCGATGTCCCTGATCCAATCGTCCTCTTCCATGGCCTCGCAGCCATGCACATTGGTCAGTCCCTGCGTTCGGGCCAGTTCCTCAACCGCCTTGGGTCGCCCAAAGCCGTACAGATAAGGCGACTGATAGATATGAAGGTGCAGGTTGTCCTTGGCGAAGAAATCGACCATGGAGCGGAACCGGCGATAGTAGACCGAATCCACATCGGCCGCGTTCTGAATGATGATTCCGCCATAGACGAGATTCAGATCGCCCGTATCAACGCTGGGCTGGGAATAGACCGGATCCTTCACGTATTCGATAACGGACTCCACATCATCCCGCCCATACTGCCTCTGGAGGTCACGAGTGACGGGCCCGCCGCTTCTATGAATGAAGTGTTTTCCACTTGTCCAGAGATAGCTTTCGGAAGCCCGCGTCAACTGACGGGGTTCGGTATGATTCGCATCCAGATCCTCGTCCGGCGTGAAGGTCAGTGTGTCGTAGAAATCCACCACCGCCTTGTCCGCATCCGGCACCAGGGACAGGAAGGGGACGCCCTGCGTTCCCCAGCCCACGTTGATATGGAACACATCCGGCGTCAGGTGCTTGAACACGAGAGGCCAAAGGTAGAAATTGGGCTCGCGAATCACATGGTCGTAGCCGCTTGTGTCCGACTTGGAATCCGTCACCAGGCCAACCGTCGTGTACTGATCGGAGACGGCCTCTCCCAGCGCCTCCAGTGTCTTGCTCTTTCGGTAATCGACATAAAGAACCAGACGCCGATTGCCGAACTGCTGTCGGATGCCCGTCAAGGCCGAGAGCCGGGCAAGATCGATGTAGCGGTCCTGATAATCGTTGCCTATGTCCGCTCCGTTGTTCCGGAAGGGGCTCGCATCAGAGAGCGTGACAACGCCAGTATCCTCGGTGTCCCGCCATTGGTCGGCACGGTGCACGGGAAACGGCGCAAACCAGTCGCTCTTCAGGCCGCTCCAGAGCGAATCAGCCACCAGGAAGCCGCGGAACACGCGGGCGTCGAAACGATACTGTCGCGCCAGGAGGCCCAGAAGTTGCATGTCCACGTCGAAACGCAAATACAGCATGCTCGGCCGCTCGCGTTCGGAAGCCAGCAGCTCAATCGCACGCTCGATGATGCGCGTCGCGCGGTACTGCTGCGACCACAGGTCGAACTTCTCCCGAACATGGTCCCGGATCGTCGTATCCTCAAGGCGACCGATGCGCTCGTCAAGGAAGTCTCTATAGCTCGCGTCTGAAAGAAAGCTCATGTATTCCACCTTTCAGCCCCTCAAGGGCTCGACTTCCTGTAGATCCTCTTTGCGGGCCGAAGGCCGTTCGAAGGTCAGACTGTCGCGCGTCTTCTTGCGAATGAGATTCATCTCATCGACGGTCGTACCCCAGATCTCGCAGATCCGGTCCATTCGGTCCGGCGTGAAGTTGATGCGATCCCACTCGTAGACGCGCAACGTAGACACATCCTTGGGGGTCCACTCATCGGAGAGAATCTGCCCATAGCGCCAGTCCGAACCGGCGTCTTCGGCCGAAACGCCCAGGACGCCCATCTCCCGCGCCATCTCGTGCATACGCGTGCCGTGGAGGGGAACCGCTGCGTAGAACTTGACGTAGTCAGCCCGACACGCTTCGGCGAAGCGCACCGTCTGGCGAATCTCCTCCCACGTCTCGCCGGGCAGACCGATCACGAAGTTCGCAGCGACCCAGATCCCCCGCTCCTGGATCTTGGCGATCCGTTCGGGCATCTGGTGGATGTTGCGAATGGGTTTGTCGATGATATCATCGAGCACGCGCTGGACGCCGGATTCGAGCGCCACCGTGACCCCCACACAGCCGGATCGCTCCATGAGGTCGAGCAACTCGTCGTCGAGCACCCAGATCGCCGCCCCGGCCGCCTGCCACTTGATATCCACGCCTTCGTCGCACATCCGCTGCAAGAGCGTCTTCATTACGTTCTTGGGCATGAAGAAGTTGTCATCGAAAAATGTGATGGAGCGAATACCATACTGCTCCTTGACGAACTTGATCTCCTCAACCACGTCGTAAGGATCCCGGACGCGCGCCTGGCGCCCGGAAATGCTCGCGACCTGGCAGAAGCAGCAACGGTAAGGGCAACCGCGTGAGATCAGCATCGCCATGCCGGGCAGTTCGGGGTAACGGTTGGCCCCATGACGGGCGTCCGTGTCGCAGTACCGCTGGAAGTCCATCAGGTCGTAGGCCGGCCAGGGCAGTGATGCCAAATCCTCAACCACGGCCTTATCCTGTTCGACGAGATGTTCCCCATCCCAGTAGACCAACCCCGTCTCGGGCAAGGGTCCCTCGCCCTGCAAATGGAGCAAGAGTTGTCGCAACAAATGCTCGCCCTCACCGCGACAGCAGTAGTCGATGGTCGGATGGTTGATCACCTCGGCCGCGTGCAACGTCACATGCACACCACCGGCAATCACGATCGTCGAGGGATTCACGTCTTTGACGATGTCGGCCGCCTGATAGAGGATCGGCGCGTACTCGGTCGTCAACAGCGACAGGCCCACAAAGTCGGGCCCGCTACCGGCGATGGCGTGCCAGAATTCCTCGGGCGACAGGTTCTCGGCGTTGGCGTCGAGAATCTCCACATCGACGATATCGCGCACCACAGCGGCCAGCACGGCAATCGTACGCGGATCCAGTCTCCACGTCGTGACGATGTCGTCCTTCAACCAGCGCTGGTTGGGATAGACTAGAACGAGTTTCTTTCGCATAGTACTTCTCACTTGTCGTGACCGCTGAACGGTCAAAGGGTCGTGAAACAATCGGCGGTCCATCAACTCTGACTCCTTTGAATCGCCGGTACGAATTTGTCCTTCCGTCCCCTGCCTTCGACCACGGCGTGGGGATCGAACACCGCACACACGTGACGGGCGAACAGTCGACCAAGCTCCGTCGCTCGGAATCCGCCCGGCATCCACTCCAGAAGTCCATCGTCAACGAACGGCTGCAATGCGTCGAGTTCCGGTGCGAAATAGGAGGAGGACGTGATATCGAACGCCCCATCCACAACAGCGAGATCGACGGACATGTAGGCCAGGAAACGGGAAATGACAGCCCAGCGAATATGGTCGTCTTCAGTCATCTCGTAGCCGCGCAGAATCGGGACCCGTTCCTCAGAAATCGCTTGTCGGTATTCGTCCAACGAATACACATTGTGAGCGTAGCATCCGCCGAAGCCGGAAATGCTTGTCGGTCCGAGTCCCAGAAGATGCGACGTGCGTCCGGCGGTGTACCCCATGAAATGCCGCAGGAGTGTCCCATCGGCCCGGGCGATCGCCAGGTCATCGGTTGGCTTGGCGAAATGATCGATTCCGATGAACTCATACCCACTGCGCGTAAAGGACTCGGCCGCGTCCGCGAAGATGAAGGTCTTCTCGTCAAGGCCGGGCAGATCCGCTTCCCGGATGGTCGCCTGGTGCGGATACATGTGGGGCATATGACAGTAGCTGTAGATCGCCGCCCGATCAGGTGACAGATCCGCCACTTGGCGAATGGTCTCAGAGAAACTCTCGCGAGTCTGAAAAGGCAAACCATACATAAGATCGAAGTTGATGCTCCGGAAGCTCTCCCTGACCTTCGGCGTCATCAACTGGGCGATCAGCTCAGGGGATTGGACTCGGCCCACAGCCTCCTGAACCTTGGCGTCGAAATCCTGAATGCCAAATGAGAGACGGTTGATACCCAACTCGTGGCACACCAATAGCTTCTCGGCCGTGACGGTTATCGCGTCGGCCTCGAGGGTGAACTCGTCCAGCGATTCGATGTCGACCAACAGGCGCAGGTGTTCGATGACCGTCTCCAACTGATCCAATTCCAGATAGGAAGGTGAGCCGCCCCCCAGATGGATCTCCCGAATATTGGGCTGCACGCCCCACGCATCGAACAGGCCCCGGAATAGCTTGATCTCCTGAAAAAGGACCTGAAGGAAGCCATCGATTCTCTCACGATCCCGCGTTATCTCCGTGAAGCAGAAACAGAAACGACAACGCCTCTGGCAGAAGGGAATGTGCAGATAGAGGGACAGCGGCGCATCAGGGTCGCGCTGCAACAGATTCCGCAGGCCACGCTGGAAATCTCCCGCGTCGAAATCAGAAGTCCACTGCCGACCCGTTGGATAGCTCGTATAGAAAGCCCCCTGCGCACTGTACCTGCCGATCAGTTCCGGCGTCAGAGAGGAATAATCACAGTTCATTCTAGCTCCTTGGGCGCCTATGAAACAGCACTGGCGCTCTCAACACAGAAATCAACCTGGGCATCACCGTCCCGCATTCTCATCAGAGGAAAGACCATGTGCCCGGCTTCGTCGAAGAGTTGATTGAATGCGGGCACACCTCTGACGTCGAAGTGGCCGGCGAGGTAGCGAAGCGGATCGCCATGGCAGGGATGGGAATCCACGACACGGTAGACCCCGTCCTGCTCGATCAACTCGGATCCGGGCATGTGAAACGCGAACCCGAAGTACTCGACCCAGTTGTACTCCAGCCGAAGCGTCTCCGACCCGGGACCATCAGGGTGCGCCATAACCGCATCCTGGAACCGAAACAGGTCACGCAACTGGTCCGTGTCCACGTCGATGCCCTGATCGGTCAGGTACGACACAACGAGGGAGAAGATCTCGCAATAGAACTGCCCTTTCTCCATCATCAGATCAAGGAAGATCCCTTCCGGCGGATCGAACGGAATACCGTCAAAGGCGTCGGGCTCGATCAGAGGGGATTGGGCCTCGCTCTGCACCTTCTCCGCAGTCCGGCTCATCTTCCTGAAGGAACGCTCCAGGATGGGGTAGTCACCGGACAAAGCCCCGTTGCGTACGAAGGTGACCAAATCGGTAGTACGCACCCCGCATTCCCGCTTGAGATACTGCAGGATGAAGAAGGCCAGTCGACTGTCATGGAGAGCCAGCGTGTAGTAGGTCAAGACGAATGTGTCGCGCCAGTCGTCCCGAGGCATCGCCTTGGTGCCGATGACGATTTCGACTTGCTCGTTGACCTGTCCCTGCTCTTTGTTCTTGGTGTATCGGTTCCTCACCAGAGCCGACTCAATGCCATGGCGCTTCCGGTACTCCGGCGACGCGAAAGTCGTGTTGGGGAACAGCAGACAGGGATAAACATAGAGTTGATCATAGATGCGATCGCTGAGTGACTCTTCGATTCCGTCGAGAAAACTCTCGCTCGACTCCTCGGGCAAAGCGAGGATCAACTCCGTATACGAGAACAGCCGCTCACGATGGTAGACATCCCGGATTCTCTCGTAGGCGCTTCGTTTGATGTTCGAGCGTTTGATCGCCTTGAGAACATTGTCGTTCAGACTCTGAAGCGACAACGTCACTCGAAAACCGATACCACAGCAATTGAGGATATCGGCAATCCTCAGGACATTCTCGTGCGAGTTCTTCACCCAGCTCACCGAGATGAAATCGGGGACCCCGTAGCGGCTCTTGCACTCAGCCAGCAGCTGCGCCACGTCCACGTCACGATCCCTGATCCCGAAGTTAGCGTCCGACATGGCAATGTACTTGATCCCGTTCCGCCCGATCCACTCCACCTCGTCGCGCACCTGCTCAATCGGTTTCTCTCGAATACGATTGGAGGGCAGGTTCCCCCAGGTGCAATAAGCGCAACGATAGGGGCAGCCTCGATTGGTTTCCCAGATGATCCCGGTGAACTCGTCTCGATACTTCGTGTAGATCGAATCGAAGGTCCCATCGAGATAGGGTGACGGCAAACACTCCAACGCAGGGACCTGCTCGGCGTCTGTCCTGTGAATCGCACCGCCGGACCGATCGTGAATGATGATCCCAGGGATATCTCTGAAGGAACCGCCCTCCCCATGGCGTCGGCACAGGGTCGCGAAGACATCTTCGCCTTCCCCACAGCAGATGACATCGATGGAGGGGTTCTTCTGTATGAGTTCGGTCGAGTAGGTCGGGTCCTTCGGGATGGAGGGGCCGCCCAGGACGATCAGCGCCTCGGGGAACCGCTCGCGCACGGCCCGCGCCGCCTGTAGACTCACGTTGACATTCCACAGGAAACAGGAGAAGCCGATAACAGCAACGTTCTCTAACTCCGAGGCGAACGCCTTCGGATCGCGCGGGCGCTGAAAGATGATCTCCGGCAGATCGTACCGGCTCGTCACAGCCTCGTCGATCCGCAGGCGCGAATAGAGTTGGCCGGCCGCCAGCGGCAAGAGATTGATGCTGGCGCCGGTGCCAAACTGGACCACATATACGTTCTGCTTCGCCATAGACGCTTCAGACCTCACGTACGCATTGAAGCGGCGCTACACGGCGTTTCTGAGGGGTCGAGACGCGCCACTTCGCCTGCACGTACTCAATTCTCTGCCGACCGTGCGCGGCCAGGAGTTCCTCTTCGGACTGGCCCACGTCGTAACAAAGGGACCGGTAGTACTGAATTCCCAGGTTGATGTCTTGACCGAGACGTGACTCGACTCCGCATTCAACCAGGAGTTGTCGCGTGGCCTCGTAGAGAATCAAGCCGTTCTCAGGTTCGGCAAACGTATTCATCACGTACCGCCGGTTGGCGTTCTGAGACTCGATCGTGAACTCATGCTGAAGTTCGGAGACGGGATCCACCTGCGCTCTGACAATCTCGATCAAGCGGTCGATCAGATCGATGTAGCGATACCGCTGATTGTATTCCCTGATACGCAGCACGGCGTCTTTGATCGCCCCGAAGTAGTTCATCACCTGAATCCACATGACCCAGGCCATCGTGCGGGCCATATCATCGGGAGTGAACTGCGGATTAGAGCGCACCATGTACGGAGGCTCGTCCGTGTAGTCGAATCCCAACGCATCTCGATGGTCCCAGAACGGCGTCCCGGGCAGCAGCAACAAGTGCGACAGATAGAGCTTGCCCGGACTCAAGCTGTAGGCGAAGTCGACCGACTCGCGGAAGCGCTCGAAGTTGTCCTGGGGCAACCCATAGATCAGGTCCAGACTGATCTGGGCCCCGGGCTGCAAACGGCGCAAAAGGTCGATCTTCTCGACGAAGACGTCCTTCGCCGTCTTTCGGTTGAGCGCTTCCAGCGCCTTGGGATTCGTACTCTGCAACCCAAGGTGAAATTGGTTGCGGATGAGCGTCAGTTGACTGAGACTCGCGATCGTCTCTTCCGTCAGCGTACGGATATCCAACGTCATCACGGTCGGAATCTCCCGGGAGCAGGACGCGATCTTGTCGCAGATGGCCTTGGCCCGCTGGCGTGTATAGAAGAGGCACGCATCCGTGAAGTAGACGACTTCCACGTTGGGATTGTTGTAGATGATCTCAATATCATCCAGAATCCGATCGAGATCGATCTTGTGGATCTTGACGTTGTTGTCGCCCCAGACACAATAGCCGCACTTGAAGGGGCACCCTCGGAAAGTCTCGATGAATACCGTATGGCGTTGACCATCGTTGAGGTCAAC
Organism: Sedimentisphaerales bacterium; assembly: GCA_028277585.1. Lineage (GTDB taxonomy): Bacteria > Planctomycetota > Phycisphaerae > Sedimentisphaerales > Anaerobacaceae > Anaerobaca. The sequence goes on from JANQFY010000026.1 coordinate 7,850, forward strand.
CACGCCGGTTTGATAGGGAGACGGGATTTGGGAAACGTCTTCGACAATGCCTCCCTGCGTCTCTCGAATCCGACCCTGGTGATCTCGATATGTGATGCGAGCGATCTGCTCGAAACCCTCGGGGCTGAAGGCGCCCTTGAGAAGTTGTCGGAATCGCAGTTCTCCATTGCCATAGACGATCGCGTCGATTTGCGGGTGTTTCTGCATCTCCTCGGAGGCGCGATACATCACCTGGGGACCACCCATGATTACAGGGACATCCGGCAAAGATTGTTTCGTGAGTCGAGAGCACTGCATCGTCTGGAGATAGTTCCAGATGTAGACGGAATAGGCAACGAGTACGGGGCGCGCCTCGCAGATATGCCGAGCGGCCTCAGCCGAATCCATCGTCGTGGGGAAGTTGAAGCGACGAATGTCATAGCGAGCGGCGATATCCGGGTCGGCATCGGCGGTGGCCTTGAGCAAGGCCGGCGCCAGCAGATCCGACACGACGGAGTCGTCCCCGGCCGGATAGATCCCGGGCAAATAGAAGCCCACGATTGCCACAACCTCTTTTCGCGTTTGTTTCATATAGGGTCCTTCGTTTCGCCCCTGGCCCGCGGGCGTTCCCTGTCACACGGGAAGATACTGATCGCGTTTCGGATGCTCTCCTCGAGACCGTCGATGCACCCCGAGTCGCTTGCCCTGGCGGTCATACGCCAGCACAGGTCGTGAGCCGGTCGCTGCAGTCCGCAACGATTCCGGTACACAGTCATTCCAGATAGCCTCCAAACGGCGATAGACTTCATTCGGTTCGGCGGGACCGGCCTCGAGCAGCTCATCAAGGCCGAACTTGGCGAACCGGTATTGCCAGTTGCTCGAATTATCAACAATGACCTGAGCATCCCGGTACATCGCCCGGGCCAGGTCCGCCTGACCCATCAGGACACGACCCAATCCGGCGAACAGCAGCATGTAGGGATTGCTCGGATACGCCACCCGAACCGCATCGACCCAAGCGACGAACTGCTCCGGTTGTCCCCCCGGCTTGAGATTCTTGTTGCCGACACAATTGCCCAGCACGTTAAAGGTCAACCAGATATTCTTGACCAAGGCGCGGGAGGGCACGAGGTCGAGGGCAAGAGAGAAGACCTCAGCCCCCAGCGGCAGACTGCGATCGTCTTCAATCTCCCGGTCGGAGTTGTCTTTGCCCGGGATGAAGTCCGTCGCCCAGTCTCCATCGGTCTTGAGATTCTCGGCCTCACAATTGGGTTTGCTGGTGAACTGGAAGACCGTGAACGACGACCAGTCGAGATTCAAGTGAACCGAGAAGGTGAAGGTATCGATCATCTGACCGAAGGTTTCCTCACCGAAAAGGCCGATGATGTAGTTGCCTCCGACAAACAGTTCCGGATAGCCGTCGAGCAGACGTGCGACTCTGGCAAACGATTCCAATGTCCCCGGCTTCCGAACCCGGCGCAACATCTGGGGATTCCCCGACTCGATTCCGATCTTGAATCCCAGACAACCCGAGTCGCGCATCAGATCGAGCAATTCGGGTGTGATCGAATTGGTCATCAGCCCGTTGTTCGCCGACCAGGTAATGCCATACTCCCGATGCAGGCCGCCAAGCGCCCTGAGCAATTCGGCGGCAGGCTTCTGATCGGCCAGGAAGTCGTCGTCCAGTAGCTCGAAATGTCGGACCGAGCGTTGGCGGACCAGGTAGTCCACCTCGGCGATCACCTCATCGACCGAATGTGTGCGAACCCCTTTGCCCATGAAGGAACGGACGCCGCAGAATTTGCAGTTGCCCCGACACCCCCGGTTCAACTGAAAGACACTGTAGACCGTATCCTGGCCGGCCATGCGGGAATAGGGATTCAGACTTCCCACTTGGCAGTACGCCTCGACGTCGACTCCTTCGTACGTATCGATCAGATTCCCACGCAGTTCCACATTCGGGCATCCCCCCTCAGTGTGCTGCGCCCGCCCCTCCCAGGGGAACGTGATACCGGAGATCGCTTCGTCCAGGCCAGATCGACCCTCGTACAGGTCCAGAAGGTAGTTGAGCCGGTCTTCGCCTTCACCTTCGACACCATAGTGGCAGAGGCCATCCCGGACATAGCGGTCGATTTCATTCGTCGCCGTAGGCCCACCGACCATGACGAGATGCTCGCCGCGATTGCTCAAGTGGCGAAGTGTCCCCGTCAGCGGGTGGTTTCCGCCGAAGAGATCGGTGTAGACCGTCAAACAAGTCACTCCGACAATGGTCGGACGAAACGTGTCGAGATGCTCGTCCAGAACGCGAAGCCATCCTTGCGGATCGAACTGTTCGTCTTGGGCGATATCCTTGAGAACCTGGAGGTTCAGGTCGATGATCCGCACGTCAATATCGCGATCGGCTAGAGAGGCCGCCAATCTTTGGAGTCCGGTCGGAGGATAGGCATAGTACCCCCGGTTCCGGACAACTTCGGGATTGATGGTCTCAAAGAGGAACTGCGGCGTCTGGACGAGCAGAATCCGTTGCGCCGGGCCGAACTGCTGGCGCAGCCGAGCCGTGTACGCGTGCAAGGCTTCTTGCCTGGGCTCTTCGCTTGGACGCTGAATCAGGTTTTGCGTATCATTGATCTTTATCATGGCGCGATTCAGACACTCAAGTATGTCTTACCCTCTCCGGCATCGATGGGCACCAGACAGCCCCCCATCATGCTGGCCGCCTCCGAACAGAGGAAGCTCAGCAGAGGGATCAGTTCCTCCGCTTCGGCCAGGCGACCCCGGGGTAGCCGTTCAATGATGAACCGATCCACCACCTCAGGCTTGGTCGCCGCCAGACGCTCCCAGGAGTTGCCCGGAGCAATGAAACCGCCGGGCAGAATCCCAGTAACAACAATGCCCGAGGCAGCCAAATGGTTCCCCAGGCTCCGTACATAGGCCGATAGAGCAGATTTGACGGTATTGTATCCCACCGACGCAACGGCATCGGTCGCCGTGATCGAGGCGACGTGGACGAGGTTGCCTTTGCCCCGTTCGGCCATAGCCGGAGCGACAAGTCGGTTGATTTCCACAGCAGCGCCCACATTCAGAGCGAAGAGCCTGGATAGATCCTCGGAGGAGATCAGGGGCTCTCGCAGGCCAAGCCCACCGCCGGCGACGTGGAGGACCACATCGATCTGCCCAAGGAAGTCGGTTGCCTTCTGCACGGCTTCCTTCAGAGCCGCGCCATCGGTCAAATCGACGGGTGTCACGAGATGATGGGTCGCATGATCGCAGGAGGCTCGCACCCCTTCGAGGGCTTCTTCCGAGCGGGCCATGAGCGCCAGCCGCGCTCCGCTCTGGGCGAAGGCCCGGGCGCAAACCGAACCCAACCCTCGAGAGGCGCCGGTAATCAGAATTCGCTTATCCTGCAATGAGAACATCCAGCCTGCCCTAAACGAACATCACGTGATCCGGATCGGTGTCCAGATACTCAAGGATCATCTTGTTCTTGTCGTTGACTACACAGTGGTGCGAGCAATGCACCTTGGGATTGATCCGGAAGAACTGGGCCTTGTCCTTGGTCCACGCCTCTCGGAAACTCTGATCGGCGATGGAGCAGATCAATCCCTCGTCCAGGTTGTAGGCCTTGTCGTGACACGAGTAGATGTTGAGGTCGGCGCCAATCACCGGGTTGATCTGAATGTAGGGGCACCACGTGTAGGATTTGTCGAACGTGGTCAGTTGCTCGCCGTACCCGTTGAAAACTTCGAACCGCTCGTCGGCGAAATCCGATAGAGCTTTGTCAATCTGCTCGCCCACGGTGCCATAATAGGGTCGATGATAGGCGTTGCATTCATGACCATCGTTGCTGATGATGCAGGGCGAGATCTTGACGCTGTGGGCGCCGGTGTTCTTCAGTTCGCCGATCATCTCGTAGACATGTGAGGCATTGTCTTTGTCCACGATCACCACCACACCGAGATAGCAGGAACCGTCCAGCACAGTGAATCGCTCCAGGTTGCCCATGACCTTGCCAAATTCCCTTTCTGAGACTCCCCGATACTTGGCGTAGCTCGGGCCGTCCCAACCATCCATGGAGACGCGAATCCAACTGCCCCGATGGGCGAACAGTTCCGCGATGTCTCCCCGCAGCCCAGCCCCATTGGTCAGCGCCGCGAAGCGAATCCCCTTCTCAGCGAGCGACCGAACCGTCTCGGCCAGGTGCGGATAGCACATCGGCTCCCCCCCGCCGCTGAAGGTGACCGCTTTGACGCCCATCTCCGCGAAGTCGTCCACGATCTCCAGCATCTTCTCGCGCGGGATCTGGTCCTTGGCCCCCATGTCCTTGCCCAGTTGGATGTTATCCTTGCGATAGGCGCAGTACCAACAGTTGTGGCTGCACACATTCGTCGGCTTGACCCGAACGTGCAAAGGAGCGCGGATTTCCGGGACATCGAGCGGAAGCGAGTCGAGCTTTTCCTTGTAATGGAAGATCTTCATCTTCGTGTAGAGCAGGCCCATACGCGTTCGGTCCTTTTCGAGTAGTGTCTCCATGCCTTACCCTCGCACCAAGTTCAATGAAGGAGCGGTCGTGAAGGCGAAATCGCCCGTGTATCCAGTCTCCTGGAAGACTTCCATCCAGTCGCTCACGTGCAGAATGGTCGTCCCGATCAGCGTCCAATCCTCCAGCAGTTCACGCTGCTCACGCGTTTCGTACGCCCCCAGCGTGACGAAGCTCTTGCCTTTGCCCACCCGCTGGATCTCCCGGAGGGCCTGCATCACGCCCCTCAAGTTGAGCATGTAGATGGCCGCATACGCCATGACGAAATCGAACGTATCGTCTTCGAAGGGCAATTCCTCGTACGGCGCCAGGAGCAGATCGCCCTTGATCGACTCCATCGCATGGTCCAGCGGATAGGAGTGGTTCTCCACGCCCGTGACGCGAATACCGGGCAGAGCCTGCTTGAGATCGTGAAGAAAGAAACCCTTCTTGCAGCCCACGTCCAGAACGGTCGAATCCGTCGTCAGTCCATAGCGATCCATCAGCCCAGGGACGATCTTGGCCCAGCGACCGTCGTAGCGATAGCCGCCGTATCCGTTCTCACGCGCGCCGTCGTAGTAGGCTTCGTCCAAGCCTGCAGCGACCATCCGGTTTCGAATGGTCCGAAAGCCCGGCTCCAGCACTCTCTGCACGTTGCTGTGAGGATATCCGATGTCAACTTCTTGCACGATTCACGTCCTTGCGAAGATCGCTTTCCCGTCAGCGATTCAAGATCTCGACGGGCTCGACGATCATATTCTCATTGAATTCGTCCCGATCCAGGAACGGGAAGAGATCCTCCATGGGCTTCGAGATGATCCTGCCGTCCGGAAGCTTGAGCGAGGAGACGCGCGGAATCAGCGCCTGCTCCGGCGGCATCATGACTTCACAGATGTAGGGGCCGGTCTTAGCCAGTACGTCATCCAGCCTTCGATCCAACGCCTTCTGGTCATCGATCCGCTCGGCCTCAATGCCATAGGCCTGCGCCAACTTGAGCATGTCGGGGCAGGTCAGACCGCTCGATGGATCGGAACCAATATAGCGACCGAAATGATTCTGCTGCATCAGCTTGATGGTCAGGTACCCCTGGTTGTTGAGCACGAAGATTGTCAGGGGCAGTTTGTGTTGCACCACCGTCTGGAGTTCCTGGATGTTCATCTGCAGACCGCCGTCGCCGGTGATGAGGATGGTCTGGCGTCGTCCCCGCGCGAAGCAAGCCCCGATCGCGCCGGGCAGGCCGAACCCCATCGAGGAGAATCCGCTGGAGGTGAACATCCGCTGGCCCAGCCGCGTCTTGAAGGTCTGCATGGTACAGGTGAAGCTCGTGCCCATGTCGGTGACAACCGCCGCGTCGGCGCCGAGTTTGTCCGAAAGCTGGTCGACGAAGTAGAACGAGTTGACCTTGTCCTTGTTGTCACGATACTCGGGCAGACAGACCGGGTACTTCGCCTTCCACTGCTTGCATCGTGTGCGCCAATCGTCAATCGAAAGCGTAACGTCGTCCTTCTCGATTCTCGACAGCAAGGACCGGAGGAACTCACCGGCGTCGGCGCAGATCGGCAGGTCGGGTCGTAAGGAAGGCTTCTTCAGTTCGATCTCGTCGATGTCCACCATGATCTTCTTGGCAGCTCGCGCGAAGACCTTGTAGTTGTAGCCCACCTGAGGAATGGACATCCGGGAACCAATGATGAGCAGTAGATCCGCGTTCTGAGTAGCGAAGTTGCCCGCCCGATCGCCCATGATCCCACTGCGTCCGACGAAGCTCTCATCCGCCACACCGGTGATATCGGACGCGGTCCAGGAGGATACGCATGGAATCTGCAAGCGATGGATCAGTTCTCGCAGGGCCTCCTCCGCTTTGGATAATCTGACACCATAACCGAAGATCAGAACGGGTCGCTCCGCCTGACTCAGCATCTCGGCACATTCGGTCACTAGCCCGTTCAGGGCATGGGTCGTAATGGGTGACTCCGACTCGTCCGGCGTGAAGCCGGGGAGCTTGTCCGGATCGATCAGTCGGCTCTGGACATCGAGAGGAACGTCAATCCAAACGGGACCCGGCCGACCTGTCATCGCCAAGTGGCAAGCCTTTTCCATGTGGTAGCGGATGGTTTCCGGGTCGGTCACCGTCACGGCGTATTTTGTGATCGGCCTGACCAGTTCAACAATACTCCCTTCCTGAATGCCGAACTGGCGCAGGCCGGTATCACCGATGAGCGTGTCCTGGGTGACCTGGCCCGAAACGAAGATTGTCGGGATGGAATCCACCCAAGCCCCGTAGACCCCGGTGATGGCGTTGCTTCCGCCCGGCCCGGAAGTGAACAGGGCCGCCCCGGGCCCGCCGGCGATGCGGGCGTAGGCTTCGGCCGCCATCGCCGCCGCCTGCTCGTGATGGGTCGCCACGTACTCCAGGCGATCGCAACCGCCAAAGGAATCGACCAGGTGCATGGCGCCGCCGCCACAAACGGCGAAGACGTGCTGCACGCCCAGGTCCGCGATGGTCGAAGCGATGTAATCGGAAATCTTCACAACCTTCTCCTCTTCTTCGATCGTCAACAGCGTGACACCATCGAGATCTTCAGATATGGTGTTCTCGTGAAACTCGCCAAACGAAGAGACCTTGCCGACCTCCAGAAATGGATTGGCATAGGCTCGATCGCGATCGCGGCCAATGACGGCCACCAGGGCATCGGGGCTCGGGAGATTTCGATCGGAGCCCAGTGCGCCCGTTCTAACGGTGAAGACGAGATTCTGAAACGTTCGACGCAGAGTCCGATCCCCCTGCTCCGGCTCAGCCAACCTGAGCACATCCTTGGGCTCGAAGACCATCTGACCGGCGCCCTCGTACGTCGCGCCGGCGCGACCGTAGGAATCGCTCATGCGACACAAGTCTTCCTTCATCGGCGGCGTCTCGATTTCCATCACCCAGATTCCGTTCTCAGAAACGGGGTTGATGGGCAACAGGCTGGCCGCTTCGGTGCTGTGGAACGTGCTGGAATCAATGTTCACCGCGCCCATGCGACTCAGGGGAATGGTCCCTTCGAGATGATGGAAACGCGCCTCCCCGGAGAGCAGAATCAGGCCCGTCTTCTTGCGGGGATGGCAATGCATGGACGTCTTGCGTTTACGCACGATCTGCAGCATCCAGATCGCCACGTGTTCGTTCTCGAAGACAAGGTATTCGTATCCCCAGGGCTTCTTGACGATCACGTCCGTGTAATCGAACGTCCCCTTGCTGGGCCCCGATACGGCCTCGAGATGTCGCTCGTCCGTTGATTTCTTGCTGACAGAGTGGATCATCGTCAATCTAATCCTGCAATGCCTCGATAACGGCCTTCATGAAGGTTCCGTTGTTGCGGTAGTGCGGCGCGGAGATGAAGTTGCCCTCGATGATCGTGTCTTCATCGGTATACACGGCGCCGGCATTCTTCAAATCGTCGGCAATCGACATGTAGCCTGTTACCTTCCGGCCCTTGACGACGCCGGCCGAGATGAGAATCCACGGGCCGTGACAGATGGCGGCGACGAGTTTCCCCGCTTCGTCCATTTCCTTGACGAACTGCAACACTTCACTGCGGATGCGCAGCCGATCGGGAGACTCGAACCCGCCGGGCAAGATGACCGCGTCGAAATCGGCAGCCTTCAAGTCCTTGGTATCCATCGTCGCCCGGGCCGGCACGCCGTACTTGCCGAGCATGTCCACCCCGCCCGGGGTGGCGACGTCGACCTTCAGACCGGCCTCCATGACCCGGTAGTAGGGATAGACAAACTCCTCGTCCTGAAAATTCTGAGCCACGATAATGGCGACCCGTTTCATACGATACTCCTTCTGCTCTGAGGCTCAATGCCGTCCTCTCGGCGCCGGGACAACTCCTCCAATGCAGCCGGCAATTCCAGCAGGTCGGAGATCCAGATCACGTCCAGATCCCTCCAATCCCTCACGCCGGAATCGCGCCCGATGAAGTCGATGCCCGCCCCGATGGCGGCGTCGTAATCGTTTTGTGAATCCCCCACGTAAACACACGCCTGCGGATCCCAACCTTCGGAGGCCAGCAGACTTTCGATGTTCTCCTGTTTCTCCACCGGAGAACCGAGGATCGCCTTGAAATGGTCGGCAATCCCACGAGCACGGCAAACCTCTCGCAACTCCTCCTGATCCGAACCCGAGATGACCGCCAAATCGAAACGATCCCCATGCTCGGCGAGGAACTCCAGGGACCCCGTCACAGGCTCGGCCTGGATGATCTTGTCCATCACCAGATGGGAGTATTGCTCAGCCAGCGAGATGACCTCGGACTCGGATATGGACCGACAAAGAATCTCGTTGTGGAGATGCCTGATCTTGCCGTACCGCGAGAGCCCGCCGTTGGCCTTGACGAAGGTCATGAAGCGCTCCAGCAATTCGTCGCCGATGTCCGCGAACAGATCGACGAAACCCTCGAACCGAATCTCATTGCTGTCGGCCAGGACGCCGTCAAAATCAAAGATTATGTGCCGATACTTCATGAACGGTTCTCATCAGATGAAATTCACGTGCGGGTGCGGATGCTTCAGCTCCCACAGGTAGCGGTTGACCTCGTCCATACGACAGCCCACACGACAGGCGGACGCATCAAGATGCTCGGCGGTCCAGGCGAGCGACTCTTTCCGTTTCTGTCCCTCCCAGATCTCGGCGAACGTGTTCTCGGCGATATTGCCATAGCAGAATCGCTCATCCCCCAGGAACATGCTGCATCCCCAGATGTTGCCGCCAGCGTCCAGGTACGACCAGAAGGGCAAGGCCAGACAACGGTCGTAGGAACGCGTGCCGTTGTCGCACTTGCGCATCGCGCTGCGACGGAAGATGACCTGGAAAGCATCCGTGCCAAGGGCATCGAGCTTCTCAGCCAACTCATCACACTGGTCGTAGGAAACGTCTTCGTAGCCCTCGTGCAAGCTCTGCGGATGCGGCGAGTACGGCTTGACCACCAGGTAGTCCAATCCGATATCCCGACAACGTTTGGCCAGTACGGTGACCTCATCTCGGTTCTCGGGCAAGAGCAGGATCTGCGCTCCCAGGGTGCAGGAGGCGTCCTGTCGCTGACGAATGGCAACAGCTTGCTCCATATGGGCACAGACCTTCTCGAAATCTCCAGGCCGGGTGCCGTGAATCCGTCCATAGGTCTCAGCGGCCCCGGCATTGATGCTGATCTTGATCCAGGCGGTCGACCCGAGAATGCGTTCGCTCACCTCGGGACGCATCAGCACGCCGTTGGTGGTCAGCGCCACGTCAATGCCCGCCTGCTCCTGGCAATGAACGATGATCTCGCTCATCTTTCGGTGCAGGAACGGCTCGCCCTCCCCAGCAAACATGACGCTCTTGAGTCCCAGTTCACCCATCTCCGTCAGACGCGTTTTCAACAGATCGGCGTCGAGGTAACGCGGCTTATAGCCCATGAAATCCAGACCGCAAAACGTGCAGCGATGATTGCACGCACCGGCCGGCGAGATCTCCATGTAGATCGGGTAAACGACCTGGCCCTGAAGCCAGTTGCTCACGCGGTCCACGTGAAAGAGAAGTTTGTGATTGTCGATACGCAAGTTGTCCATAACTCGGTTTGCCCCGAACGGGGGTTCCATCATCTGTGCTGCAAAGAGACTCTATCCATCCAATAGTGCAGAATCGCTGCATGACCGGTCTCAGCCATACCGTAAGTGTCGGCGGGCAACCATAGATTCAGCGTTCCCAGTTGCCTCAACGCATTCGTGGGCTGCATGGCGCTCAGCGTTACCACTGTCGCCTTCTGCGACGCGGCGAATTCGGCCGCCTTGAGAACATTGGGCGAGTTCCCCGAACTGCTGATGGCAACGACCATATCGCCGGGTTTGAGGCGCCGACGCAAAGGCGCTACGAAGACCATGTCGTAGGACATATCGTTGGCGACGGCGGTCAACAGCGAAATATCGGTGAACACTTGCGTATGCAAATCGGCGTTCTTAGCCAGGTCGGCGGAGAAATGGCTGGCCATCGAGGCGCTGGCGCCATTGCCAATCAAGTAGATGACGCGCTCCGCCTGCCGCACAATCTCGGTGGTTTCGCACCACAGATCGAACGCTTCATCACAATCGATCGGTTCGTTTCCATCGACGGTGGCGCAGACGCTGCCCAAGCACCGCGTCAACGAAGTGACCGCGGCGCTCCATCCAGCGCGGCGGCTGACATCATGCGGGCCGATCCGCTCGAAGGGCGCTCCAGAGTTGGGGAACTGTATCTGCGTGAGATCCTTTAACATAATAGCTCGCTCCACCATCGGCCACGGTGCGGACCAGCATGGTCTTCCAGGGTCGAAAATAGTAATTGGGATTGTTCTTGGCCGCTTCGCGTCGATAGCCTTCCGGCAGATCGCGCAGGTCGCACACCAAGGTCGTGAATTCGCTGATGGCCTCCTCTTGGCGAGCGGCCTGGTTGCGAACCATCGCCAGGGCCTTGAGGAAGATCTCCGGCGCCATCACCGCGCTGCCGAAGTTCATCATCACGCCGTGCTGCAGTTTCTCCAACACTTTGGTGAAGATGAGAAAATCCGTATAGCTGGCCGCGCCCAGCGCCGCGCCGTCGTAATTGGGATGCTCGGCGATGATGTCGTAGCCAATGCCGACGTGAATCGTGAAGGGGATCTTCAACCGGTAAGCCGCGGCGAGGACGCTGATGTCTTTGTGAGGGTATCCGTTCTCCTCGATCTGACGCCCTACCGCCTCTCCCAAGCCGACACCGTCAGCCGCAGCGCTACGGATCACATCATTGAGCCGACCGGTCTCGTGCCAAAGGCCGAATTGTCCCGTCCGAATGTAGTCAGCGACACTCTCAGTCGTCGCGCCGATCAGGGCCAGTTCGTAGTCGTGAATGGCGCAGGCGCCGTTGCCGGCCAATGCCGTGATGAATCCCCGTTCCATCAGGTCGATGAGATACTGTTGCACCCCGGCACGGAGGACGTGAGCGCCCATCATCAGCACGACCGCCGCGCCCTGTTCCCGGGCGTCCCGGATTCGTCGACCGACCTCGGAGAACTCAGACGAGGTCACGTCGACGGCAGTCAGCGGGAGAATCTGATGCGCAGACAGATCGTGCCGGCGCTGCCCAAGGGGCAACACGGACAGTTCCGACCGATCAAAAAGTGCGTAACTACTGCCCATCTCGTCTCATTTCAACAGGGAAGTGATGTACTTGGTTAAACTTGGCTTGTCGATCGCCTTCTGATTGCCAATGATCTGGACTGCCAGCGCGCCGGCCACGTTGCCCAGGAAGCCGGCAACCTCGAAAGGCGCCCCGAGCTTGATCGCCAGCGAACTGATGGCGAAGAAGGCGTCGCCCGAACCGACGCTGTCGACAGCCTTGCTGGCAAACGCCGGCACGACAATGAACGCTCCGTCGGGGCCGGAAAGGCACGCTCCTTGGCGTCCCCGCGTCACGGCCAGCGCCTGGCTGTTGAAACGATGCGCCGTTTCGCAGGCCAAGGGGCGCAGGTTCTGCTTCAATTCCCGGCTATCCAATCTCAACTCGCGCTCGGTCAGGCTGATGTAGTCGGCGTGCGAATATTTGGAAATCGTGTGCATGGCGGCATTGCCCGCGTTGACCTGGGTGTTGATCGCCAAGAACGGTGCGTGCTGGACCAGCGCCGCGCGCAGCGTGGGACTCACCGCCCCATGCCCGAAGTCGGCTGACACCACCATGTCATGGTCAGTCGCCTCGGCGCGAAATCTCTCATTCATATCCGCGTCTTTTTCCGCCGTCAGGCCGGAATCGTCCATCGTGTAGATTTCCAGCAGCTTGTGCAGCGTGTACCCGTCGAGGTAGCGTTTCTTGACGATGGTCGGGGCGCCGTCCTGAACCCAGAATTCCGGGCGAACGCCTGGCAACAGAGAGGACTCGATGAAATCACGGTAGTCATTCTGTTCCCCGATGACGGCGAACAGTCGCACACCCTCGACGAAATTCGCCAGATGATTGGCGACCGCGAGCACGCCGCCGGCAAAGCAATCCAACGACTTGTGCTGGACCGCCAGAACGGGCGACTTTGAGGACGCCCCCAGGGGGCTGCAGTAGCAGTATTCGTCGATGATCACGTCGCCGACCAGGAGCACCTTGAGTTGCGCCATGCGATCGACCACTTGCAGGATCTGATCCAGCGAGTAGCGACGGCGAAACAGTTCAAGATAGTCCTGCAACTCGCGAGAGAACGAGGAGAAGAAACGATTGATCAGATTCGTGGAGCTGAAGACGATATCCTGCGTGAACTTCAGCTCGACGTCCAATTCCTTGCAGACCTGCTCTTCCAGGGCCAGCTTGCCCGTGCGATCGGCCTGAACCGATCGGAAGTCTGAGCCTTTGACATAGACATCGGGCTGAAGGCAACGCAGTGTCTTTTCGGCCGTGGGCCACTCATTCACCGCCACATAATCGACAACGCTCAAGGAAGCAATGGCTTCGGCTCTGAGTCGCTCCGTGAAGGCCGGACGCTTGTCACCCTTGTCCACAAACCGATCGGGCGTCACCGTCACCACCAGGATGTCCCCAAAGGCGCTGGCCTGCTCGAAGTACCGAATATGGCCAATGTGCAGCAGATCGAATACGCCGTGACAGTGGACGATTGTCCGACGCTCGTCACGGTGCTTCTGCAGCACTGCCGGGAGTTCTTCGAGAGAGAATATCTTGTCGCTCTGGTTCATATCAGGTTCCGACTCCGACCAGGTTCCGATTCGGCTCTCGGGCAGGCACGCTCAGTTTGGAGGGGGCCAGGAAGTAGACCGGCTTGGATTGAGATGCCGTGCTCGTCGAGAGAAGTAACTCAGCCACCTCACGGGCCACGTCCACGACCAGGATGGCGTCGTGATCGACACGCTCCAAGTCCGCCAGTCGGTAGCGTGGCAAGTGATAGAACTTCTGCTCGCGGGCCGCTCCCCGAGGGTCGACGAATCCGACGATCCGTTCCATATCCAGGCCGAACAGGTTGTAGAAGTAGAAGTCCATGGCGTTCCTGCCAGTGCCCATGACCATGATCCGACCGGCCTGGCGAAGTTTGGCGCCGAGGATGTCATAGTATTGTTTCGCTTCCGGAAGATTCATGAAATCGAGGAAGTTCTTCTGACAGCACTTCGGGCAACGGAAGACATACTCAATGACGTTGACCGCCCCCTGGGCCCTGACCGGCAGGGTTTCCCGATGGCCGCAGTTGAAACAGCGACCCGTGATCCCGACCTCCTGGCTGCCTTCGCCATTGGGAACAGCCACCAGGGCTACATCCCGGGCTCGAAACTCCTTGTACAGAAACGTGAAGTAGCGACGAACCTGCCCGTAGATCGTCTCAAACAGACTGGACGAAGGCATGGCGCTGATATTGAAATAGCCCATCTCGGAGACCGACGGCGACCTCCAGGGCCACTCCTTCATCCTGTTCGTCATGTAGTCCCATTCATCACCGACATACCCTTTCTTGAGGGCGCGATGATAGATAGGCGTGCCTGGGTACGTGCCGACCAGGCCGAAGTTCGCATCGATCTTCTTCTCGATCAGCAGGTCGAAGGTCTTCTTCAGATCCTCCTCAGTCTCGTCTTCGTTGGTCATCATGAAGGGAGAATCCACGACCAGTCCAACGCGTCGGGCGGCATCGTAGGTCTTGACGAACTGATCCACCGAACAGCCCAGCTTGAGCTTGGGTAGGATGTTCTCGGAACCGCTTTCCAGCCCGATGTTGACCATGACGCAACCGGCGTCTTTCATAACCGGGAGAACCTCGGGAGACTGGTCCATTCGGAAGCAACAGGCCCAAGGCCGGTGCGGCCGGAGTTGCTTGTACAAGCGGCAGAATTCGAGAATATCCTCGTCCGTGGCGAAGAACAACTCGGTGGCGAACGAGATCCACTCAAACTGATAACGAGAGTTCCAGGTCTCGATCTCCCGGAGGATGTGCTCGACCTTGCGCGGTTTGAACCGCCCCACCGTGGGCGAGCAGAAACTGCATCCGCCTTTGCAGCCCCGTCCGGTCAGTACGGGCATCATCCGGCCCATGCCTCCGAGGACGTGGTGGCGATACACGTCAAGGTAGTACTGCAGGTCCAGGGCCTCGTAGGCCGGGAGGATGTACTCCTGATCGAGTTCCACGCGACGCGGGGGAGTCCGCACGATCTTGCCATCGGGTCCCTTGAAGGCTACCCCCGGGATGGACTGACAACTGGCCCCAGCGGCGATCGCCTTGAGCAGATGAGGGAAGCTCGTCTCGGCTTCGCCCACCACGGCGAAATCGAGGGGCAGTTTGTCCATCAGCAGGTCGAGCCGCACATTCCGGGTGATATTGCCTCCGAGAATCAGAGGCGTCTGCGGCGATAGAGTCCGAAGTTTGCTCAGGATCTCGCGGAACCAGTTGATGCCGTAGACGAACCCACCGGTTCCGATCGCCATGTACCGGCCGGCCGCTACATTGTTCATGTAGTCGTCCACAGGTCGGGCCGGCCGATGCATATCGAGGAAATCCACCGGGATGCCTGCTCGGTTCAGACACGACAGGACATACCCCATGCCAATGGGAATGAACTTGAATGGGGGCTTGATCAGAAGCACTTCGTTCATCGTTGCACTCCAAGATCCTGGCTATAGAGAGGCGCAGCGCCTCCAACCGGCCCGGCCGTCACGCACAGATGCCATCCCCACATCCGCTCCAGAACGCGAAACAGCGGGCGAGGCATCCAACGAAACGGCCAAATCTTCTTGTACTCGTACCGCTTGTATTCCGGAATCCGGTATGGGAAGATGTGATCGACCATGGCGTCTCGCACACACAAACCGTCCAGCAACGCCCGGATCGTGCTTCGCGAGTAACTGTAGGTCACGGGGCACCCGGTCTGGGCTTCGGAATGACGTGCGATGAGTTCATCCAGCTTCCAGAATGCGCCCTTCCCATAACGCAAGAGAATCCGTAAGACCTTCCACGAGTAGCGGTGATACACCATTATCTTCAGCACGCTGTCAGGCCCCATGTAGCGACGCATCTGGCGCACGGCGTCTTCGGGACAAGGCGTGTGATGGACCACCCCGAACGAATACACCAGATCATACTCCTGCACAGGAACCACCTCGTTCAATCGCTCGGCGTCGGCCTGATAGAACGTGATGCGATCGGCCAACCCGAAGACAGCGGCGCGACGACGAGCCACCGCCAGCGATTCCTCGGAAAGATCCACCGCGGTCACCTGCGCCCCGGCCCGGGCGAAACTGATCGTGTCCGTTCCAATACCACAACCGACTTCCAGGACCTTCTTTCCATGCCACCGATCGAACTCGGCGAACGTCGGAATGTGCGGCTCCACGAAGTACTTGCGAGATTCGACTCCATCAAAGTACGCGCGACTTCCCATGGTCTTCGGAGAGTGCCGAATGTTGCACGGTCGCGCATTCCAGTACCGGCGCACGTCGTCGATAGTCTTGGCTGAGAATGTTTGAGCGAGTGTCATTTCCTGTTCCCCCAGAAAACGGCGTTCCAATTCCAAAGGCGCTGTATTCGAATGTGTGTGTCGGAACGTCCTTGAATATGCGCCAGCAATCGATCAGCAGCGGCGCCGGTCCGGCCTGTTTGGCCAGTTTGTCGAGATCCAGATCGCTGTAGACGGGCCAACTGGTGAGCACGACCACAACGGATGCCCCGCGAACGGCATCGTAGGGATCAAGGCAATACGTCCCCCGTCCCTGGAGTGCTTCGCCGGCGCTGGCCGTCGCTTTGGGATCGTGCATACGCACGACATAACCGGCGTCGAGAAGGGTCTGAGCCAACATCACCGGTTGAGATTCTTCCACAATATGCGTCCCCGGCTTGTAAGAAAGCCCCAGCAGGGCGACGGTCGATCCCGAAGGTGCATGCTCGCCAATCATCGCGAAAAGTCGATTGACGATTTCCCCATTGACCTTCACGACACGCGGACTCAGATGAGCCTGTCCCCCGGCGTCTTCGGCGCAACGCTGAAACGCCAGGTTGTCACGCGGGAAGCAAGGCCCGCCGAACCCCATGCCGCCCTTCAGGTATCGGTGCCCCACGCGGGTATCCGCTCCCAGAGCCGAGGTCACCACATCCACATCGGCCGTCGCGATGCTCTCGCACAGCGCCGCCAGTTCGTTGGCAAAGCTGATCTTCATCGTCACGTAGCAGTTGAGACTGAGCTTGGTGATCTCTGCATTGGTCAGGTTCATCAACGCGTAGTGCGGGTTGTTGTCCACCGTGGAGGTGTATACCTGCTTGACCGCCTGGGCGGACCGGTCGTCGGAACTGCCTATGAGCAGCATGTCGGGATTGAGGAAATCGTGAAGAACCGATCCCAGGGCGATGAATTCCGGGTTGTACACCAACCCGAAATCCTGACCGCAGGCCTTGCCGGTCAACTGCTCCAATTGAGGTTTGAATATCTTCTCACAAGTCGTCGGCATGACGGTTGAGATGATCACGACGATGTGGAAACCCTTCTTGGCTTTCAGAGCCGGAGCGATCTGGTCGATGACAGCGTCTATATAGGCATTCGAGAAACGTCCGTCCTCATTGCTCGGCGTCGGAACGTTGATCATGGTCATGTCGCTGTTCCGCACGGCATAGTCGTAGTCCAGCGTGAACTCCATGTCCTGACGACACCCATCCAGGAACGCCGGCAAATCCGTCTCGTCGATGGGACAGTGCCCCTCGTTCAGCGCCTCAATGTGCCGCCTGTTGGAGTCCACACCGATGACCCGGTGCCCTTTGGTTGCGAAACATGCCGCCGAGCATAGCCCCAGCTTTCCCAAACCAATGAAAGAGATGTTCATCCGCTATACTCCTGCCTAGTCAACCTGTAGATCATCCTGTCAACTGTCATCTGGGTCATGAACGCACCACGGCGAGCGGGCGACGTGCTTTGCCCTTAGGCGTCTTCTTGCCGCCATAGGCGCCAACCGCTCTGCGCACCTGTCGCAACTGTTTCAACTCATCGTGCACGTCGACCTTCTCTGCTCTGAGTATCACCAGCAACTCATCATAGAGCCGCTCCCATTCGCTGCGCTGGGCGTCATCAGACCCCGTCGCGCCATCTCGCATCATGGTCGCCACAATCGAATCGGTCTGAGTCGCCAGACGCTCGACCTGGCCGAAATTACCCTTGCGCGCCCAGGCAATCTGTTCGGTCAACAGACGACACAGTTCCGCCGAGACATTTGGCTTCTGCTCCTGAGGCACGTTGTTACCGTTACGTTCCATGACCACCCTCTACCTGGCGCCCGCCAGACTGTGCTCAACCTCCTCGAGCAGGTTCACGGCGTCCTCATTGGTCGGTTCCAGCGCCAAGAGGTTCCGCAGCGTATCTCGCGCCTGTTCCGCACGCATGTCCTTAAGGTACAGCGCCGCCAACGCGAACATCACCGAAGTGTCCCCTGGGTGCATCTCCAGGTACACCTCCAGATAGTAGATGACCTTGGCGAAAGAACCCATCTCGCAGGAGACCTGGAACAGTCCGAGCAGCGCCGTGATGTTGTCGGTGTCGAGTTCGAGCGATTTCATATAGAGATCGAACGATTCGGCGTATTGGCCCCGCTGCTGAGCCACCATCGCCATGCCGGCGTGGGCTTTCGCACAGTCCGCGTCCAGCCGACAGGCCACGCGAAAGGCGATCTCCGCATCTTCAAGCTTGCCGCACTGCAAGGCGGCCACTCCGAGACCTACATATGGATCGGGCTCATCGGGCCCCAACGACGCGGCCTTCTCATAACACCGATGGGCCTGACTGTAGTTGCCCACCGAGGTGTAGCAATCGCCCAGCTCACGCAACACCTCGTAGTGCTGGGTTCTTTTGTGCTTCTCGACCTCGTTCGTCTCTATGATGTCCATATTGGTTCCAGTCCTATAGTTTCCCAAACACCCGCAATTATGTTGTTTCCTGGCTCCGCGCGTCCTGGACCGGCGTCTCGGCCTGACCGCCCAGCCAGCGCTCGGCCTGCCCCAGGAGGCGGATCGCGCCGGCGCAGTCGTTCTGTTTCCGCCGCACCTTGGCTTCCAGCAACAGCGTGTCCACCGTCGGTCGAGCGTGATTGACCTCACGACTGAGTCGGTTGGCGCTGAAGTGGTTCCCCGCTTCGAAGTGAGCCCGCGCCGCCAGTGACTTCATCCAGAGTTCATTGTGATAGTGAGCGGCCATGTACTCGAACAAGCGAGCCGCCGCGGCCCAGTTGCCCTCCGCCTCGGCCAAGTAGGCTTGTCGCATCAATTCATCGAACTGGAAGGGAAGCTCCTCGGGCTCGGGCCGGCGCACCCGAGTACCGCACGCCGTCAACGATGCTTCCACCGACAGATGAGGATGGGCGTGTCGGGCCCGCTGCAGATCCGCCCGTCTCAGCACGGCGGCCCAGGTCTGGGGATCGGTCCCCGCAAGCAGGAAGCCTTCATTCTCGGGACAATTGTGGATCAGGGCGTACAAGGAGTCTTCCACCCACATGTCCTCGATGGACAAGGTCTGCGGAACAATCGCCACGTATCGACCTTCGGCTCGGCTCAACGCCACGTCTATCCGTTCCTCGCGCGAACTCAGCGGCTCCACGGGCACCAACTCGACATTCGGCATCTCGATGTCCATCCGCGCGATATCCGCCGGTGGCAACGGAACGTAGAGCCGATAGGGATAGAACGTGTGGCGCCAGATACGCCCAAACACCTCGGCGATCTCCCGCTCCAGCCGGTCGATTACGAGAATGATCGACAGCTCGTCGATCTTGGACCAAGGCTTGGGCGGATGGGTCGTGCGAATGGCCAGGACATTGCGAAGGTAGTTCTTGCGGTCCTTGCGCTGCACCACGGAAATGCGATCTGAGTCGGTCACCGGACTGTAGAATTCCCCCGTGATCGTCGGCACATGGTGGAAATCGCCGAAGAAGGCAAGACGGCGTGTCATGTCCCAGTCGATCAGGACATTGAGTTCTTCATTATATAAGCCGGTCTTCTCGAGCAGATCGCGTCGATGCATGAGCGAGACGTGGAGAACGTGATTGAAATACAGCATGAGAAAGCGGTCGAAGTCCCGACTGATCTCCACATGCTTGCTCAGGACCTCACGCTGACCGTCGGGAAGCACGTTGCAGTAGGCCTTGTAGAGATCCGAATAGGCCACCTGACAATCCGTCTGCTCCTCCAGTGCATCGACGAGAACCTTGACATGGTAAGGATAGTGTATGTCGTCGTCATCCAGATAGGCGACGTACTTGCCGCGGGCGCGTCCCAACGCCTCGTTGAGGGAGTAAGGCTTGCCTCGGTTTTCCTTGCGATCGATCAAGATCACGCGCGGATCGTTGAACGACCCAACGATGTCGCTGACATCCTCACCGCCGTCGTTGATGACGAAGATCTCGATGTTCCGGTAAGTCTGCTGCACGGCACTGGCCAACGCTTGCGGCAGCGAACGCCGGCGGTTGAAGGTGGGCAGCAGAATGCTCACCAACGGTCCGCTTCGGTCTCTGTCCTCCGAAACGAAGAGACCGCTGTCGCCCTCGGCCAATTGTTCAACCATTTGGTGAGATTTCGATATCACAAGCGGGGTCACCGTTACGGGTTAATCACGTTCAGAGGTGCTGTGAGAGGCGATTGGCCGGTCGCGGAAGGGGTTCCAGCCAGGGGCGCCGCGATGTCGACGCCGCCGAAACCGCCGGCCGCCGCAGGCTGCTGCTGATCGATCTCCGTCTCCAGTTGGACCAGGATGCCGTTGACTCGTTCCAGTTGCTCCCTGCTCGGATAGCGCTGCTCGACGAAGCGTCGGTACGAGGCCGGTTCATACTCCCGACCACAGACACATTCGCAGAACTCCTCGGCAATGTTGAATAGATACTCGGGCGGGAAGAGTTGTTCGGCCCCGGGGAAGTTGTGCAGAACGGGCTTGAGGCCGGAAGCCATGCCGGCCATGACCGCTTCCACCTGACCTTCATTGATCCCGCAGGAAACCACGAAGTGCTTGTCGCTGAGCCACGTGTCCAGGTCGCTCGGATAGGGCTCGAAGGAAACAACACCCGTTAATCCCAGCGTCTGGACCATATGACATACGTATTGCTCCAGGACAGGACTCTCGAATCGGCCGGCGAACGAGAGCCGATAATCATTATCGAGATAGTGCAGCTTCTGCATACATTGCAGAAGAAACGCAGGATTCGCTTCCATGGTCAGGCATCCCATGCAAGCCAGGTGCTTGCCCCGCGGTCGCGTCCGGAAGATGCGTCCCTCCAGATTGACCCCGTGAGGAACCACGACCAGCCGCGTTCGATTCCGGATGTCCGGCACATGCGTCAGCAGCGCTTCCTCGACCGCCGAGCTGCCGATTTCGATCAGGATATCGACTCGTTCCCAGCGAACCGCCTTGATCCAGTCGCCCTTGATGTCCGACCGCCGCAGACTGACGATCGTCTTGCCCGATCGTTCCATTTTCGAGGCGGCTGCCAACATATCCCCCCCGCCATCGAACCAGGCGATGTCGGCCCAGTCGATCAGGCCCTCGAAATCATCAGAATTGTGGTTCTCATAGAATTCGGTCTGAAACCGCTGCTCGACAAACGAGCAGGCGTCCGCCAGGATCCCGTCATCACCGGTGCCGGTTCTGAAGAAGGCCACCTTCGGGCGCCGACTCCGGATGATCTCCAGGATGGGCATGAGCACTTCCTGTTCGGGCCAGAGTTGGAGGGAACGGAGCAGAACCTCGACGGCCTCACCCTTCTTATCCTGGTCGAGCAGCATCGTGGCGGTGCGGTTCAGCACCTCGATGTTCAAAATACCAACCCGCTCCAGGGCATCGAAGAGCGCAGCGGCTTCGCTGGCCCGATTGGAGGCCAAATACGCCTCAACGAGGTTCCAGACAACCTCCGTGCTGTCTGCTCGAAGGGCATGGGCCTTCTTCAGGTATTCGACCGCATCATTGGAACGGCCCAGACAATGCAGGATGGCCCCGATATCGTTGAGGGCTTGCACATCTTGCGGCGCCCCCCGCAGATACTCGCGCATGCAGTTCAGCGCCGCCTCATGCTTCCCAGCTTCAGCGAGCTCCACTCCCCGCTGGTAGGCGTTCATACCTGTCTGTGCCGTCATTCGATTGGCTCCCTTCTGACAAACCGGATTCGTATATTCACCATGCTCCGGGTAACTGCAAATTGCATGCCGAGGAGGGAAAGTGGGGGTAAGACCCCTCGAAAGACCGCTCTGGTCGGTCCGAATGGATAGAAATCAGACACCCGCGTCTGCAAAACAACCACGGTGTCTGCGGCCCGCCCTAGGGAAGGATGCGATTAGATGAAGTCCAATAACGATGTGCTCATCAGCTTGCCGGCGACCTGAAGCGACATTTGATAGAGCACTTCACGACGCGACAGGTCGATGGCAATCTGGGCAATATCGGCCTCCTGCAGCCCCGTCGTCTCGTCCTTGGTGTCGAATTCCATGCTCTCCAGACTATCGCTCAGAGTGCTCAGAAACCCAACTTTGGCGCCGACGGCGACGTCGACCTGCATGAGCTGGTCACGTACCTCCTCGACGGACGCAACGGACGCATCGATGTACCCCAGCAGTTCCTGGGTGGGGATGTTCCGTTCATTGAGCAGCAAATCGCGGAGGCCGATCAGCATCTCGAACGCATCGTAGGTCCCCGGAACGCGGACCAGCTCCACGCCAGTGCTGTTTATCCCCGTGGTATCGACGTACAAAACGCGCCCGGTGCGTGAGTCGGTCACCGCCTGATTCGCGTCTCCGCCGGCCGGCACGGTCACGAATGTCGCCCCGTCGTCAATGGAGACCCGGTAATTGGACCCGTCGTGCTCGACGGTCAGCCAGACGTCGCCTTGCACGTTGGAGGTGCCCGTCCCATTGGCGGCGCCGCTGGAGCCTAGAAAGAGCGGGTCCCCTCGTTCGTCGCTACGGAAGATATCGTCCCCGACGTGATTGGCCTGAACGGTCACCGCAGCGGCGACATCGACCACACGGGCCTCGTTGCTGCCCTGGTAGGTCACACTGCTGATCCGTCCGCCTTCGTGTTCGACCGCATAAGAGCGCACATCAGTCTTATTGCCCGAGAAGAGGTACTGATTGGCGTGTTTCGTATTGGCCAGCGAGACGAGTTGTTCCAGCGTACTGTCGATACTCTCGGCCATTCTCGCCTGCCCTTCGGCGTCCTGAACACCGGAGACGATCTGGGTCAGCAGCGTTCGCGTGTCGGAAAGCTCGGACGCCATGTTCTCGATAATCGTCGAAGCGATCTCCAGAGTCCCGATCAGATTCTCAGCATTCTCCTGGTAACCCTGAAGCGATCGCTCCTGCGTGTTGAGCCCCAGAATCCGATACGCATCCGACGGCGCATCCGACGCTCGGTTAACCCGATTCCCGCTGGCGGATTGCTCCTGCAACTGAACGATGGCCTTGGAATGCAAGGACAGCGAGTAACTGACATTCTGATATATGCTATTGATTGAGCCACTCATTGAGAGTCTCCCATGTTCTTCAGCGGAAGTACCACACGCGCTGGCTCAACTCGGATCGTTGGAGCCAAAGCGCATCCATCAGACAACCTCCATCAGCGTCCCCATTGCATTCTGAAGACTGTTGAGGTACTTGGCAATCGCCTGAAATGTCTTTTCGAATACCAGCAGAAGGGCGGCCTCATCATTGATGTCGACCCCGCTGATTTCACTCTGCTGCTGGCGCAGATTGGCCATCATGGCTTCAACATTGGACTTCTGTGACTCCTTCAGCGCCACCTCCTGACCGACCTCGGCCACAATACGCTGGTAATACTCGTTGGGAGTCAGACCCTCCAAAAGGGTGACAGGCTCATCCTGGAGCCCGGCCAACCGCAGCCCCGCGATGTTGTCCGCCTGATCCGGCCCGATGGCCGTGGCGATGCGATCCGGATCGTCGGCGATGCACTGGCAAACCGCCATATCGGAAGCTCCGGTCCCGGAGAAGAACGTATTGAGCCCCGCCGCGGCCAGGAAACCCGACGTATCGGAGGTCGCGAAGACCTCCACCTCGAAACTGTCACCGGTGTTCACATCCCCGACATCCAGAGAGAGCTTCAGCCCGTTGCTCATTTCGATCGTGTCGCCAGCCGCGTAACCGCTACCGATATTCAATGAGCCAACGACGGCGCTCGCCTGGTCGGTCACATTCAAACGCAGATCGCCGTTGCCCACGCTGCCCGTTCCCACGACGGTGAAGGTGAGCGTATCATTGGCGCTGGCGTTGTAAATACCACCGATTGAAACGTCCGGCGGAGAGGCAGCCGTAAGGTTGGTTGCCGTCGGTTCCGGAAGAACCGCCGGAGTGAAATCGAACTTGTAGCCCAGATCGGCCACGATGCGAAGTTGGGTGCCCGAAACAGAGGCGTTCAAGCCGGTAATGGCATCGAGCTTGGCCGCAACAGACGTCAGCGTATCAGGCGGCGCGCCGGAAAGATCCACATCGATCGCATGCCGCTCGATTTCGCTCGTGTTCGTGTTGGTCATCCGAAGGTAGAACGTACCGTCTTCAATGGGCGCCTGGGATTCGGAAAGGTCGGTCGAACCCATCAACCACCCGGAGAGTTCTGCAAAGGAGCCATCGGTGCCCACCCCCTGGACGTGAACCTGGTTGATCTCGCGCATGATGCCCTGAGCCAACGTATCCAGATCATCCTGAAGGGCGGCGATGGTGCTGTTCTTGAGCGTCAGCAGTCCCCCCATTCGTCCTCCCTGAACCTGAAGACTCGACCCCGAAGTCCCGGTGGCGTAGACTGCCAGCTCGCCATCTTCCTCCAAATGGACCTCAAGGCTCAGGGGGATGGTTCCCGTCACAATAGGAAGCCCGGCCAGGGAAACATCCATGACACCATAGTCCCTCTCCTGCGTTTCGGCACGGACGAATTTCGACAGCTCGACGATCAGTTGATCGCGACGGTCACGCAGATTGTTGGCCTGGCCCCCGTTGATCTCAATCGTCTGAATCTTGCCGTTCACCTCAGCAATCTGTTCGACCAACTGATTGATCGAATCGGCCGTGTTCCCGGCCTCCAGAGTGATCTGGTCCTGCATTTCGGCCAGAGTCGTGCCAAGCTGGCGAAACTCAGCCGCCAACGATTCGGCGGCGCTGATGGCCGCGTTGCGCCGTACGTTGTCCTGAGGATAGGTCGCCAGCCCCTCCAGTGCATCGAAGAACTCGTCAATGGTCTTGTTCAATCCCCCGGCATCGCCGAATTCGCCGAAGCTGGTTTCCACCGAACTGAGCATGGACAACTCCTGGGAAACCTGCCCGTAGGAGGACTCCTGGCGCGCCAATTCGCTCTCCAGAAGTTCATCCACCATACGCTTGACGCCGGCCACCCCGACGCCGCCGCCGATGCTCATGCCCGCTGATTGAACCGGATCGGCCGGCGCAAAATCCACCCGTTGACGATGGTATCCTTCCGTCGATGCGTTGGCGATGTTGTTGCCGACCGCATCCAGAGCCGCATAGGTGGCGTTGAGCCCACTCAGTCCAATTGAGTAATTCTGCATCCTTCAATCCCGTTCCATGGCCGACCACCATCGATCCGCCCAGACAATCCATGTCACCCTGAGCGGTCACAATTGCAGACTGACCACTCCCGCGTTCGGCTGCGTGCGAACGGCGCCCGTGGCGCCGTAGGTCGTCTTGCTCGTGCTGTCGACACCGAAGAAAACCCCCATCAGCGATCGGTTGAACCGAGCGCAATCAGCCACGAGCTTCTGCGTGAGAGCGTATTCCCGTTTGAGCCGCCCGAGCCACGATCTGAGTTGTATTTGGCGATCCCCTACAGCGGCCCGGCGCGGACCGGAAAGCTGCTTCTTCAAGACCGTCAATGTCATCGCCCCGGCATCGCATCCCAACGCCTCAGCCAGTTCCAGCCGCAAAGCCTGGCGCCGCTCCTCCGTACGCTCATAGCTTCGCGCTCGATCCCGCAGATCGCACAGGAGCTGTTCCAGCCCCGCGTCGTCCCGCTTGATAAGCAGGCTTCGCAACGTGTCCAGCAGCCCCACCGTTGTCTCGGCATGCCGGATGTCCTCGTCGAGCACCGCCAGTAAGGTGTCGACTTTCATCTCGATCGATTCTGCCATCATGCTTACAGTTCCTTGTTGATCATCTCACCGGGGGCCGGGCTACCCTCCATATCCTGAAAATGCTGATAGAGATCCTGCCACAGCCCGAATCCTCCTTTGTTGCCGACGTCCCGAGCCAGGAAGGACCAGAACATGCCGTGAATCTGGTCCGCCGCCGGATCCTCGTCAAAGCCGGAGGCCCCGATGGTTTCCTTGACCTCGTTGAACAGGCGCGTGAGCAAGACCGATTCGAAGTCCTTGGCCAACTGCTTCTTCTTCTCGTCCGTCGCATCCACGACGTTCTGCGACGTGACGTGCTCGATGCTCTTGGGCATCTCGGTCGCGCCGTTGTCCGGCAGCGCCGAGGGCATGTCCACAGCCGACATTCCAATCGACTCAATACCGTTCATTTGACACCTCTTACATGATGACCAGCTTGGCCTGTAAGGCGCCGGCCTTCTTCAACGCATTGAAAATCGCGATCAGATCACGAGGGGAAGCCCCGATCGCATTCAGAGTCTTCGCCAGTTCCGAAACCGTCACCGCCCGCTCCACGGGAATCAAGTAGGCGTTCTGTTCTTCGACGTCGACAAGCGTTTCCGGCACCACCTCCGTGGACCCGGCATCCGAGAACGGCGCCGTCGGCTGCGACACCTGGGCGGTCTCCTTGACCTTCACCACCAGACTGCCCTGAGAGATCGCCACGGTGGATATGCCCACGCTTTCGCCTACGACGATCGTCCCGGTCCGCTCATTGATCACTACCATCGCCGGCATATCCACGACGACTTCCTTCTGCATGACCTCGTCGAGGAACGCCACGACGTCCTTTTGGCTGACGTTGGGCGGAACCATGATCTTGACGCTGGCCGCGTCCATAACCAGAGCACTGTTCGGGTAAGCCTGATTGATGACCTCGCTGACGCGACGCGCTGTGGAGAAGTCGTTGTTCCGAAGGCTGATCGTGATGAACCGCTGGCCCGCCACCTGATCGATGAAGGTCGCCAGTTCCGATCGTTCGACAATGGCGCCGTCGGCGATACGGCCAACCGTCTGGTGGTTCTTGGACATCGACGCCTGGGCGCCGGCCACCGACCAACCGCCCAGCGAGATCCCCCCCTGAGCGACCGCATAGACCTGACCATCCAGACCTTTCAGCGGGGTCGGCAGGAGCATGCCGCCCTGCAACGTCTTGGCGTCGCCCAAAGTGGAAACGTCGATATCGATGCGCATCCCCTCCCGATCGAACGGGCCTAGTTCAGCGGTCACCACCACAACCGCCACGCTGCCAGTGCTCAGATCGGTGGGCTCCAGAACCAGTCCGGAATTTCGCAGGATGTTTGTCAGCATCTGCTGGGAGAGTTTCCCGGAATCACCCGTACCGGCCAACCCGGTAACCAACCCGATGCCGGTCAAGGGGTTGCTGCGTATCCCCTGGATATCAACAATATCCTTGATGCGTTCGGCGCGCCCCGGACCGGCGCAGGCCAGGAGGATCGCCCAGGCCGTAGCCATCGACAGGACACCGCGTCGGGACAGTACTCCGAATAGGTGGGGTCGGCTCATCATCATGCCTTTCTAGACTGCTCCGTCTGCCGTGACTACCAGGGCCAGAGAACATCCATGATTCGTCCGAGCCATCCGACCTTCGTGTACGGCGCTGACACGCCGCCGTTCTGGCTCACAATGCGGAAGTTGGCCACCTGCGCGCTCTTGACCGTGTTGTCGAAGGCGATGTCGCTAGGACGCACGATGCCGCTGACTTCGATCGTCTGCACGTCGCCGCCAATGTTGCGATCGCGCGTGCCGATGACCACGAGGTTGCCATTGGGCAGGATATCGATCACCACGACGCTGACGCTGTCTTCGAAGCTCCGCTCGTCCTTGTAGTCCGCCTTGCTCTTCAGTTCGTTGGCGCTTTCGGAGTTCATAGTAAACCCCGGGATGCTGGGCAGGACGTGATCGATGTTCAGTTCCCCGTTGAAGCTGCTGGATCGATCCGTCTCCTTCTGCAGTTCTCGCTTGGCCGTGTTGTCGACCTTGCTGTCTTCAATGATCTTGATCGTCAGGACATCGCCGATATTGCGGGCGACATCGTCGGCGTACAGCGTCTTCATGTTGGAATCACGCTTGGCCCAAATCGAGCCGGCCGTCAGGACCTGGGCGAAACCAAATACGAGGACCGCCGCGGTCAACCCGATCATCGCTCGCTTGCTCATCTGTCTTCCTTCCCGAATCTCACTCTGTGTTCTCATCGGCGTATCCCTTCTTCATCGTTCCTCTTAGAGCACCGGCTCCACGGTCCCGTCCGCTCTGACGCGACACATGATGATGCGCTGGGAATCGGCATTGCGCACCTTCAGACACTCGCCTCCCCGGGCCTCCTGCAGGGCAACGCCCATCGCCGTGATCAGGATACCCGGACGTTCAATGCGAATCTGGACCGCCTCATTGCGACGCACCGAGACCGGCGGACGAGCGACACCGACCATTCCCTGTCGGATTTCGGCATCGGCCGGGATCAAACGGGTCGCAACCGCACCGTAAGGGGGCTTCCAGCCCACCGGTTCAGGTCGGTCGGCCACGACGGCTTCGATCTTCACGTTCTCAGGGGTAAGATGCGCCCCTTCCGGAATCGGTTCCACTGCGACGATGCGATGTCGCCGATAGCGCAGCCGAAACGAAACATCGCGCGTCCCTACGGTTTCGCCGTCAGCCAGAACCTGGACGCGCACCGTCACGACACCGCGTGCTCCCTGCTGGACCAACTTGGGGGTCAATTCGATCTCGGTCGGCGCCTCGGACAACACGAGATCCTTGGGCCGGTTTGTCGCGATGGTCTCAACGGCCCGCCGGGCAACGGGATAGCGCTCGAGGAGTTGCTTGGCTACGCTGATGAAATCCTCGTCTCGAATGATCTTCTCCCGGCGACGAATCGTCACGGCCTTGGCCCCGGTCAGACGCACCTGGGCGGCGGGAATCCCCGAGGACGCCAGGCGACTGAGGATGGTGGGCCGATCGAGAACAAGTTTCTGCCCCGGCAGCGAAAGACGCCCCAGCGCGACCGGCGAGGCCTTGGCCACCATGGCGCCGGAGCCCCGCACGACACTGACTTGCCCCAGACTCAGGCGGCCGTCCTGAACGGTCACCTCGCGCGGCAGATGGACCTGCAACGGCGCTCCCTCCGGCACATCGACCGCCACAACGGCGCCTCGAACCGAGGAGCCAATTGACAGGACACCGCCAACCAACAGGCACATGTGATATAGGCTACGATTCATCGGGCATTCCTATCGGAAGATGTTGTTCGTGTTCTTGAGCATCTCGTCGCCGGCTCGGATGGCGCGCGAGTTGATCTCGTACGCCCGCTGAGCGGTGATCAGATTCACCAATTCGTTGACCATATGGACGTTCGACTTCTCCAGGAAGCCGGCCTGGATCGATCCGAAGCCACTGTCGGCCGGAAGCCCGGAGATGGCCGGACCACTGGCGTCGTTGGGGGCGTAGAGATTGTCCCCCTGGCTGGTCAGGCCGGCGGGGTTCGCGAAACGAGACAACTGGATCTGGCCGACCACCGATCGCACACCCGCCTGATCGGTCACGTTGATGCCCCCATCGGGGCCGATATCCACCGTCCCGGCATCGATCGGAATTGAAATCGCAGGCTGGATCTGATAGCCCGTCATCGTGACGAGCTGCCCGTTGGCGTTGACCTGCAAAGAGCCATCGCGGGTATAGCGAATATCCCCGTTCGGCATCAGTACCTGCAGGAAGCCATCTCCTCGGATCGCGATGTCCATGTTACGTCCGGTGCTCCGGAACTCACCGAGGCTGAAAATCTTCAGGGTGGACGCGACGCGCACCCCACTGCCGATCTCCAGCCCGGTCGGCGCGTTGATTCCCGGGGCAACCTCGGTACCGGCCTGTTTCTGCTTCTCGTAGAGCAGGTCCTGGAACTCGACCTGGCTCTGTTTGAAACCCGTGGTATTGACGTTCGCCAGGTTATTGGCAATGACGTCCACCAGCGTCTGCTGGGCCATCATGCCGGTCGAGGCGGTGGAGAACGCTCTAAGCATGGGACTTTCTCCTTGTGCTTATCTCAATAGGCGGGCCGGTCTATCCCATCGCCACGCCGATGACACTGTTCGATGTATCTTTCTTAACGTTGACCAGCTTGACATTGGCTTCGTATGTTCGAGTGACCATGATCATACTGACCAGTTCATCTATCATCTCAACATTGGATGCCTCCTGGCACCCTTGCCGCACCACGGTCTCCTCCACATCCGTTGGCTTGACATCATCCGGCGCCCGGAAGCAGTTCAGCCCGGCCGCGACGAGTTGGTCTTCATCGTCAGGGAAATCCACGATGCGAAACTGCCCGACCTCCGCTCCATCGGCGTTGAGTCGGCCATCGTAGCCAATGCTGATCTGCGAGACATCCAACTCGGCCGGCACCGCCAGAGGCCCGGCGGTCCCAGCGACCGTCCGCCCCTCGGCATCGACGATCTGCCCGTTCTGATTTGTCCGGAACACCCCATGCCGTGTGTACAACGGCCCCTCGGGCGTCTCGATCACGAAGAAGCCCTTCCCGTACAGGCCGACATCGAGGGTCCGCCCCGTCTGCTTGAGAGTCCCCTGCGAGAAATCGAAAAAGCTCTGACCATTTGCCTCTTCCCCCCCGGTAGCCGCCCCGGTTCCCGCCTGACTGGCCAAAGCATCGCCAAAGCTATGGCACCGACGCTTGTATCCGGTCGTGCTCACATTCGCGAGATTGTGCGCAATCGTATCGAACTCTCTGGTCAAGGCATCAAGACTGGCGCTGACTTGCGCTGCAATATCCGCCACGTTAGACCTCCTGCACCACAGCCGGACTCTCGGTTGTCACGGGCACGCCCGACTCGTCGTCAGCGCTCGGGACGCTGGCCCGAGAGGCCATCAGGTTGGTTATACGCACGAGTTCGTCGATATCTCCTTCGCTCAACCCGGACAGTTCGACCGCAATCGAAACACCATTGTCGGTGCTGTGACAGTGTCGAACCTGGCCGGCATTCTCAATCACACACGCCTGACGGCCGTCACGGCCACC
>JANQFY010000172.1 GCA_028277585.1 Sedimentisphaerales bacterium
CACTGTCTCGGGCGAGAAGCCGGAGACAGTGTAGTGGAAAGGCATCTCCAGATCACCCGACTTGAGAAGCCGCGCCTCCATCTCATCGGCCCGGCTCGCCTTGATCGTCTTGACGTGATCGGCCCAGAGCAGTCGCTCGGCCTTTCGCGCATCCTCACGCGTCAGGGCGACCGCCGCGAAACCCTGCCCGGCGATCGGGCCCCGCGAATCCGCCGACGCCTCCAGATACCGCTTCAACTGGTCGACGGCATGCAAGGACGCCTCCACATCCATGGGCCTGCCCTCAATCTTCTTCGCGGCCGGCTTGTTCGAACCCTCCGTGGGTTTGGCGTATCGGTCGGTGACATTGACCGCGTAGACGTAGTCGATCTTGCGGTCCCACACCAGCGGGAACGTCACGTCCGTACGTTTGAAGCTGGTCGCATAGATCGCGTGGAAACGACTGTCCCGCCGGGCGGTCGCCGCCTTGCCCGCAAACCAGGCTTTGTCCAGCTTGCCACCCGAGGGTTCCCCCCCGCCGGTGTAATGCCACCCGTCGTCCCAGACCTCCACCCACGAGTGGTTTCCACTGCGGTCGGCCCACAGCGGCGTGCCCGCCAGTCGGGCCGGCACGCCCACCGATCGACAGGCCGCGACCAGCAGGACCGAAAGGCCTGTGCACGAGGCCATCCCCGCCTCGATCGTCTCGTAGGGGCTCTGGTCCGCCTTGGGTCGCTGGCGAGAGAAGCGAACCTTCAACAAAGGGCACAGCTTCTCATTGATGATCACCGCCGCGGCGCCGGGCGTCTTGGCGTCCGCCACCAGCGGCTTGAACCGCTCGTAGAAATCCTCACGCCAGTCATCACGCCGCTCGTTGATACAGCAGTACGCCAACACATCGTTGAGGAACATCTCCTCGCTGATGTCACTCCTCCACGGCGCCTCATTCCAGGCGCGATACGCATATCGAACCTGATTGAGAACAAACTGGGCCGACAGGCTCTCCAAGTCGCGGTCCGGCATGTTCGCCAGAAGGAATCGCACCCCCTGCTTCTGATCTGCCGCCGCCCCGTCAAGCGCCTTGCGAAGCTCGCCCGCGTTGTCACCAGCCCGCGAAATCGCCGATTCCGCCAGTGCAGACAGATCCTCCGCCCATAGCGTCCCCGCGCCGCTCAGCACTAGAACAATCAACAACACACTCAAGCATCGGTTCTTCATAGCCATCGAACTCAACAAGACATCACCTCACAAAACAAACGGTTGTCCATCTACAAGATACAGGTCCAGAGCCTCGTCTCCATGGACCCAGGAACGAGCAATCATACCAGAGAGAAGACCGCTCCGACAATAGCCAGTGGATATCGTCTTCCGTTCCGGACAGGTCACCACCCGCCTGGCACGCCTTATACGGGCAATTGTCGTCGAAGGCAAGGGGCGACCGCAGCGGAGTGTGAGGCCCAGGCCAGGGGATTGGTTCGCAATTGGAGATTGCCCGGCAACGATCAACAGCGTACAATCTCGAACAAGAGAAGCCAACGACCTCCAACCGAGAGAGGGACACCCTTGGAGAATAGAAGGTGTGGCGTCCGCAGGCGACTGTTGAAGGCAGATCGGAACGATTGAAGGTCTCCGGCCCTCGCCAGATCGGGGACTTCGGACAAAGGCCCTATCCATGACGCGCAAACGGAAGATCCTGCTTCTCCTGGCGACCGTTCTTCTGGGCCTGGCTGGGTGTTTCGTCATCCTGTTCGGGCCGTGGCCGACGTACTCCAGCGGTTTTGAAGAGAAGTCCTACTACGCAAACGCCCTGGCCGCGATCGAACGGCGTGGCAACCGGGCGTCCCACGATTCTCCTATCGGCCGGTTTCAGGCAGGCTGGGACTCGCGTTCGATCACCCCGCCGCTCGGCACGCCGCTGGCCGGGTACGGCGATCGAGAAGGCCGACCCTCCACCGGCGTGCACGACGAGATCTACGTCAAGGCCCTGGCGGTTAGCGACGGCGCGGACACTGCTGTGGTCGTCGGCGCCGACATGCTCATCACCCCCGAAAACATTGCGGACCTCGTCCGAAAGTGCGTCTCAGAGCAAACCTCGCTAACGGCCAATGAGATCCTCTTCAGTGCGAGCCACAGTCACTCCGGCCCCGGCGCGTTCGGCCCCGGGCTCGCCTCGAAGCTCTTCAATGGGCCATACGATCCCAATGTGGTGGCTTTTCTGACGGACGCCTTCAGCGAGGCAATCGTCGCAGCACATCAGGCCCTCGAGCCGGCGCGAGTGGCGCAAGGCAGTGTGGACGCGCCCGAGTACATCAGAAATCGCACTCGCAAGGACGCTCCCGTTGACAGCGAACTGAGCTACATGCTCATCGAGCAGGACGACGGCGGCCGGTGCTTCGTCGTCAGCTACTCGGCCCACCCGACCATTCTCGGATCGAACAACATGGCGTTCAGCGGCGAGTATCCCGGCTTCCTGATGCGCCATATAGCCGAGCAGACGAACGCCGAGGCGATCTACCTGGGCGGCGCCATGGGCAGCATGACCCACCGTGCTCCCGAGGCGGACGATCCGTTCGAGCGTTGCCGCGCGATGGGCCGCGCCCTGGCGGACAAGGTGCTGCAAGCCGCCCTGTCCGATCCGCAGTTCGCCGACCAAGTGGACGTCGCATCCATCGGGATTCCGATCCAGTTGCCCCCCTTCCAGGTGCGTCTGAGCCGGCGTTGGCGCGTCTCGAAATTCGTGCCCCCCCTACTGGGCATCGACAACGACGGCTGGATGCACGCCGTGCGAATCGGAGACGCCGTGCTGGTGGGCACCCCGGCCGACTACTGCGGGGAGATCAGCGTGGACCTGAAATCCTGGGCGGCGGAGCGATCCGTCGATCTATGGGTGCTGAGCTTCAACGGAGACTACGTCGGGTACATCTCACCCGACAAGTACTACTACGATATCGACGAGAACGGCGGATACGGTTACGAGCGGGGCCTCATGTCATGGATAGGCCCCGACCAGGAAGCCTTCACCGTGTCACTGATCAAACACATGATCGACGCGTTGTTCCCGGAGCCCATGAAGCCGCCCTCCAGCTGAGCTCCCATACCTTGGTTCTATCAGGTAGATCCATCTACAAGTCCAACCTGAGCCTTGCGAGCCAGAGAAGATCAGGTGCCCCAGTGACATGAAGCACAGCGGGGTGACTGCAGAGCGTCGCTCACGTGTGGCCGACCGCATGCCATTCGGCGCGGCAGAAGTCGGGGACCATCCTGAGAAGAAAGGCCTCCTCACTGCTCAGTCGGGCCGGGGAGAGAATCGGTTCGAGGGCCCCGGCGTAGAGACTCATACGCGAACCCCGCTCACTCTGGCACCGTACGATCTCGACCGCCAGGTTCAGGACTTCGCCATCGTGGAACTCGACCTGCAGATCGATGACGCCTCCCAGAACCAGATCCGCCGGCCGCTCGTCGGGTCTGCCTTCCCAGCGAAGCATGATCCCATGCTGAGAAAGATCGATGATGCGGAAGTTGCCGTTCAGAGTCGCCGGCGCGAGTGTCAACGGGTAGACGACACGGAAGGACCTTCTCCTTTCACTTCGCCTGCGGTGTCCCCGACGCCTCCCGGGGCCCCGGGCGGCGCCCTGACCGTCCTGATCTCGTCTCCGGTCGGTCTCCCGCCGGTCCTTCGTTCTTCTATCTCGAAAGAGGTGAGGCATCATGGTGCGGACTCCCACAGCGCGACACATCCGAAGTGAGCCGTCTAACGCTTTATCGGCACAAAAGCGCCCGTCCGATTACCCTAAACGAGCTCGGGAATGGCCCTTAGAGGATCCGGCGGGAAGTCCGGGACCTGCCGGCCAAACGCATGGCCCAGCCGACAGATCCCCCTCCGTCTACTTCGTGCCGAGCAGGCTGACCGCCCTTTCGGGATTGATACGCGCTTGGGCATCCTGGGCCGCCTGGGGACTGGCTTCGAGTTTGCTGGCCACCCAGGCGACAAGTTCGGACATCATGCCCGGCTTGAGATCTTCCATGTCGACGGGCTCTTCGCCCTGGTAGGTGACCAGGCTGCTGAAGTTGGCAGCCGCGCCGCCGGCGATGTGGACGAAACCCGAGGAGTGCAGTGTCGCCGTCAGGGTGTCCATCGCCGTGGTCGTGTACCCATTGCTGTGGACATTGTCTTCCGTCAATTCGGTGGCGTCCGGGGGCGGTGGCGGCGAGACCATATAGGTCCCCGCGTAGACCATCCCCGACGCAAGTGTAGAACTCTCGACCCCGTCCATCTTCCTCCTCCGTAAACGTGTTGTATTGGCATGTTCGTGGGGATACCATTAAGGGCGCCTTACTCCAAAAAAAATAGCAAAAGGCTAGGCTTAAGCAAGCCAATGGCTACAATAACCTAGCAAAATACGCACTTTTACCTATACCACCCCCTGGCTTCCCTAGCCAACCCCTAGGCCAAAACCCTCCAACACGACCATTATCGGAGCGCGCCTCCGAAACGCCCATTCCTCGAGAGGCTCCTTATCCCCTTCAACGAAGCTGTCAGCGGTGGTCCGACCATCAGGCAGGGAGACCTCTCCTGTTTCTCAAGCTCGGCGGCCAATCGCCGCAACGCGGAAATTGGACACAATTCTCCGAGTGGAATTCAGGTTTATCGGGAATAGAACCCTGATATTCTGGGCGTACTGCGTTAGAATGCAACTGACACGTGCAGCCCGGTTATGCGTGGCTGCTATCCCCCACGGGATCGCGCAGCAACAGAACCCTTTTGAGAATGGAGATGCAACCGTGAGCAACAGAGTGACTCAGCCAACGACCCGACGTCAGTTTCTAGCCGGTGCAGCCGCGACGGTAGCGGTGCCGATGATCGTACCGTCCTCGGTACTCGGACAGAACGCCCCTTCCGAACAGATCACCATGGGGTGCATCGGGGTCAGGGGTATGGGCGGCGGCAACATGCGGAACTTCTACAAACGGGCCAATTGCCGCGTGGTCGCCGTCTGCGACGTGGATGGCGCCGTGCTCAAGCAGAAGACCAAGGAAGTGAACGACCACTACGGCAACACCGACTGCAAGGCCTATCGCGACTACCGTGACCTGGTGACGCGCAAGGACATCGACGCGATCATGATCGGTACGCCGGACCACTGGCACGCCGCCATCGCCATCGCCGCGGCGCGCAACGGCAAAGACATCTACTGCGAAAAGCCAGTCACCCACACCTTTGCCGAGGGTGAGATGCTGGTCAAGGAAGTGCAGAAGCACAAGCGAATCTGGCAGACCGGTTCCTGGCAGCGGAGCGTGTGGAACTTCCGCCAGGCGGTCGCGATCGTGCGCAACGGCCTGATCGGCGAGCTGCAGCACGTCGAGGTCGGCCTGCCCACCGGGCATGTCAGTCCACCGCAAGCCAAGCCGCAGACGCCTCCGAGTGAACTCGACTACGACATGTGGATCGGTCCGTCCCAGATGATGCCCTACATGAAAGAGCGCCTGCATTGGGACTGGCGCTGGAACTACAACACCGGCGGCGGACAGATGATGGACTGGATCGGCCATCACAACGACATTGCTCACTGGGGCATGGGCGAGGACCTGGGCGGACCCACGCTCATCGAAGCCGGCGG
>JANQFY010000181.1 GCA_028277585.1 Sedimentisphaerales bacterium
CGCTTTTGCCCGGCGAAACGGAGCAAGGCCACTCCTGCAGGCCGTGACCGGTGCGCCGGGGAACGGCAGCGCTGCCCGCCACCATCGTCCCCGCAACGCGCGGCGTCGCCGGAAAGCTCGTATCGTCCGCGGCCCACGTAGGCGTCGCGTTCGTCCTGCAAGGCGGCCATCAGCATCTGCCGGGCACCCTGACGGGCTAATTCCTCGAGCTGATCCCGCGCGACCTCGCCCGCCTCGGCGCCGCCGTCCGCTCTCTGCCGTTTGACGACGTGGCGTCGTTCTGGTGTAGTAGCCTTCGTGATCCTCCTGTGGAAAAGGGTCTTCGAAGAACCTTGGAGGATGCCCCACCTTTCATCAAATTTCCACAGGATTCGATGCTACGTCGAGGCTGGTAGACGAATGGCTACAAGACGATACGCTATCCAGCATTCCACCGAGTACTTCGCTGCCGGGCGAGTTGCGTCAACGGGGATGCAAGTACTCCTGGGGATTCAAGCCAAAGAGATACTCTGTCTCTACTTCTCCGACGAGGGTGAGTTCAACACGCTCGAAACAAGAGTAATACCGGAGCGTTCAACGGCCGACACTGCCGGTGACATGATGACTGCCTGGATGAGTGAGCTAGGTGCCACACCGGCAACCATTCATGTCGGCAAGTTCTCGATTCCCGCGCGTGCCATCGCAATACGAGACCTTCCGGACTACCTCCAGGACTTCGTCGAGGACCCGTCGAAGTCAGAAGATGAACGTAGGGAAAGCCTGTCGAAGTACTTGGCATCCTGGCGCAAGAGCGGAGATTTCGTCCTCGTGTGGGACGAAGACTATGAGATGAACGCCCAAGGAGAGGTGGTCTCGACCTAACTCTGTAGGGCGCAGCACACCTGGGGCTGGACGCAGGCATCTGGCGGGGATTGGCGATAGTGGCGCGGTTGACGTATACCCTAATCAAGCTATCTCTCCGGACACAGCGGGAAGGAGGGGAGGGCGAGTGGAGCATCATGGAAAGCAGATTCGTGCGATCCACCCGGGCGATCTTGTTTTGAGTCAGCCCAGTCTAGCTAACACGCTGGCACTCAACCAGTCGGCACATCGACCGTCCACTTTGTGGCGGTGTGGGCTCAAGCGACGCATGGCATGTGGACAGTGGCTATGAATCCGAGACTGAAGAGCCTTCTGGGCAAGTGCGACAGGAACGAGGGAGCGTCACCTGAAGCGATCAACAATGTGCTGCGAGAATATCCCCTTCTGCCAGAAGACTACTTAGCTGCGCTGCGGCATTCAAATGGTGTCGAAGGATGGATAGGTGAGCACGCCTACCTGATGCTGTACTCGATCGAAGAGCTGGCTGGCGTGAATGAGGCCGCGTGTGCAGACGAGTTCGCTCCTGGGATGTTCATCTTTGGCAGTGACGGCGGTGGAATGAGCTATGCATTCGACTTGCGTACTGAACCAGTGAAGACACTCGAAGTGCCGTCTGAAGTGCTCAGTTGGGATGAAGTATGGATGGCGTGGGATTCCTTTATGGAGCTTCTCGAAGCATTGGCCGGCCGAGCATGACCTGATGCAGGCTT
Source organism: Sedimentisphaerales bacterium (assembly GCA_028277585.1). GTDB lineage: Bacteria > Planctomycetota > Phycisphaerae > Sedimentisphaerales > Anaerobacaceae > Anaerobaca. Next base: position 1,572 of record JANQFY010000181.1, read on the forward strand.
TGGTTATGGCGTACCCGCTACCGCGTTCTCACTATAGCGTTATGGAGGCGCACGTAGACGGCAATAGAAACAACCGAGCGAATATCGCAGGGGTTGCTCGGCGGAAGAGCGATGCTGAAGCCTCTTGAATCAAGGCTTGGCCAATCGCTGCCGGACGATTACGCCGATTTTCTGGTCACGCATAACGGCGGCCGACCAGAACCTGCGGTGTTCACATTTACACCTCGCGACCAGGAGCCCGCGGAATCTCGCGTCCAGTTCTTCTTTGACTGGTGCGATGATCCCAACACGGTCTCAGTGAGGCCTTGGACACATACGACGACCGGCTCGTCGCCGGTGTCTGGCGCATTGTTTGCGATTCGTTCGGGAACCTGCTCGTTCTATCGCTCAGGGCGGAAGACACGGTTCCGTCTGGTTCTGGGATCACGAAGAGGAAGCAGACATTGTCGCGAGGCTGAGACTGACCTGGCGACTCCGTACGCCACTCCAGGACATCTCTACGCCCTGTTACCTGCTGGACTTCTGCTTGAGCGAATTGTCGTTATTGGGGTCGGGCCGAGGGCCAGAGGTAAGGCACCGTGCTAGCTTGTGGGCAAGCATCTCTCCTGCGACCATTCGCCCCGAGGCTGGATTTGCAGGTATTCATGTCCTGGCGTGAACACGCTCAAGCAGAAGTTCTTTCCATCGGACGATTACTTGTCTGCGTGTCATGAGATGATACCCTATCCATACGGGCAGTGATAGTCCGCCACGGCGCAGGCTCGACCCCTGCGCATCTCGGGACGAAGGGGCGCTGCTACGATGAACGGAGGACGACATGCAAGCCAGGCTTCACGAGGTGGCGGATCCCCATCGGCGGGAGAAGCGCTATCGCGAACTCATAATCGCGGATTCGGAGGCTTTGTTTGAACGGTATCGCTACTACTGTATCGAACACCATGCGATCTCCTTCATCTCAGTCGAACTGGGTGATTGGTCGGAGGATGTGCTGGAAACACTCTTGCCGACTGTCTCCACAGCATCATCGGCAGCGCGTTATGGCAGACTGATCCTGGTAACCAGAGGATCCGGGGATCGTTTCGAGCCGGTCCTGGAGTTCATCAGGGCGCATTCACCTGATCTGATCAAGGAAGGGCGTGTGTTCACAGCAGTTGTTCCGACCGGACCTGAGGAACGCGCAAGTCTGTGCCAGGCTATTGGTGAAGCTACGTCAGTCGCTCCCGACAGGCCCGTCAGCGACAGCTGACTAGAGCCGATGAAGATCGGCTCCGAATACACGGGCGTCGGGCTTCAGTGCCCCGAGGGCTTCCGGGAGACTGAACCTGGCGACACCGCCCAGACCCTCGCGGCATAGAAAACGGCCTTCTTCAACGGCCTGTTAGGCGTAATCTGGAGGGTCATCCGACATGTGGCGGCGCGGTAGTCGGGGAAAGTCCCAGTCCGGCCTCATGGTCAGCCTATCAGCCCAATGATGTCGTGAGCACATACGCCAGGTAGGAAGATACGGTCACCTACACCGGCCCGCGCCTCTCGGCCCGCTCCTTCTCTTTGTTTTGCGGACTTGTGGGAAAGGTCAGCAGCGCGACACCGCAGCGCCCGTCGCTGCTCGAAGTGGGGACGGGAGACCGGGATCCGGCTAGCTCTCTTGTCCAAGAGTCCGGTCCAAGAAGCTAGCTGCGTGCCCGGTTCGAGCGTGCAAAGGCATCACATGGCCGCCATGGCGTCCACGATGTTGTTGCGGGACGCGTAGCGCGCCGGCCCCACGCCGGCCGCCAGGCAGATGACCAGCGTCAGGATCACCGCCCCTACTACCTGCCCCCAGGGAACGACAGCCGTGGTCATGAACCCGATCAATTCCGCGCTCAGCGTGTTGACACTGGCGGCCGAATGCAAACCCAGGGCCACACCCAGAACGCTGCCCAGCGCGCCGAGGGCCAGCGCCTCGGACAACACCAGCCGGACAACCTGTGACTTGGTCGCCCCGACCGCACGCACCACGGCGATCTGCCGCGAACGCGTGTTGACATTGACCATCATCAGGTTGGCCACACCCAGGGCGGCCACGATCAGCGCGATGGCCGGT
>JANQFY010000385.1 GCA_028277585.1 Sedimentisphaerales bacterium
ACTGGCCTGGCTGCTGTCCTGCGTGACTCCGTTTGGGCTGTTGCAGCGCTGTGTCAGCTACAAGGACAAGGTCGCCCAGGGGCTCAGCCCCAACCATGGGCTCTTTGCCTATCCCGTCCTGCAGGCCGCCGATATCCTGATCTACCAGTCGAATCTCGTACCCGTCGGAGCCGACCAGAAGCAGCATATCGAGGTGACCCGCGATATCGCCCTGCGGTTCAACAACACCTACGGCGAGGTCTTCACCGTCCCGGAAGAGCACATCATCGAATCCGTCGCGGTCGTACCGGGCACCGACGGACGCAAGATGAGCAAGAGCTATGGCAACACGGTTGAGATCTTCGAGTCGGAGAAGAGCACCAAGAAGAAGATTATGCGAATCGTCACCGATTCGACGCCCGTAGAAGAACCCAAGGACCCCGACAAGTGTAACGTTTTCGCCCTGCTCAAGCTGGTCGCCTCGCCCGAGGAACTGGCCGAGTGGGACAGCCGGTATCGCAACGGCGGGATGGGCTACGGGGACGCCAAGAAGCGTCTTGCCGAGCTGACTATTGATTATTTCAAGCCTTACCGCGAGAAGCGGGCCGAACTGGAGAACAATCTGGACGAGGTCAAGGCCATGCTCGCTCGCGGCGGCGAACGGGCCAAGGCCGTGGCGAGCCAGACCCTGACTGAGGCCCGACGAGCGGTCGGCCTGGGAGCCTGACATTGGCGGATTACCGCGTCAATCTGGACATCTTCGCCGGACCTTTGGATCTGCTGCTCTACCTGGTCCGTAAGGAAGAGGTCGACATCTACGACATCCCGCTGGCCAAGATCACCGATCAGTATCTGGCCTATGTGGACATCCTCAAGCAGTTTGACATCGACCTGGCGGGCGATTTCCTCGTCATGGCGGCGACGCTGATGGAGATCAAGTCGGCCATGCTGCTGCCCCGGGCCGAACCGGAGGAGGCGGCCGCCGAAGAATCGGGCGACCCGCGGGCCGAGCTGATCCGCCAGTTGCTCGAATACAAGAAGTTCAAGGACGCCGCCAATCTCCTGGAAGCGGCCGCACAAACGCATCAGGAGCGATATGGGCGGCCCACCAGCCTGGTCGACAAACTGACCCCGGAGGCCGAGCCCGAGCTGGATATGGATCAGGTCAGCGTCTGGGATCTGCTCGAGGCCTTCGACACCGTCTGCAAGTCGATCGGCACGCAGACCTATACGGGCCTGATCACCGATGACACCCCCATCGATCTCTATCAGATCGAGATCCTCCACCGCCTCCAGACCGAAGGGCCGATGACCTTTGTGAGGGCCTTCGAGGGCCGCCCCAACCGGCTGGTCATGGTCGGGCTCTTCCTGGCGATGCTGGAGTTGATTCGTGACAAGCTGATCTGGGCCGAGCAGAGCGAAGGCGATCCCAATCAGATCTACCTGCGGGCCCTGACCGACGAACCGGCCGAACAAGCGGTGCAGCGGGCGATCGTTGCGGTCGATGAGGAGGACACCGAGGCCCCCTCCCGCATGGAGCAGCCGCAGCAGCCTCCCATCCCCATCGTTGAGATTGCGTCGCCCTCCAAACAGCCGGCGCCCGAGCCAACCGACCAGCAGTCGAACGAGAAGGCCGACGAGACCCCGCATGCAACCCCGCCGATCCCCATCGCCGAGTTGCCCCCCAAGACTCGAAAGCTCAAGCCTCAACCGCAGGAGCACAGCCAGGGCGGAGCGGAAACGACCGCTGACAATTCGGGAATTGACAAACCACAGCCATCTCCATAGAATGCGGCGGATCTCTGGCTCGAAGCAGAGGGCTCTTCGGAGCGACCCTCGGAACAGGGCCGTTTGCTGGGCTATTATCAGACCTGTCATCGCGAGCGAGCGAGCACGGGGCAGGTCGATGAGAAACGTATTGGGAAGGATGGAATCATGGCCGGTAGTGCGATCGAATTGACGGATGCCACTTTCGATGAGATAGTCCACGACTCCGATGTGCCGGTGCTCGTCGATTTCTGGGCCCCCTGGTGCGGGCCCTGCAAGATGATCGCTCCCCTGGTCGAAGAACTGGCTGACGAATACAGCGAAAGGGCCAAGATCTGCAAGCTCAATACGGACGACGCCCGCGATAGCGCGGTGGAGTTCGGCATCAACGCAATCCCCACGATCATCCTGTTCAAAGGCGGACAGATCCAGAACAAGTGGGTCGGCCTGACCAGCAAGAAAGATCTGAAGGAGGCGATTGACGGCCTCCTGTAAGAGGCCTCGACAAACCGTTTTCCCGTAAAAGGGTGGGACCCCAGCCCCTGCCACCGTACGAACCCCCAGGCGCAAGCAGTCTCGCCCCTCCCAAACGCAATCTAACTGTTCCGTGGAAGGTCATCGGCTGAATGTCGCATAAGATCGTACGCAAGAGACAACTGGGCGAAAACGTCTTCTGGGCCCAGGTCGAAGCGCCCCTGATCGCCCAGGCGCGAAAACCGGGTCAGTTCATCATTCTGAGCATTGACAACGACTACTCCGAGCGCATCCCGCTAACCATCGCGGGCGCCGATCCGGCGCAGGGCGTGATCGAGTTGATCTGGCAGCGGGTGGGCAAGACCACCGCCGAGCTGGCGAACATGAACGAAGGCGATGCTATCGCCAACGTCTCGGGCCCGCTCGGCATGCCGACCCATATCGAGAACTTCGGCACGGTCGTCTGCGTTGGCGGCGGCATCGGCGGCGCCCCCCTGCTGCCCATCGCCACTGCCCTGAAAGAGGTCGGCAACAAGGTTCTCACCATCCTCGGTTTCCGCTCCAAGGACCTGCTGATCCTCGAAGAGGAGTTCGCCGCGATCAGCGACGAGTTGATCGTGACCACCGACGATGGCTCCTACGGCCGCAAGGCCCTGGTGACCGAGCCGCTCAAGGAGATCTGCCAGCGCGATCCCAAGCCCGACAAGGCCTTCGTGATCGGTCCGACCATTATGATGAAGTTCTGCTGCGAAACGACCCGCCCGTTCGAGGTCCCCACGGAGGTTTCGCTAAACACTATCATGATCGACGGGACCGGTATGTGCGGCGGCTGCCGCGTCGAGGTGGGCGGCAGGCCCAAATTCGTCTGCGTCGACGGCCCTGAATTCGACGGCCACGAGGTCAACTTTGACCTGATGATGAAGCGGATGACCGCCTACAAGCACCAGGAAACAACCGCGTACGACGACTACCGAAAACACGAGTGCAGGATCGGCCTGGACGAGTAGTCGTATCAACCGTGCCCTTTCGATGCCCAAGAGACGCGTGGGTCGAGGACCCACCCTACAGGAATCCGTACCGTGACGAACGAAGACAACGCGAAACTGCTTGAGGAACTGCTGAACAAACAACAGGCCGGCGAACTGCGTCCCAAGGATCGATTCGCCGTCCCGGCCCAGGCGATGCCGGAACAGGACGCGACGGCCCGCCGCCGCAACGTCAGCGAGGTCGCCCAGGGCTATACCGAGATGCAGGCCCGTCTCGAGGCGATGCGCTGCCTGCAGTGCAAGACCGCCCCGTGCGTCAAGGGCTGCCCTGTGCAGATTCGCATTCGCAATTTCATCACGGCCATCGCCGAGGGCGACTACCAGAAATCGCTGAGCATCATCAAGGAGAACTCGCTCCTGCCGGCCGTCTGCGGCCGCGTTTGCCCCCAGGAAGTTCAGTGCCAGGAGACCTGCACGGTCGGCCTGAAGTTCAAGGACGTTTCGCAGGCCGTTTCCATCGGACGGCTGGAGCGTTTCGTTGCCGATCTCGAGAAGAACGGCGGGGCCGCCCCGACCGTGGCGCCCGCGACCGGCAAAAAGGTCGCCATCATCGGCTCAGGTCCCGGCGGGATCGTCGCCGCGGCCGACACGAGGCGGGCTGGGCACGATGTCACCGTCTTCGAAGCGTTCCACAAACCGGGCGGCGTCATGGTCTACGGCATCCCCGAGTTCCGGCTGCCCAAAGCCATCGTCCAGGAAGAAATCGACACGCTCGAACAGATGGGCGTCCAGATCGTCACCAACTTCATCGTGGGCCGCACGCGCACGATCGACCAACTCATGAATGAGGACGGATTCGACGCCGTCTACATCGGTGTCGGCGCCGGCCTGCCCAGCTTCATGGGCATCGCGGGCGAATCGTTGGTTGGCGTCTACAGCGCCAACGAATACCTGACCCGCGCCAATCTCATGAAGGCCTACGACTTCGGTTCCGGCGCCGACACGCCGATCGCCGCCTCGAAGCGCGTCGCCGTCGTCGGCGGGGGCAACGTCGCGATGGACGCCGCCCGCACGGCCGTCCGACTCGGCGCCGAGAAGGTCTATCTGATCTACCGCCGGACGGAGAAGGAGATGCCCGCCCGTGTCGAGGAAGTCCACCACGCCAAAGAGGAAGGCATCGAGTTCCACCTGCTACAGAGCCCCAAGCGGATTCTGGGCGACGAGGACGACCGCGTCAAGGCGATCGAGTGCCTTCGCTTCGAACTGGGCGAACCGGACGATTCCGGCCGGCGCCGCCCCGTCGCGATCGAGGGCTCCGAGTTCGAGATCGACGTCGACACCGTCATCATCTCGATCGGCAATCACGCCAACCCGCTGATGCGCCAGACGACGCCCGAACTGGACTTCAACAAGTGGGGCAACATCGTGGTCGATGACAACTGCAAGACCTCGATGGAGGGCGTCTACGCCGGCGGCGACATCGTTCTCGGCGCCGCGACCGTCATCCCCGCCAGGGGCCAGGGCCGCATCGCCCCCGCCGGTATCAACGACTACCTCGCCGACAAGTAGCCTGCGTAGATGTCGCGCCGTCGCCCGTAGGGGCACTGCCTTCAATCGCTAGCGACGTATGGGTCGGTCCGGATTGGGCTCCGGCTCGGCCGGTGGGGTCGCTTCAGTTTCTCTCCACAGAAGGGCCCAGAGATCGATATCAGAGACTCTCTTCCTCATTGTTTCTCCCTTTGAGTAATCCGTGAGAATCGCCCAATTGACCAGCCATCTCTATGTCAAGCCGCTTCGGGGCTCGGCGTGGACGGAGTGATTCATTCCTCAACCCGCTTCCAAACCTTCGCAAAGATCTGCTCACCGGGAATGGTCTCGACACCGCCTGCGCGCAGTTCCGCGAGACGACGCTGGGCAACCTGCGCCCACTTGGCATCGATCTCAAATCCCCAAGCATTCAGACTCCGCAGAATCGAGTCGGCTACCATGGCCCGTTCCTCCACGGGCAGGGACGCCACCTCTTCGATGATTTCTTTCATCGTCGCGACCTGACACCTCCTTTGCTATCGTAATAGCTCGGCAGGCGACGTTCAGTCAAGCGTCGCAGCAAGGAAGCTCGATCGTGCCACCGGCCGCTACTTCTCAGTGCGGCCGGACCAATATCGGGGCCTTCTTCGGCAGTGCGCGAACGCTACGATCCATAGGTGGTCTTCGTGAGGCATGTAGACCACGAAGTACGGGAAACGATGCACCAGACACCTGCGGGTGCCATCCTGGTGAATAGGCCAGCGAGTCGGGGATTGCTGGATGCGGTCCAGAGCAGCCTTGATCTCCCTTTCAAAATCCAGGCCCAGCCCCGCACACCGATTCTCGTAGAACTCCACCGCCTCCCACAGTTCGGTCTCCGCCTCGTGGAGAATGACGATGGGTGTCATTTCAGCTTGGCCTCAATATCGGCCAACACCGCCGCCGCTGGACGGCCCGTCGCTTCGCCACGCTCGATCTTCTCCACCCGCTTGCGAATCTCAGCCTCTTGCTCGGGGCTCAACTCGTAGGCGCCGGCCTCTTCCAGGCTCAGGATCAGATCGTGGGCCAGACTCGCCCGCTCACCCGCTGATAGCGTCATCGCCTCTCTACGTATCTCATCGACCGTCTTCATGAACCCATACTAGCATCCGAGCCCCCCTCGGTCAAGATCACCGCACGCAGCAGAATCACGCGCATGGCACATTCGGCGTATCATCTAATCCCACATGGACTTACGCATCTTTCACTGCTAATCCCAACCGTAGTCACGAGAGACCGGTCTTTCTCTTTACAGGCAACCCCTGCCTCTATATGCTATATAAACAACAATATGTGAACCCAATAATAGTAAATAGACAATTCGGAGGGCTGGCCATGGCGAGTGACGCTCAGATTCGTGCGAATCGGTTGAATGCTCAGAAGTCGACGGGGCCTCGTACGGCGGCGGGTAAGGCGGTGGTGGCTCAGAATGCGGTTCGGCATGGGCTGTTGGCCGAACAGGCGGTGATTCAGGGAGAGGACCCGGGCGAATTCGAACTCTATCGAGAGCAGATGCTGGGCGAATTGGCCCCGGCCGGGACGATGGAGTCGATGCTGGCCGAGCGGGCGGTGGGGCTGGCCTGGCGGCTGCGGCGGGCTGAACGCATTCAGGCCGAGGTATTCAACGCCCTGCTCGCCAAGGAGACGACCGATCCGGTTCGCAAACTGCTACGCTCAATGGAATCCAGAGGCGCCGAGGAGCCCCAAGACCATTTCGGCGGCGGGGATCTGACGCTCGGCCGCGTCGCGGCCCGGGATTTCGGCAATGCAAGGGTCCTCGATCGCCTGGGCATGTACGAGCGGCGGATCGAGCACAGTCTGTACAAGACGCTCGGGGAGTTACAGAAGCTGCGACTGCTGGGCGAGCTCGACTCGCCCGCGACAGAACCTGCCCCGCAGCCGGTCCGGCCGCCCCGCGAGAACGCAGTATGCGAAACAAAGCCACTTTGCCCCGCCGGGCCCACCGCCCCTGAATCCCCCAACCCAGCGCCAGGGGCCCATAACCGGCGTTCGCCCTTGACAATGGGAGCCCCCTTGGGTATGATCCCGGATTCCGAAGGGGGTGATTCGCCTCGTACGGGGCGCCGGGGCACTCCCATTCGGATTGCTGCCAGTCCAAAACGGAACTATTTCGATGGCCTGCACGAGCCGCGAAAGGCTTGGTCGGGGCCTTAACCTCCTGGGATTGCAAAGAACGTAATATGGAAATCAGACCTTTCAAAGCGTATCGGTTCGACGCCAAGGTCGTGGGCGACGTGGGCAAGTGCATCGCCCCGCCGTACGATGTCATCGGCCCGGAACAGCAGGAGAAGCTCTATCAGAAGAGCGATTACAACATCGTCCGCGTCATCAAGGGCAAGACCTCCGATTCGGACAACGAAACATCCAACACCTACACCCGGGCGGCCGAACATCTGAACCAGTGGATCGGAGAGGGCGCTCTGAAAGAGGACGCTCAGGAGCATATCTACGGCTACGTTCAGGACTTCGAGATCGACGGCGCCGCTTTCCAGCGGCTGACATTCATCGCCCTGGCGAAGCTGGAGGACTTCGGCGAGGTAGTCAAGCCGCACGAGCAGGTATTCCAGAAGCCGATGCTCGACCGCCTGAACCTCAAGAAGGCGACGTCCGCCCGCTTCGGTCTGGTCTTCATGATGTACGAGGACCCGGAGGAGATCGCCGATCGGATCATCCGCAAAGCGACGACCCAGGAGCCGCAGATCGATTTCGTCGACGAGCAGGACGTCCGGCACCGCCTCTTCACCGTCGACGCCGAGGAAGACATCGCGGCGATCTCGGCCATGATGGCGGACAAGAGCGTCGTTATCGCCGACGGCCATCACCGCTACACCACGGGCCTGAACTACGCCCAACAGAGCGACAACCCGGCCGCCAAGCACCAGATGCTCGCCTTCACGAACCTGCGTCAGAAGGGGCTGGTCGTGCTCGCCACGCACCGGGTCGTGAGCCATCTCGAGAACTTCGAGCCGGCCAAGCTGCTGGAGCCGCTGAAAGAGACCTTCGACGTCGTGAAGTTCCCCTTTGACGGCAGCGACGAAGCGAAGCGCCTGGCGAGACAGAACATGCTGACGGCCATGGAAACCGCGTACGATCAGGACAAGGTGGCGTTCGGCATCTACATGGCCGACGGCGCCTTCTACCTGGCCACGCTCAAGCACCGGCACCTGATGGACGAAGCAGCGGCCGACATGGGCGAAGCGTGGCGGGCCCTCGATGTCGCCGTCCTCAAACGGCTGATCCTCCAAGGGGTCCTGGATATCGACAAGGGCCGCGCCGGCGACCTCGACCACGTCGAATACGTCAAGGACACGCCCAACGCGATCACCGATACGATCGCCAACGTCGACGCCGGGGCCAAGCAGATCGCCTTCTTCACCAACCCGGTCAAGATGCAGCAACTGGTCGCGGTCACCGACGCCGGCGATCGCATGCCGCAGAAATCAACGTACTTCTATCCCAAGATGTACACGGGATTGACGATTCAGAAACTGTAAACACCTTTCGGGAGAGCCAAAAAATGGCAGACTGGAAAAACCCGCCAAGACTTTTCATTCCCGGCCCGGTCAAGGTCGATGATGACGTCCTGCAACAACTTGCCCGCCCCACGCTGGGCCATCGCGGCAAGGAATACAGCACCCTTCAGGCCGAGACGGTCGACATGCTCAAGAAGGTCCTTTTCACCGAGCAGAACGTCTTCCTCTCGACCTCCAGCGGTTCGGGCATCTGGGAAGCGGCGATCCGCAACTGCATCGCGCCGGACGAGACCGTCCTGGCGACCTGCTGCGGCGCCTTCAGCGATAAGTGGGCCGACGTCATCAAGCTGTGCGGCCGCAATGTCGACACGCTCAAGGTCGACTGGGGCCAGGCCACGACGCCTGAACTGATCGACGCGCAGTTGGCCAGCGGCAAGTACACCGCGATCACGCTGGTCTATAACGAGACCAGTACGGGCCTGACCAATCCCGTCTATGACATCAGCAAGATGATGAAGGAGAAGTACCCGGACGTGCTCGTCTTCGTCGACACGGTCAGCGGCATGGCCGGGCTGCCCCTGCATTTCGACGACCTTGGCTGGGACGTTGCCTTTGCGTCCGTGCAGAAGGCCTTTGCGATCCCGCCGGGCTTCACCGTCGCGGCCGTGAGCAATCGGGCCCTCGAGAAGAGTAAAAGCGTTCCCGATCGCGGCTACTACTTCAACTTCGAACTGTGGGCCAAGTCGGCCGCCAAGAGCCAGACGCTCGTGACCCCGAACGTTCAGCACATCATGGCGCTGAACTACCAGTGCCAGAAGCTCCTCAAGGAAGGCATGGAGAACGTCTGGGCCCGTCACAAAGCGATGGCTGACTTCGTCCGCGGCTGGGCCAAGGAGAGATTCGAGATCTTCTGCGCCGATGAGTACGCCTCCAACACGCTGACCACCGTCAAGAACACGCGCGGGATCGACGTGGCGGGCACCATCAGCGCGATCCAGCAGAAGCACAACACCATCTTCGGCAACGGGTATGGTAAGCTCAAACAGGAAACGTTCCGCATCGCTCACATGGGCGATATCACCATGGACGATCTGAAGGAATTGCTCGGCTGGATCGACGAAGAGATCGGTTGAATCCGGCGCTCTCCTGAAACCGAATGAGTACTGAATGTCACGGGCCTGAGGCTTCCCTGCGGAGTCGCAGGCCCTGACCTTGTCCGCCCTCGGCTCTGCGAGCCGAGCCGGTCCCAAGTCCTCACAAGCAATCCTTGCTCCGGACACGAAGCCGTCTATAATGGAGCAGGGTTAACCCGATGGACGTCAGGTCCGTCGGAGCAAATGAGGTTGTCACGCCTTGCGTGTCAGTGAAGATGAGGGAGTCGCATGGCGGCTTTCCCATCGGGAACAGAGTATGGGTTTGTCCATCGTGATTCCGGCGTTCGAAGAAAGCGCGAAGATCGCGCGCGACATCGAAGCAGCCGCTGAGTTCCTTCACGCCAACGCCCTGGTCGGCGAGATCATCGTCGTCGACGACGGCAGTGAGGACCAGACCGCCGAAGCGGCGCGCGGCGTTGAGGTCCCTCACGATGTCCCGTGTCACGTGATCCGCTACGAACCGCACCGCGGCAAAGGCTACGGCGTGCGAACGGGCATCAAGGCCTCGAAGGAGCGGTACGTCATGTTCGCCGACTGCGGCTTGTGCATCCCCTATGGCGACGTCTTGCAGGGCCTGGACATGCTGGAGAACAATGCGTGCGACATCGCCCACGGCTCGCGCCGCATGATCGAGAGCGATATTCTGCAGGACCAGCCCTGGCACCGCCGCCTCTTCTCGAAGATGTTCAAGGCAACCGTGCGTATGCTGCTCGGCGTTCCCCGCCGGCTGACCGACACACAGTGCGGCTTCAAGATCTATAAAGGCGACGTCGCCCGGTGCCTGTACAGCGACTGCAGCACCGACGGCTTCATGTTCGATATTGAGATTATTCTCCGCGCCATTCGGGAGGGCCTGCGCATTGAGGAGTTCCCGGTCGAATGGGCCTGCGATCCGGACAGCCGTCTCTCGGTGACGCGCACCCCCTGGCCCGTGCTGGCCGAATTGCGAGCCCTCCACCGCGCCATGAAGAACGCGCCCGCCCGGTCGCCTCGGTCGGACAAGTCTCAGTAGACCAGTTCGCCGTCGCGCCAGGCGCCGGCCGAGAAGACGCGTTGGGCCCCATCGTCCGTCGGAACGATCAGCAATGCCCGGACGTCGCAGTGGGCCGCGCAGTATTTCGCCACTTCCTCAGGCGTCATGATCATGAACGCCGTCGACAGCGCGTCGCCCGTGGCGGCGTCCGGTGTGAGCGACCAGGCAGCGATCTTGCCCTCGACCGGCCGGCCGATGCGCGGGTCGATGATGTGCGTCCCTTGCTCTACCCCCGAGCCGCTGACGGCACGGTCTCGCAGTTGCAGCCGCGCCAGTGTTCGACTACGGTCGCTCGGATCGCTCAGAGTCACGGGCCAGCCGGGCAATCCCTCTGGCGGCGCCATCGCCAGGACGGAACTGAACCCCCCGTGGATCAGGGCACGGTCAACGTCCCACTCCCCCAATAACTCAGCCATCTGGTCGACTCCATACCCCTTGCCGACGCCGCCCAGATCGACCCGCACCGGACTGATGAACAGTTCGATCGTGAAGCGTTTCTCATCGAGCCGCAAGAGATTCATGCCGGTATGAGCGCGAGCAAACTTCAGTTCGTCGTCCGAGGGCACACGCGGCTTCTTGTCTTCGTCGCGCCAGCAATCCAGCAGATAGCCCACCGTGACATCGAACGCCCCGCCGCTCTGCTTGTGGATCCGCTGACTGACCTTCAGACACTCGAAGGTATCGAGCCCCAACTGCAGGGGTTCGCCGGCGCCGAGATGGTTGATCCGCGCCACATCGCTGGTCTCGGCGTAACGACTCAACTCCCCTTCAATGCGGTCCAGTTCGTCGAACGCAGCGTGGGCCGCCTGCTGCGCATACAGTTTATCGGTGTGCTGAACGACGATCTCGAACGTGGTCGCCATCGCCTGATGAGCGAAGCGATGCACATCCGCGACCGAGGCCCAGTCACTGTTGACGAACGGCGTCTCCGGCTGGTTCGCTTTCTCGTTCACGTTTCTTCTCAAGCAGTTCCGTCGGGTCGGGGCGCTGATACCACGCCTCCCACAGGTCCTTGCGCACGAAGCCAATCAGCTTCACTTCGGGTCTAAACCACACATAGTAGGGATCGTCGAGTAGGTACATGTACATGCGCCACTCACTCGAGGGCGTCTCGACATAGAGCCGGCGGGCCAGGTCGTTCTCGAATTCTGACGAAAGCAGGATGCCCGGACCGATGCGGGCCGGCACCTCCGACCGCCAGTCGACCTGGAGCGAGCGAAGGTACCACGGCAGCGGCCAGTAGTCCTTACCGACACAGGCCACCTGAAGGGGCATCGCGGCTGAGCCAAGCATGCCGGTGTCAGCATACTCGTACACCCGCTCGACCACACTGAAGATCTCCTCGGTCGGATGCGCGTACACATAGGGATTTCGGCTGTCGGCCTGATAGATGAAACTGCCCCGATACGACTGAAAGCCCAGATGGCCGACAACAGCCGCCAGCAATACGACGACCACGCCCCGAAGCGCCGGCTTGGACACCGCCGTCACGAGCAGAACAGCGCCGAAACCGGCCAGGACGATCATGCCGTGCAGGAAGGTCAACAGACACCAGGGCGTCTTGTAAGGAATCGCCGAGTATACGGCTGTCAAGATCACCGTGTACAACGCCATGAAGCGCACGAAGCCCAAGTCCACACCGCGGATCGCCTTGCCGCGCCAGGCCCCGATCACGCCGGCCAGGGCCAGCAGTACAATGGCTGCCTCCGACCAGATCGGGCCGGCGCCATAGCGACTGTAGAGCAGCATCTGCAGATAGTAATACCAGGGGTGGACGTGCGTCGTGTCGTGTCCGCCGCCCCGACCGAGGTACGTCGCGTACGTCAAATACGAATCCAGAATGCCCCGCGGGTGACTGAAGAATGACGAGCAGAAGACAGCCGAAACGCCCACCCCCGTCAGCAGGCCAATCAATAGATGGCCCGGGCAGAGCCCTCTGAAGATGATCTTTGCCGATCGACTCTCCTTCGGAGCACCGATGAAGCGAGCCAGAGCCCAGGCCAGTCCCATCGCCCCGAGCGCGATGATGCATGTCTCCTTCGTCGCGTGCATGAGCCCAACGAAGGCACCGGCCGCAATTGCCCACGCCAGGTGCTTCGTCCGCGAATAGCGGTAGCCGCAAACCAGGACGCCAAACGTGAAACAGACCAACAGCATCTCCTGGATGTAGTAGCGGCTGTAGAAGAAGACCGCCGGCGAGACGGCGGTCAGCAGCGCGATCGGCAGCGTCGCCCAGCCCAGACCTCGAACCAGGAGCACCGTCAACACGATCGTCAGAATGCTGAACGCGATGGGAACGAGGCGCACCGTCGCTTCGTTGATCTCGGTGTAGCGGTCGTGCCCACTGAGGGCGGCGGAAATGAGCGTGGCGTAGTTGAGCGTGGGCCCGTGGTACTCGTCGGGATCGTACTCGTAGTAGTTCGCTTCCAGGAGGTCGCCGAACTTGTCGGCGTGAACGGCCTCATCGGTGTGCATGGGCCGCAAACTCAGTCGCGGCACTCGGCTCGCCAATGCGCCGAGTGCCACGACCAAGATCAATAACCAACAATACCTGACTCCCCCCTGCGAGGGAGCCTTGTCAGTCAGAATCATTCAACCGGCTTGCCGTAGACGTCGATCTCGATGTAGTGGTTCAGATCGTTGCTCGTGTTGCCGTTGCTGTAGAGCCGCACGTACCGACCCTTGGGGCTGCCCTGCGACAGACAGTCGATCAACTCACCCTCGGACGTCTCGGTGTAGTGCTGGTCCTTGCCGATGCCCAGCCCGGCCGAGTTGTCGATGTCGTTGTTGAACACCGTAACGACATCCGTGATGAAATCCTTGTCGTTGGAGATTTGGGCGACCATGTCGAAGTACACGCGGGGCTGCTTGTGATAGTGCCAGACGATCACAGCGTAGATCTCGCACTCCTGCTCGAGGTCCACGGTGACATGCTGGACGAACGGGCCCAACTCGACATAGCTGCCGTCGGCCGCTTCCTTGTCGCCATCGGTGATCATCTCGATGTCGCCAATGATCGGCTCTTCGTCGCTGGCCGAGACCGGCTTGTTCAGCGACAGCAGTTTCGCTCCGACCGGGGCCAGGAACGGCGGGCGCTTCTTGCCGCGCGGCGGGCGAAGGTTCGGCACGCGGGTGTCCTGCGGGGTCCCGACGAACATCGGCTTGGGCTCCTTGATCTCGAGGGGCGCCATCGCTGCGGCCGGAGCGACCGTGTCCTTGACCTCTTTGACCACGGCGTCTTTGACCTCTTCGGCCCCATCCTTGACCGCCTCCTTGACATCGCCAGCCGCCTTGGTCAGCGTCTCAGCCGCCGTGGGCGTCTCCGCGGGCTTCTCGGCCGGAGTCTCGGTCTTCTCTGGAGTCGGCGTCGTCGCCTCTTCCTCGGCCTTCTTACACGACGTGCCCAGGCACAGCACGGCGACAAACAGAGCCACCATGACCATCTTCGCTATTGCACTCAAATTCTTCTTCATTTCCTCGACCTCAACAAGTCCCAAATCCTAATGTTATCCACCTCACTGCCGGCCTGCGCCACTCACGCCGGCCCCGGCGATCGAAACGGACAGTCTATCTGCCCGGCTCTGTCTTGTCAAGTTGCGCCGCCGGCTATTTTGTTACAGGCAACCAGCCCTCCAGCGCCCCGGAAACACAAAAAAAGCAGGGGTCTGGATCGTCTCCAAACCCCTGCCGATATCGCATTGAGCGAAAAGAGCTAGCTAGCGTCTGTCAGCGCTATTCGCCCTCCTCGGTCGCCTGAGGATCGTTTTCCGGAGCCTTCGGCGCCTCTTCAGCAGCAGCGGTCGGCATCTCCAGCACCGGCGGCTGCAGCCCGGCCTTGGCCAGGACGAAGTAGACGACGGCGCCAACGATGAAGGCCACCAGCGGCGCGGCCGGGATGTTCGCCAGCTTCACCAGCGGAGCGATACCCACGATGAATCCCACGGCCCAGGAAATCCAGCCGGCCTGGTTCCAACCCTTGCGCGGGCCGGCCCATTTGTTGCCGGAGAGGAGGTAGTCCACCATCATGGCGCCACAGATCGGCCCGAACGAGGCACCGATGACGGTGAAGACCGCCATGGCGTCGCCGGCCCAACCCGTTACCGCCAGCAAGATACTCACGGCGGCTCCAATACCAACAGAGATGAACGGATTGACCTTGGGCAAGGTCGTCTTGAAGCTGTTGGCCGCGATGAAGGAGGAGAAGCATGCCGGCGGGAACGCCGCGACGGCGAGCAAGAGCCCCATCCATTTGCCGGCCGATTCCGAACCCATCAGACCGCCCATGAACGTCGGATCAGCGGGATTCAACGCATAGTTGCCCGTCTTGCCAAAGGCGCCGGCCGCGATAATGACAGCCGCTCCGGCCGCAACGATTGTCGCCCCGGCGATGCCAACCAGGCCGCCCATCTGGACGTCCTTCTCATCCTTGCTGTTCGTGCCGAAGTCCACGCCGGCCGCACCGGCGGTGGCGAAGAAGCCCACGACAAACGTGATGCACAGCAGGATCACACCGATGAAGCTCAAGCCGGCAACCGGCTCGGCCACGGCCTCGCCCGCGGCCGCGGCCTCGGCTGCGGCAGCGGCATTGCCGGCCTCAACCAGTTTCGCCGCGTCGAAATCGCCAAGCCCACCTAGCGTCTTGGCAAGCATGAGCAGAAGAATCGCCAACGGAATCAGGGGCAGGAATGTCGCGACCTTCGCCACGTACTGAATGCCCTTGAGACCAACAAAGGCCGCCAGAATGGCCCAGACCACCGCAATGCCCTGCTGAACGGCAGTGCTGCCACCCAACAGCGGAGCGAGGGCCACCGAGGCGAAGTACGCGTTAACGCCAAGCCAACCGAACTGCAGGACACCCATCAGGAAGCCCGGCATGAGGAAGCCGCCCTGAGCGCCGTAGGTCGAGGTACCGACGATATAGAGGGGCAATCCCGTCTTCAGGCCGAACAGCCCCGGGACCAGGTAGAAGAGGAAATGGCACAGCAGCGCCGCGACGACCAGCCCGAGAAGGGCTACACCGACACCCTGGGATAGCACGCCGCCGGGCACGCCGGAGCCACCGCCGGTGGGCGCCTGGCTCCAGAAGACGAACCAGAGGAAGATACCCGCATACGTCGGCGCGGTGTTCTTGTACCAAGGGGCCCGATTGGACTTCGGGTTCGGCTTGGCCATGCTCAGATAATCCGGTAACGCTCCATTACTCATGATCGGCTCTCCTAAATCAAATACCCCGACTCAATCCCGTTCACCTTTATGGAATCGGCACACGACCAGCCCGCGCAGTAGGAAAAGGGATCGTGCCTGACTCGTCCTCCCCCACACGTCAAGGCACTGCTGTGCTGCATGTGCTTTCTCCCCGTGATCGGCGAGGGCCGCCGGTCAGCCCTCGTCAAACACAAAAAAGCGCCACATCCGGCCGAGACACGACCTTCAGGGCGCAAAGAACTCAGAGCGGCATGCGCCGCTCTGAGTAAAACGCAACGCCGGTGCTCCAGAACCGTGCTACTGCACGATCCGGATACGAACGGCCAAGTACGTGTGAATCAACACCATGACGCCGAATCCCAGCGCGCTCCAGCGATGGGCCGCCATGGCCAGTTCCTGGCCATGCGTACCGAACAGCGGCAGCATACTCAGGACGATCGAGAGAATCAACGGCAGCGACAGGACGACGATCGCCCAGAACGCCACCTTTTGCGCCGTCTCCGTGCAACGGCAGGGCTGCTGCTCTGGTTGCGGTACGGCCAGCGACGTCCACTGGCGAATGAACCGCTGGAGCAAGGGGCAGTCACCGCTGGCGAAACGATTGGAGCCCGCCCAGGTGATCGCCAGAACCGCCAGGCAGATCGCGAAGACCGGGGCAAAGGTCGCATGAATCATCATCAGGTAGCCCGAGATATGCTCGCCCCGGACCAGCAGCGGCCAGAAGCCGGTGATCGCCAGAACGATGAAGCAGACAACCGACAGGAGATAGCACAGCTTCTTCAGGGCCCCAAGGAGGCTCGAGCGCTGCTCGATCAGCAGCAGAGTGAACACGTGAATCAGGCCGCTCATCGCGCCGCCCTGGCGGCACTCCGAGCTGGCGGGATAGGCGAACCAGTGCACGATTATGCCGATGAGGGTCGCCAGAAATACGAGAATCGATATCGTCGAGAACATCTATTCACCCAAGCAGAGTTTATTCGTCTTCAGCCAGTACTTTGGCCACCGCGCCGAGCGCCCGGAGCCCATAGAGCAACAGAACCACCCCCAGGATGGCCGTCGCGCCCAGCGCCACGACCTTGAAGAACGGGCGGAACACGAACGAGGCCGAGAAGGCCCACGCGTAGAACGGGCTGATCTCCTGGAACGCGACCATCTCTTTGACCACCGGTGTCTCGGACGCCACCGGGCTGTCCACCGTCACCGAGGCAAAGAACAGCGGCGAATCGCTGGCATGGCAATCCGTGCAGTAGCGAATGCCCAGCGACTGAGCCGCGGGCCGTACGGTGTGAGCGATCGGCCACATATAGGGCTCGGCTGCCGGGTGGTCCGCCTCTGCGGAAACGTTGTTGGCGTCCACGAGACGGTAGACCGATCCGCCGGCCACATACACGGCGTTGCTGTCGACGACGTCCTTGAGCGCCGTCAGGGCCTGAGCCACCTGCGCATCGGTGATACCGGGCCAGTCGCCCGTCTCGGGCATTTCGAGGTCCTTGAAGACGTCTTCCAGCGCCTTCTCGGCCACGTCGATTGCGATCGGGCTGATTTCGCCCTCGGTCTCGGTCGCCCAGTAGGCGGGCCAGATCATCTTGTGCGGCAGGATCTTGCCGTCCTTTTCGGCGAACACCGGCGCGACGATGTGCGGCAAGGTCTCGGGGGCCTTGTTCACGCTGGGTGTGCCCAGGCGATGGGCCCGGGAGGTCTTGGCCCAGACGGTCTTCTCGCCCGGCCAGGGCCCGGAGTGACAGGCCGTACAACTCATGCGTTCGAAGTGCACCGTCGGCAGACCGACGTGCTTGGGAACCGGCGCTCCCAGCCGCCCCGCCTCGGGGACGTCCGGGCCTTCCGGAAGATGACAACTATTACAGGTCGTGGTCGCCACCATCGGGTTGTTGGAATCGGCGACCTCGCCCGGATAGCCCCGCACGATGTCATGATCGATCCCGTTGCGATGGCAATCGACACAGGTCAGTCCGGCCTTGAGATGGACGTCCTCTTCATGGGTCCACTTCTCGTCGTGTCCCTCTTCGCTTGTGTAGAAGACGTCGGAGTGGCAGTAGTAGCAGCGGGCGTTGGGCGATTCGCGTACGATGTCGAACAGGACATGACCGTCGGCATCGAAGGCACCCTCGTCATAGATCACGTGGGGCTCGTTGTCGTCGCCTTCGGGCATGAACGGATCGAAGGCCTCGCTCATCGCGGCCGCGGAGCCCTTGACCGCAGCGAACTCGCACGAAGCGGCCGCCGCCCAGCGGTAGTTCTGCTTGGAGACCTGCACGGCGTAACCGTTGACGCCGCCCTGATCCTGGCCGTGATGACCGTTGTGACAGGCCAGGCAGTTGATCTCCAACAGGCCGGAGACATACTGCCGGCCGATCTCATCCATGTCCGTCGCTTTGGTTTCGCCTGGACCACCACCGGGCATATGCCGGCCGAAGATCTGGGTGAATCGAAAATCCGTCATCCCGACGTCCGCCGGCTTCAGCGTACCGGGCCAGTCGCGATAGGACAGCGGCATCTGGATGCCGAGCCGTTGACCGAAGTAGACCCAGGGTTCACCGGGTCGACCGGCCGGAGCGTTGGGTTCGATCGCATTGAAGTGCCAGCCGTGCTTGATGATGTCGTAGCTGTGACATTCGCCGCAGGTCCATTTCGTCGAGAAAGGCAGGACCAGATCGGCGTCGAGTGTCACCTGTTCGCCCCTCTCCCCATCCTCGTTCTCGGCGATCAGCGGGATCCGGTGAACCGGGTGGGCCCGGCTGCCGTCGCCCATATCGCCGAGCTTGCCGGCCGGGGCCTCCTCCGCTTCTTGCGCCGTAACCATCGCCAGCGACAACACCGGCAGCAAAACAAGAGCTAAGATCAGTTCTCTTCTCAAGGCTATCTCAATTCCTTTCTTGCAGGCGTCGCCGGGCGGGATCACGCCGCCCGGCGACCGCAACGGAAATCTACACGTGGAACTCGCCCTTGTCGAACGCCAGGCGCTTCTGGGCTTCGACGGCCTCGTTGACCTTGAGGACCATCACCGCGGTCTCGTAGCCGACCTCGCCCGGGCAATTGAGTTTCTCTTTGCCGCGCACGGCGTTGAAGAAGTTCGCCAGGTGCGGCTGGTGGTACGGCATGCCGTCCATCCCGACCGGGACCTCGTAAGCGGGCGGCGCCAGTGTCTCGCGGACGTCCAGGACGGCGCCGGCCTCGGCCTTGGCCTCTTCCTTCTTGGGCTCGTTGACGAAGCCGAGCTTGACCCACTTGTCCCACTCGGGGGCGCCCTTCTCGCGGTAAACCGAGCCGCGGGCGGCCGATTCGGAGATCTGCAGCGTGCCCTGGTCGCCCATGAAGCTCTCGAAGTAACCCTGGCTGCTGTTGGTCGTCAGGACCTGATAGAACGCGCGAACGACGCCCTTCTTGGTCTCGAACTCGAAGATCGCCATGACGGTGTCGTACCACTCATGGGTCTTGCTGTCATAGTAGTCGGTGCCGCCGCTGGCGATCACCGAACGCGGGGGCGTGCCGAGGAACCAGCTGTAGATGTCGATCTGGTGCGAGCCGAGGTCGACGATGGGGCCACCGCCGAGCTTCTTGTACCAGCGCCAGTTGCGGAACTGTTCCATCGTCTCGAAGCCGTACTGGCCGAGCACGTCGGCCGGGATGGCGGCCTTGGCCGGGTAGCCCAGCGGCTCGCGAGCGCCGCGGTTCCACTGGCCGTTGACCGTCGTGATGCGGCCCAGGATGTCGGCCTGCTTGATGAGCTTGTCGTAGCAGTGCAGATAACGCGGATTGCTGCGTCGCTGGTGACCGATCTGCAGGAGCTTGCCCGTCTTCTTCTGGGTCTCGACCATCTGCTTGGCCTTGGCCAGGTCGTTGGACATTTCCTTCTCGCAGTAGACGTGGAGGCCGGCTTCCATACAGGCGATGGCGTGCTCAGCGTGCCAGAAGTCCGGCGTGGCGATCACGACCGCGTCGATGTTGTCCTTCTCCTTGTCCAACATCTCCTTGTAGTCCACGTACGTGTTGTTCTCGTGCCCGTACCGCTTCAGGAGGCGCGAGACGCGGCGCTGGTTGTAGCTTTCCCAGATGTCGCAGACCGCTTTGAAGCGGACGCCCGGGATCTTCAGCATCGCTTGCATCAGGACCTGGCCCTGAGCGCCGGCGCCCAGCAGGGCGATATTGATGTCGTCAGGCTTCTTGCCGCCGGTTTGCGCGAACACGTTCGGGACCACAGCCAGCCCGGCGCCGACGGCTGCCGTCGACTGGAGGAAACTGCGTCGGTCCATACCTTTTGTTGTCTTCTGATCGCTCATTTTAACCTTATTATCTCCAAAAAGGTACTCTGTCGATTGGCACTAAACCGGCAAAATGCAGCCGGTTATTATGGCAATGGGCACGCCTTCTGTCAAGGAAACTCATCCGTTTTTTGACGCCGGCCCAGGGGCCCCTCGGGCGTGCGGCACAGCCATTACGTATTATCTAACCTCTCTCCTAAAAGGGCTTTACAATGATGTTGCGGTAAGCCACGGGGCCGTGGTTTCCCTGGAACATCAGCGGTCCGG
>JANQFY010000386.1 GCA_028277585.1 Sedimentisphaerales bacterium
CAGGCGTCTCAGACCGAAGCGGATGTGATCGTCTTCTGCGGCGTTCGCTTCATGGCCGAAACCGCCGTGATCCTCTCGCCCGACAAGACGGTCCTCATGCCGGAGCCGACCGCCGGTTGCCCGATGGCCGATATGATCACTGCCGAGCAGTTGCGCGATCTGAAAAGCCAGCATCCGGATGCGCTGGTGGTTTGTTATGTCAACAGCACGGCCGAAGTCAAAGCCGAGAGCGATTACTGCTGCACCAGCGCCAACGCGGTTGAAGTGGTGCGCTCTTTGCCGGCCGACAAGAGGATCCTCTTCGTTCCCGATCAGCACCTGGGCCGTTTTGTCCAGGAGCAGACCGGTCGCGACATGGTGCTCTGGCCCGGCTACTGCTCGACGCACGTCTTCATCGGTGAGGATGACGTCAAGGAAGCGCGCCGGACGCATCCAGAGGCGGTGGTCCTGGCGCATCCGGAGTGTTCCGAGCCGGTCAAGGACCTGGCGGACGAATTGCTCAGCACGGGACAGATGCTCAAGTTTATCGAGACCAGCAGCGCCAAACAGTTCATCATCGCCACGGAGATTGGCATTATTCATCCGCTCAAGAAGGTTCGGCCCGATGCGGAGTTCATACCGGCCAGCCTGCGCGGCGTGTGCCCCAACATGAAGAAGACCACCCTGGACAAGCTTCTCGCTGCTCTGGAGAACCTGCAGTACGAAGTCACCGTACCACCAGAGATCGCGGCCAAAGCCAGGAGGTCACTCGACCGGATGGTGGAAGTACTTCCATAATGACAACGCTTCGCATCGAAGCATTCCAATCAAGGGGTCACAGCGATGGAGCAGCCACAGTATCATCCTGAGACAGTTGCGTTGCACGGGGGACACGAGGTCGACGCCGATACCCATAGCCGGGCGGTACCGATTTACCAGACGAGCAGTTATTGCTTCAACGATACCGACCATGCGGCTCGGCTCTTCGCGCTGCAGGAGTTCGGCAATATCTACACGCGGATCATGAACCCGACGACAGATGTGCTGGAGAAGCGACTGGCTGCTCTGGAAGGGGGCGTCGCGGGGTTGTGCTTCAGTTCGGGCATGGGCGCCATTACTGCCGCCATTCTGAATATCTGTGGGTCTGGCCAGCACATTGTTTCTTCGAGCACGCTCTACGGCGGGACCGTAACTCTGTTCTCCCACACGTTGCCCAAGCTTGGCATTGATGTGACGTTTGTCGACGCGAGCGATCCGGACAACGTCGCCAAGGCGATCAAGGACAACACGAGATTGGTCTACATCGAGAGCGTGGGTAATCCGAAGAATGATGTGCTCGACTATGCCCAGGTCGCGAAGGTCGCCCATGCGGCCGGTGTGCCGGTGATCTGCGACAACACCGTCATGACGCCCATTCTGTTCCGGCCCATCGAGCATGGGATCGACGTGGTCGTCCACAGTTGCACCAAGTTCATCGGTGGGCATGGCAACAGTATTGGTGGCGCGATCATCGACGCCGGTTCCTTCAACTGGGCCAACGGGCGGTACCCCGAACTGACTCAGCCCGATCCGAGCTATCATGGCGTTCAGTACGTCGAGAGCTTCGGGGGATTGGCGTATATCCTCAAGGCCCGCGTCACGGTCCTGCGGGATACGGGCGCCTGCATGTCGCCGTTCAATGCGTTCCTGTTTCTCCAGGGGCTCGAGACCGTGCACCTGCGGATGCCCCGGCACAGCGAAAACGCGCTGAAGTTGGCGCAGTGGCTGGAGAAGCACCCGCAGGTCAGTTGGGTGAACTATCCGGGGCTCGCGTCGCACGCGAACTATGCCCTGGCGCAGAAGTACATGCCGGCCGGACAGGGAGCGATTCTCGGTTTCGGCGCCAAGGGAGGCAAAGACGCCGGCGTCAAGTTCGTCAACAACGTCAAGCTGGCGAGCCATCTGGCCAATATCGGCGACAGCAAGACGCTGGTGATCCACCCGTCCAGTACGACACACCAGCAGTTGACCGACGAGGAACAGATGGCAGCGGGCGTGACTCCGGATTACATCCGTGTCTCCGTGGGCACCGAGCATATCGATGATATCATCAGCGATTTCGAACAAGCGCTGAAGGTTAGTGTTTAGACCTGTAGGATGGGCAACTTCTGTTGCCCATGCGGATGGTCGGCCTGGAGGCCAGACCAGCATGGGCAAGCGAGTTGCCCATCCTACCGCTACTAAGGACTCAGAACTACCATGTGGGAATACACAGACAAAGTCAGGGATCATTTCTTCAACCCCAGAAACGTTGGGGAGATCGAGAATGCCGACGGGGTCGGCGAGGTTGGCTCGTTGGCCTGCGGCGACGCGCTGAAGTTGACGTTCAAGCTCGACAAGGATGGGCGTATTGAGGACGCCAAGTTCAAGACGTTCGGCTGCGCCAGCGCCATCGCGACCTCTTCGGTTCTGACCGAGCTGATCAAGGGCAAGACCCTTGAGGAGGCGATGCAGGTCACGAACAAGGACATCGCTGACGTCCTGGGCGGGCTGCCCGAGCAGAAGATGCACTGTTCGGTGATGGGGCGTGAAGCCCTGGAGGCGGCGGTGGAGAACTACCGCGGCGGCAGCGCCGAGAAGCATGAACTGGAAGGGCACGTGGTCTGCACCTGTTTCGGCGTGACCGAAACGGAGATCGAACGCGTCGTTCGTGAGAACGATCTGACCACGGTCGAGCAGGTCACGAACTACTGCAAGGCTGGCGGCGGTTGCGGCGGCTGTCACGGCGAGATCGAGAAACTCATCGCCCGCATTCAGGGCGAGAAGGTCAAGGCAGCGATTCCGCCGACTCCACGGACCGGCAAGAAGCTGACCAATATCCAGAAGATGCAGTTGGTCCAGCAGACGATCAACGAGCAGGTGCGTCCGGCCCTCCGCGCTCATGGGGGCAACATCGAACTGATCGATATCGAGGGCGATAAGGTCACCGTGGCGTTTCGCGGCATGTGCGCCCAGTGCCATCTGGCCGAGTTCACGATGAAGGATGTGGTGGAAACCAAGCTGCGGGAGTTTGTCTCGGACGACATCTACGTCGAGGAAGACAAGGATTCCGTGGAAGAGGGGCACGTGCACAAGGGATAAACAGGGCAAAGATCAAAAATGAAAGATCAAAATTGCGGAATCGCCGCGTCGCGGCGATGACTTCCATAGTTTTGCATTTTGCGTCTTGCATTTTGATCTTTCGTTAGGGGTAAGCCATGAAGGTGATCTATTTCGACAACAACGCCACGACGAAGGTGGCCGACGAAGTCTTTGAGGCGATGCGCCCGTACCTTTGCGATCTGTACGGCAACCCCTCCAGTATGCACACGTTCGGAGGGCAGGTGGGCGTCAAGATTCGCGAGGCCCGCGAGCAGGTGGCGAATCTGCTGGGCTGTCATCCCGGCGAAATCGTCTTCACCAGTTGCGGCACCGAAAGCGACAGCGCCGCCATCCACGGCACGCTGGCCGCCGTCCCGCACAAGCGCAAGGTCATCACGACCCGCGTCGAACACCCGGCGGTCCTGACCGTCTGCCGCGATCTGGAGAATCGGGGCTATGAGGTCATCGAACTGGGTGTCGACAAGCAGGGCCGGCTCGATCTGGACGAACTGGAAGCCGATCTGGATGACGATACGGCGCTGGTCAGCATCATGTCCGCCAACAACGAGACCGGCACGGTCTTTCCCACCGAGCGGATCGCCCAGATGGTGACCGATCGGGGAATCCCTTTCCACACCGACGCGGTTCAGATTGTGGGCAAGGTGCCGCTGAAGCTCTCGGACAGTCCTATCAATCTGCTCAGTCTCTCAGGTCACAAGCTCCACGCGCCCAAGGGCGTGGGCGTGCTGTACATCAAGAAGGGCACGCGCCTGGCGCCCTTCCTGCTCGGAGGGCACCAGGAGAGCGGTCGCCGGGCGGGCACCGAGAACGTCGCGGGCATCGTCGCGATCGGCAAGGCCTGTGAGTTGGCCGCCGACGGGATGGAAGACGAGAACACCCGCGTCAAGGCCCTGCGCGATAAGTTGGAGGCGGGGATCCTCAAGAGCTGCCCCGACAGTAGCATCAATGGAGACCCCGACCATCGCTTGCCCAATACGACGAACATCAGTTTCGAGTACATCGAGGGCGAAGCGATTCTGCTGATGCTCGATCAGTTCGGGATCTGCGCCAGCAGCGGTTCGGCCTGTACGTCGGGCTCTCTGGAGCCCTCCCACGTCCTGCGCGCGATGGGCGTACCGTTCACCGCCGCCCATGGCTCGATCCGCTACAGCCTCAGCCGGTACAACACGGAAGAAGAGGTCGATTTCACCATCGAGAAGATGCCTCAGATCATCGAGCGTCTTCGTGCTTTGTCCCCCTTCGTCGGTCAGGCCAGCGCCTAGCGCCGATCGGGGCGGCTTTGTGATGTGACATCGCACGGGAAAGGTCTTGCTTTTCCTTAACGCCGGCCGTAGACTCCAGAACCATATGGCGCTGGCGATTGAAACCAACGGGCTGACACGTCACTTCGGCGATCTCTGTGCCGTCGATGGTCTCGATTTGCGGGTCGAGACGGGGACTTTCTATGGCTTTCTTGGCCCCAACGGCGCCGGCAAATCCACCACGATCAAGATGCTCACCGGGCTCTTAGCGCCGAGCCGCGGCGCAGTTCAGATTCTAGGCGAAGACACCTCCGACTCGGAACGGGCCCGCGAGGTGAAGCGGCGGATTGGTGTGGTCCCTGAGAACCTCGCGCTGTTCGACAACCTGACGGCCCGGGAGTACCTGACCTTCATCGGTCGCATGTACGAGTTGCCCCTGGAGATCGTGCGGGAGCGCAGCGAAGAGTTGCTGGCGATGATGGATCTGGACCACGAGGAAGAGAAGCTGACCCTCGAATACTCGCATGGGATGAAGAAGAAGCTAACGCTGGCGGCCGCGTTGATCCCCAATCCCGATCTACTGTTCCTCGATGAGCCGTTCGAAGGTGTCGATGCCGTCTCATCACGGGTCCTGCGTGATACGCTGAAGCGCTGCGTCGAACGCGGCGCGACGGTCTTCCTGACGTCGCACGTTCTGGAGATCGTAGAGCGGCTCTGTACGGACGTCGGGATCATCGCCCAGGGCAAGCTCGTTCACCAGGGCACGATGGCCGAGATCCAGCAGGCCGGTTCGCTCGAAGAACGCTTCCTGGAGGCCGTCGGGGACGACGAGGTCGAGCATCAGCAACTCAGTTGGCTGGAGGGCTAGATGAACACGGGTCATCTCCGCACGATCCTCTGGCTGCGCTGGCGACTGACGCGCAACCAATGGTCGCGCGGTGGCTCGATCAACGCCGTGCTGTCGATCGTCATGCTTGTCGCCGGATGCATCATCGGAGGTGTTGGTTCGGTCGTCGGTTTGCTGATCGGCGCGTTCGTTCTGGACTCGGCGTCTCCTCATGTCTTGCTCGTTGCTCTGGACCTGCCCATCCTCGTATTCCTTTTCTTCTGGATGGTCGGAATCGTCTCGGAGATTCAGCGCTCTGAGGTCATCGATATCGGTCGCATGCTGCACTTGCCTGTCGCTCTCAAAGACATCTTCTTCATCAACTACTTCGCTTCACACGTAACGCCCAGCATCATTCTTTTCGTTCCGGGTCTACTGGGCCTGACTCTCGGCCTGACCTTTGGGCGCGGTCCGGCCATGCTACTGATGGCGCCGCTGGTGTTGGGGTTTGTCTTCATGATTACCGCCTGGACCTATTGCCTCCGCGGCTGGTTGGTCACACTCATGTCGAACCCGCGCCGCCGCCGCGCCGTCATCGCAGGTGTGACATTCACCTTCATCCTCCTGACCCAGATGCCCAATTTCCTGAACGTCATGCACGACCGTCAGGGGCGACCCTCGAAGCCTACCGAGGTCGTTCAGTCGGACGAGCAGGCCGAGCCCACTGAACCGAAAGCCAAACGCAAGACAATGCCTCCATCCATTCTGACTGCGCATCAGGTTGTGCCGTTCTTGTGGGTGGGCAACGGC
>JANQFY010000394.1 GCA_028277585.1 Sedimentisphaerales bacterium
CGACTGAAAGACGAGTTCGGCGCTGATATCACCTTCTGGGCGGGTGGGTGTGACACGCGTCACGTGCTGAATCGCGCCACGCCGCAAGAGGTGAAAGACCATGTGCGCGAGCGTTTGGAGATTCTCAGCCCCGGCGGCGGATTCGTCTTCAACCCGGTGCACAACATCCTGCCCGAAGTGCCGCCGGAGAACGTGGTTGCGATGCTCGACGCCGTCACGGAATTCGGCGGCTGAATGGAGTCCTGATTGGTGGGGAGACATGGATGGAGATCAGTTGGGTCGATCTGACGATCGTGGTGGGATACCTGCTTGGCATCACCGGTATCGGCGTGATTGTCGGGCGGCGCCAGACGGAAACGAGTACCGGTTACTTCCTCGCCAGTCGGTCACTGGGCTGGGGCACCGTCGGGCTGGCGCTATTTGCGACAAACATTTCAACCGTCCATCTGATCGGCCTGGCGTCCTCCGGATACAGCGACGGCATGGTCGTGGGGAATTTCGAATGGATGGCGCCGTTCCTGCTGATCCTGCTCGGACTGGTCTTTGCCCCGTTCTACTTCCGCACGAAGATCTCCACCTTGCCCGAGTATCTTGAAGGCCGGTACGGCCCGGGTTCACGGACGGCCCTGGCTGTCATGGCGGTCTTCGGCGCTCTGTTCATCCACATCGGTGTCTCGCTCTACGCCGGCGCGGTGATGGTGCAGAACTTCGTCGATGTTCCCATTGTATGGTCGATCGTTCTGGTTTCGCTCCTGACCGTGATCTACACCGTCACCGGCGGCTTGAAAGCGGTCGTTGTCACTGAGTCGATCCAGACGATCCTGCTACTGGTCGGGGCCGTCGCGGTGACGGCGTTCGGCATCGTCGCACTGGGTCGAGACGCGGATATCCACAGTCTGGGAGCCCTGCGCCAGGCGGTCAAGCCGGGGCAACTCAGTGTGATTCGTCAGGAAGGGCCCTATGCCTGGTACTACATGGTCATTGGCTATCCGGTGATCGGTGTCTGGTACTGGTGTGCCGACCAGACCATCGTCCAACGCGTGCTCGGCGCCAAAAGCGAGCGGGATGCGCAGGTGGGCCCGGTCTTCTGCGGCTTCATCAAGATTCTGACGCCGCTGGTGATGATTCTGCCCGGCGTGTTCTGCTACGTGCTGTTCCGCGACAGGGTGGGTGACAACGGGGACAAGGCCCTCATCGAGCTGATCCGGGGGCTTCTTCCGATCGGTTTGCAGGGGCTGGTCATCGCGGGGTTGCTGGCGGCGCTGATGAGCACCGTGGCGGGCGCCCTGAACTCGACGGCGACACTGGTCAGCATCGATATTGTCAAACGCACGCGACCAGCCACGAAGGATCAGACCCTCGTGCGGGTCGGACAGGTCACGGCGGTGGTCGTCATGGTTCTGGCGATGCTCTGGTCCACGCAGGGCGAACGATTCGGGGGCATTTTCAAAGGCATCAATCAAATGATCTCCGTTCTGGCGCCGCCCATCAGCGCCGTGTTCATATGGGGTATCTTCTGGCGGCGGGCGAGTTCCTCGGGAGCCCTGGCGACGCTGATCTTCGGATTTCTCTTGGGAGCCGTCGTCTTTGTATTGGATTTCCCGGCCGTCTCGGGATACGTCCTCGGATTCGAAAGCGACGGCGCCGCCCGACAACTGTTCACCCGTACGTTGGGCATGCCGTTCATGTTGCAGGCCGGCATTCTCTTTGGGATCTGCAGCGCTGTACTCGTTGGGGTAAGCCTGGTGACGTCGCCGCCCGATCCGGCACAGGTCGAGCGCTACTGTTGGAAGAACCCCCTGGCGGTCATCACAGAGAAACCGGCTAGCGGCCTGTTCGATCTGCGCATTCTGGCCGTGTTGCTCGTCATCGCCATGGCGATCTGCTACTGGATCTTTGCATGAGAAAGGCGCCGGACATGAGATTCCCTGGACTGCTGAAACTCGCATCGCTTCTCACGCTGCTCTGGCTCTTCGGTTGTGCGGCACGACCCGACAGGGGGGCAACTGAAAAGCCTCTGCGTCTGGCGTTTGTGACATGTGCAGTCGAGGGAAAGTTCTTTGGTCCCGTGAAGAAGGGCATGAACGATGCAGCCGCGATGATGGGAGTCCAGTGCGACTTCCTGGGGACCGAGGGAGTGGACGTGGCGGCGCAGGCTCAGATGGTTCGCCAGGCAGTCGCCGATGGCTACGATGGTATCGCCGTTAACATCATCGATCCCGAAGCCTTCGACACGGTGATTCAGGAGACCATCGACCAGGGCGTTCCCGTCGTGGGTTTCAACGTGGACGATCACGCCAGTCCGAACGCCCGTCTGAGCAGCGTTAACCAGCGCCTCTATGACGCGGGCGAGGCACTTGCCAGGCATCTGGCGCCCCACATCCCGGACGGCGCCCACATTCTGATGACTATGCACGACGAAGGGGTCTCGGCGCTGGAGGATCGCCTGGCGGGCGAGCAGGCGGTTCTCAAGGCCAAGAACGTGCGCTGGACCGTGATCATCAGTGGCAACGACCCCGTCGCTGGCGCCGACGTGATCGCCGAAGCTCTGAACGCTCATCCCGACATTCGCGTCGTCCTCGGGACGGGTCAATCCGATACGGAAGCGGCCGGCCGGGCGATCGAGGAGCATTTTCCGGACCAGGGATACTTCTCGGCCGGGTTCGATATGTCACCGACCACCTTGCGCCTGATCCGGGAAGGGCACATCCGCTGCACCGTCGATCAGCAGCCCTACATTCAGGGGTTCTATCCTGTGATGCAACTGGTTCTGTATCTGCGCTACGGCATCATGCCCTCCGACATCGACGCCGGTGCGGCGATCATCGACAAGACGAATGTGGACCAGGTCATGGCGTTGAGCCGACAGCTCTATCGTTGACCTGCGCTCGCCGGATCGGAACGAAGCTCAATCGCGTCGTCCTCACGTGTCGCAAAACCACGGGATTCGTACGCTTGCGGATCGGGTGGCGCCCTGCTAAGATGCTGGCGGCAATGCGGAATTCTATTGGAGACAGTCTCGTGATGGCAAGTCCGGCGAAGCGCTCACGACGCCACTTCCTTTCGGCCAGCGCCGCTTCCATAGCTTCGCTGGCGCTGCTCGGCCCGTTGTCGCGCCAATTGGCGGCTTCGAGCCAGGAACGTCGCTCCCAGGGCGTCCACGTCTTCTCCAAACACCTTCAGTGGCTCGATTATCAGCCGATGGCTCAGACCGCCGCCCAGATCGGTTTCGACGGGGTCGATCTGACGGTTCGACCCGGCGGGCACGTGTCCCCCGACCGCGTGGAAGAGGACTTGCCCAGAGCGGTCGAGGCGGTGCGGCAAGTGGGAATCAGGGTGGAGATGATGACGACCGCTGTCACCGACCCGCGTGACCCGCGGACCAGGGCGATTCTCAAGACGGCCGGTCGGCTTGGCGTGCGCTACTATCGCATGGGCTACTACCGTTACGATCCGGCCAAGAGCGTCCCGGCCGCCCTGGACGAGATCCGGCCGCAGTTGCGGGACCTGGCGGCGATGAATGAACACTATGGAGTTGCCGGCTCCTATCAGAACCACGCGGGCAACGGATATGTCGGCGCACCGCTCTGGGACCTGTATCAGCTTCTGAAAGACTGTGACCGGCGCTGGATCGGTTGCCAATACGACATCCGCCATGCCACCGTTGAGGGCGGCACAGCCTGGCCCACGACGTTGCGACTTCTCGCGCCCCACATCAATACGCTCGTCGCCAAGGACTTCCTCTGGACGCACGCGCAGGATCGATGGAAGCTGATGAACTGCCCTCTGGGTGATGGGATGGTGGACTTCGAGAAGTACTTCTCGGTGCTGGATCGCCAGAAGATCGCGGCGCCGTTTTCCCTGCATCTTGAGTACCCGCTGGGCGGGGCCGAGCATGGCAGGAAGCAGTTGACGATAGACGACCGGCGCGTGATGGATGCGATGCGGAAGGATCTGTCCATGCTGCGAATGTGGTTGAAGCAGAGGAGTTCATGATGGCAATCACCACTCGAAGAAAGTTTCTCACCGGCTCGCTGGCGGCGGGCATGTCACTGGCAATGCCATTCTCCCGCGCCCGAGGGGCCAACGATGACATCCGGGTCGCGGTGGTCGGAATTCGCGGGCAGGGGAGCAATCACATCAAGTGGTTCAGCAAGATTCCGGGCGTCCGGGTGGTCGCGATCTGCGACGCCGACAGTGCGTTCGTGGACCGCGAGGCGAAGAAGTTCAAGGATCGCAACGAACGCGTCGATACGTATGCGGATTACCGCAAGCTGCTCGACGACAAGAATACCGATGCGGTGATAACGGCGACGCCTAATCACTGGCACGCCCTGGTGACGGTCTGGGCCTGCCAGGCGGGCAAGGACGTCTACGTCGAAAAGCCTGTCTCCCACAATATCTGGGAGGGCCGGCAGATGGTCAAGGCCGCCCGCAAGTATGGGCGCATCGTGCAGAGCGGTACCCAACGACGCTCCGACACGGGACTGCAGGAAGCGCTCGCGTACCTCAATGAGGGGCATCTGGGCAAGATCACGCTGGCGCGGGGCATTGTCTATGTGCGGCGGGGCAGTATCGGGAAGGTCAACGGGCCCCAGCCGATCCCCAAGACCGTGGACTACGACTTGTGGTCCGGTCCGGCGCCGAAGGAACCTCTGACGCGCAAGAATCTGCACTACGACTGGCATTGGGTCTGGCCGACCGGCAATGGCGACATGGGCAACAACGGCATTCATTTCATGGACATCTGTCGCTGGGCGATCGGCGCCCAGGAGTTGGTGCCGCGCGTGGTGTCTGTCGGCGGCCGCCTGGGCTACGACGACGATGGAGAAACGCCCAATACGCAGATCCTATACCTGGACTACCAGCCGGCGCCGATCATCTTCGAACTGCGCGGCCTGCCCAGGAAACGCGGGTCCTCGGCGATGGACTACTACCGTGGCACGCAGGCCGGGACGGTCGTCCACTGCGAGGGCGGCTACTTCGTCGGCGGTTGGGCCTACGACAACGACGGCAAGAAAATCAAGCAGTTCGTACGCACCGGGGGCGCGGGGCACCACGCGAACTTCATCAAGGCGGTGCGCAGCCGCAAGAGCAGCGACCTCAACGCCGATGTTCTGGACGGACACCTCTCCAGCGCTTTGTGTCATATGGGCAACGTGTCGCACCGTCTGGGTCAGGCGGCGTCGCGCAAGAGAATCGTCGAACGCCTCCAGGGCGCCAAGGGGATGGCCGAGACCTTCGAGCGGATGCAGGAACATCTTCTGGTGAACGGCGTCGATGTGGAGCAGACACCGCGCATGCTTGGTCCCTGGTTGACGATGGACCCGCGCGCCGAACGATTCACGGGTGAACTGGCCGACGAGGCGAATCAACTCGTCCGGCGCGACTATCGCGCGCCCTTCGTGGTGCCGGAACAGGTGTAACCGTGCGTCAGATTCTCGGTCACAAGTGAGAAAGGAATCCCATGGGCGAATCAGATCGCGAGTCTCAGCCAAAAACTCCGTGGTGGCGATCCATCGGGCCGGCACTGATCACCGCCTGCGTCGTGTTTGGTCCGGGCAGTCTGCTGATCAGTTCGAAGATCGGCGCCACGCACGGCTATCAGTTGCTTTGGTTGCTCCTGCTGACCGGCGTTCTGATGGGGACGTACATGACCACAGCCGCCCGCATCGGGGTCGTCGGCGGCGCGACCCCATGCACGCTGATCGCCCAGCGACTGGGTCGTCCCGTCGCGGCTATCATCGGGATCAACCTGTGTCTGATCTGCACGTCGTTTCAGTTCTCCAACAACCTCGCGGTGGCGGCCGCGTTCGACACGCTCGGGGTCGCTCGCCTATTTGGCGATCCGGCCCAGATGAGCGAGCGCACGCGCAGTTTCATCGATACCGGTGTGTTGCTTGCCTTCAACGCGTTGGTCATTGGCGGTGTCTTCGCCCTGCGGCGAGTCTATCGGGGTCTCGAACGCATCATGAAGGTCATGGTCGCGCTCATTCTCGTTTCGTTTCTGGTCAATCTGTTCGTCATCAAGCCCAACCTCGGCGCGCTCTTCGGTGGGCTCGTTCCCAGTCTTCCCGAAGGCGTTTCGTTAGGCTTGCCTTCACGCACTGATACGGGGATCGTCGATCCCATGATATTGATCGCCTCGTTGCTCGGGACCACATTCTCGGTGGCCGGGGCGTTCTATCAGGGCAACCTGGTGCGGGAGAAGGGGTGGAAGCTTGCGGATTATCGCAACGGGATTGGCGATTCGATCGCGGGGGTGACGGTGCTGACCGGCGTCAGCGCCATCATCATGATCACCGGCGCGGCCTCCCTTCAAGGCAAACCCGCGGACAACATCGGCGCTTTGGCCATACAGCTTCAGCCGCTGTTGGGCCCGGCGACCCATATCCTGTTCTGCGTGGGTCTGCTCGCGGTGGCGATGAACCCCTTCGTTATCAACTCCATGATCGGCGGCAGCATTCTGGCCGATGGGGTGGGCAAGCCGGCCAAACTCAGCGACCGCTGGTCCCGGTGGTTCACCGTGCTCGTGCTGCTGGTCGGCATGGGGATGGCGATGATCGTGCTGCACACGCGGATCGAGAAGGTCGACGCCATCGTGTTCGGCCAGGCCCTGACAGTGACGGGCAATCCGTTGATGGCGGCCGCCATCCTCTGGCTGGCCAACCGTAAAGACATCATGGGTGACAAGCGCAACCGGCTGATCCACAATATCCTCGGCGGATTGGGTCTCGTTGTTGTATTGCTCATGGCGCTGCGCGTTCTCTACATTCTGGTCCTTAAGTTGACCTAGACGGAGATCGAGAGGGGGACTTCTTGCTCAAGACGCTATGTGCATTGATGCTGCTGGCGGCCGGCGTCTCGGCCGGGGCGCCGCGCGATCTGATGAGCGACACCTGGGTGGCGACGGACGCCCTGGGTAGGGCGCTTCCCAACTACGAGGCGTGCGGCCCTGTGCGTGAGAATCGCACGGTGGGTATCTTCTATTTCCTTTGGCTGGGCCAGCATGGCACGGGCGGTCCGTTCGATATCACGAAATTGCTGCAAGACGATCCCAACGATCCCGCCTGGGGCCCTCCCGGCGCCTTCCATCATTGGGGGCAATCGGAACTGGGGTATTATCTGTCCGACAGTGAGTATATCATTCGCAAGCACGCCTCCATGCTCAGCGACGCCGGGATCGATGTCCTGATCTTCGATGTCACCAACGCCTTCACGTACGAGAAGGTGTACCTGAAACTCTGTGAGATCTACCGTCAGTTGCGGCGGGAAGGCCACCGCACGCCGCAGATTTGCTTCCTGGCCCATTCGAGCGCCCGGCGGACCATCGAGACGCTGTATCGCGACTTCTACGCCAAGAAGCTGTATCCCGAGCTGTGGTTCACCTGGAAGGGAAAGCCGCTGATTCTGGGCGGGGTGGATGATCTGCCCGAGGAGATTGGCTCGTTCTTCACGATTCGTGACTGCTGGGCCTGGACGCACGGCAAGGACACCTGGCACTGGCTGGACCATTCGCTGGAGCGCTACGGTTGGCACGAAGCGCCGGATCGGCCGGAGGAAATGGCCGTCAGCGTCGCCCAGCACCCAGTCTCCAATATCGGGCGCAGTCATCAGGACGGTAAGCAGCCGGAGACGAATGCGTATGGACAGACCGGCACCGAAGCTTCGGGCCTCTACTTCACCGAGCAGTGGGAACGCGCCCTGAAGATCGATCCCGAGTTCGTCTTCATTACCGGCTGGAACGAATGGGTGGCGCAGCGCTTCATCAAGGAGAAAGGCAAGGGCGCTGGACACCTCCTGGGGCGTCCTTTAGAGCCGGGTCAGTCGTATTTCGTCGATGCCTACAACCAGGAGTACAACCGTGACATCGAGCCGATGAAGGGTGGGCACACCGATAGCTACTACTATCAGATGATCTCGTATATCCGCCGCTACAAGGGCGTGCGCCAGCCGCTCAGCGCCCGGCGCGACTATGCGATCACGATCGATGGGCGATTCGATGACTGGCGCGTCGTTGGGCCCGAGTTCCGCGATACGAAGGGTGACACGGAACACCGCGACGAGATCGGCTGGGGCCGGGCCGGCCGCTATGTCAACAGAACAGGGCGAAATGACATCGTTACATCCAAAGTCGCTGTCGATGCGAGCAATGTCTGCTTCTACGTCGCGACCAGTCAACCCCTGACGGCCCATTCCGATGAGAACTGGATGCTCCTGTTTGTCGATGCCGATCGGGATAGCGCCACCGGTTGGAATGGGTACGACTACCGCATCAACGCGGAGGTCCTCGATGCCCGACAGACGAGCCTCCATCGCTTCACTGAAGGGCGATGGGAGACGGCCGCGGTTGTCGAGTTCTGTTGCAAGGGCAACCAGATGGAGATCGCCGTGCCTCGCTCGGCCCTCGGCCTTGCCGACGGTGAGATCGCGTTCGATTTTCACTGGGCCGACAACATCCAGAAGCTTGACGATATTATTGAGTTCTCGATTCACGGCGACAGCGCGCCGAATCGGCGCTTCAACTACAGGTTCCGGAGGTCACAATGAAGTACGCCATGAGTCTGATATGTTCCTTGCTGGCGGCAAGCTCGATTTGCAGCGCCGCTGTTACGGAACTGCCTCTTCCCATCGCCGATGCGGGCATGAAGGCACGCGCCACGGTCGATCCGCGCGTCCGAACGTACATTCTGCCCACGCGCGTCCTCTGGCGTACGCCGGGCCAAGGGGTGCAGGACTCCGAGACTCTTCTGGAGCAGCGTTCGGGGCAAGTGACGCTGGGCGCTTCCCGGCCCTGCGTGCTTGACAGCAGGAAGGGCAAGTCGGCGTTGCTGCTGGATTTCGGTAAGGAATTGCACGGCGGCGTGCAGATCATGGTCTGGCACACCAAGGACAACAAGCCCGTTCGACTGCGTGTCCGGTTCGGCGAGTCCGCCAGTGAGGCGATGGCCGAGTTCGGCGGCGCCAAGAACACGACCAACGACCATGCGATCCGTGATCAGAGCGTGCTCGTGCCCTGGCTGGGGACGGCGGAGATCGGCAACACGGGGTTTCGTTTCGTGCGGATCGATCTGGAAGATGAAGACAGCTTCGTACAACTGAAGTCCGTCCGGGCGATCTTCATCTATCGCGACCTCGAGTACAAAGGGTCGTTCCGCTGCAGTGACGAACGGCTCAACCGCATCTGGAGCACCGGCGCGTACACCGTCCATCTGAACATGCAGGACTATCTCTGGGACGGAATCAAGCGCGATCGGCTCGTCTGGATCGGCGACATGCACCCGGAGGCGATGAGCATCTATTCGGTGTTCGGCAATTGCGACATCATCCCGCGCAGCCTGGACCTGATCCGCGGCGAAACACCCTTGCCCAAGTGGATGAACGGGATCAGTTCGTATTCGATGTGGTGGGTCCTGATCCATCATTCGTGGTATCTGCAGACCGGTGACGTGGCTTATCTGCGGCAGCAGCGTCCCTACCTGACCGGCCTGCTTGCTCAGTTGGCGCGATGCGTTGGTCCCGACCATCGGGAGACACTGCCGCCTGGACGTTTCCTGGATTGGCCGACGTCGGGGAACAAGCCGGCCATCCACGCCGGCCTTCATTCGTTGCTGGTGATGACCCTGGGGGCCGGTGCGGAACTCTGTGATGTGCTGGACGAAGACGCGACGAAATCGATCTGTCTGGAGGCGGTCGAGAAACTCAGAAGACACACACCCGATCCGGCGAACAGCAAGCAGGCCGCGGCGCTGATGGCGCTGGCGGGGCTGGACGATGCGGGCAAGCTGAATCGCGATGTTCTGGCGGTCGACGGCCCCCAGCGGATGAGCACGTTCTACGGCTATTACGTCCTGGAGGGCAGGGCGCTGGCGGGGGACTACCAGGGCGCGATGGACTGCATCCGACAATACTGGGGCGCGATGCTCGATCTGGGCGCGACGACGTTCTGGGAGGACTTCGACCTGCAATGGACGAAGAACGCCGGACGCATCGACGAACTCGTTCCCGAGGGCAAGAAGGACATCCACGGCGACTTCGGCAATCACTGCTACAAGGGGTTTCGACACAGTCTCTGTCACGGTTGGGCATCCGGCCCGACCGCGTGGCTCAGCACGCACGTGCTGGGCGTCAAGGTTCTCGAGCCGGGTTGCCGCGCCGTGAAGATCGAGCCGCACCTGGGTGACCTCGACTGGGCCGAAGGGACATTCCCGACACCCATGGGCGTCATCAAGGTTCGCCATGTCAGGAAAAGCGACGGGAGTATACAGAGCACTATCGATGCGCCGGAGGGAGTCACCGTTCACCGATAGAGAAGGAATCGACTATGTCCGCAAAACGCGTAGGGTGGGGCTTGCCCCACCGGTGTCTCGTTGTGCTTGTTTGTCTCATCGCTGTCTTGCCTGCTCAGGCCGCCAAGGTCGCTCTGCTCGGCAGGGGTGAGAGTCCTCAAGCCGGATTCGCGGCCGCTGAGATTCGAACGGCCCTGCAAGAAAGAGGGCACCACGTCACTGCCTCCGCGAGCGGCGCCGACATTCGTATTGCGCTTTCGATCCGTTCTGATACCGAGCGAATGGGGGCTATGAAGTCCGAAGGGTATCGCATTCGCGTGTCCTTGCAAGAAGACGGAGCGATGTGCCGCGTCATCGGCGCCGATCCGGCCGGCGTGATGTACGGCGGACTGGAGATCGCCGAGATCATTCGCACCGATGGGCTGGCCGGCGTCAAGGACGTTCAGCACAATCCCTACATGGCGATGCGCGGCACTAAGTTCAACTGCCCCTTGGACGTGCGCACCCCCAGCTACACCGATGTCTGTGACGCTGCTCAGCAGAACATCGCGCAGATGTGGAGCTTCGACTTCTGGAAGGAGTATATCGACAACCTCGCGCGGTATCGATACAACTACATCTCCCTGTGGAGCCTGCACCCGTTCCCGTCGCTGGTCAAGGTCCCCGACTATCCCGATGTCGCGCTGGCGGATGTCAAGCGGTCCACCGTGAAGTGGAAGGAGCGCTACTCGCTCAACGGGATCGGCTTCGATGCGCCCGAGATCGTCAACAACACCGAGACGCTCAAGACGATGACCATCGACGAGAAGATCGCGTTCTGGCGCAAGGTTATGCGGTACGGCAAGGAGCGGAACGTCGATTTCTATGTCGTCACCTGGAACATCTTTGTCAACGGCACGGAAGGCAAGTACGGCATTACCGACGCGATCGACAACGAGACGACGATCGACTACTTCCGCAAGAGTGTTACCCAGATGTTCCTGACCTATCCCGATCTGAAGGGTGTCGGCCTGACCACGGGCGAGAACATGCACGGGGCCACTTTCGAGCAGAAAGAGGACTGGGCGTTCAAGACCTATGCCCAGGGCGTGCTCGACGCCGCCAAGGCCCAGCCGGGCCGTAAGATGACCCTGATCCATCGCCAGCATATGACCGGCGCCAAGGACATCGCCCGCAAGTTCGCGCCGGTGATCGAGCACGAGGATATCGAGTTCATCTTCAGCTTCAAGTACGCCAAGGCGCACGTCTTTAGTTCAACTGTTCAGCCCTACCATCCCGGCTTCGTCAAGGACATCACCGAGGAGGGGAACCTCAAGACGATCTGGACGCTGCGCAACGACGACGCCTACTACTTCCGCTGGGGCGCGCCCGACTTCGTCCGCGAGTTCATCCAGAACATTCCTTACGACGTCTCACGCGGGTTCTATTATGGATCGGATCAATATATCTGGGGACGCGAATTCCTCAGTCTCGAGCCCGAGACGCCGCGACAGCTTGAGATCGTCAAGCACTGGTACCACTGGATGATCTGGGGACGGCTGGGCTACGACCCGAGGCTGAGCAACGAACGGTTCGTCAAGATTCTCCAGCATCGGTATCCGACTGCCTCGGGCGCCGATCTGTTCACCGCCTGGCAAGAGGCGTCGATGATCTATCCCAAGACGACGGGGTTCCACTGGGGGTCGTTGGACTTCCAGTGGTACATCGAATCGTCGCAGAGCACGCCCGGCTACGCCAAGACGAAGAGTGGATTTCATGATGTCAATCGCTTCATCACGCTGGCGCCTCACAAAGGGACCGACAACATCTCCATCCCGGACTACGTCAAGGACGTGATCGCCGGAAAGAAGCG
Source organism: Sedimentisphaerales bacterium (assembly GCA_028277585.1). Taxonomy (GTDB): domain Bacteria; phylum Planctomycetota; class Phycisphaerae; order Sedimentisphaerales; family Anaerobacaceae; genus Anaerobaca. The sequence goes on from JANQFY010000394.1 coordinate 12,142, forward strand.
AGCCGGGACGACCCCCGTCCAGGTGTCCGAACAGATCCACGCCCACGCCGACAAGGCCCTGGCGATCTTGAGCAGGCTCTCGCACGGTGGGGACAAAGAGCTGCGCCACACGCTGGATGACATCCGCACGATTGCTTACCTGGGCAAGCATTATGCCCATAAGATCCGCGGCGCGACAAAGTTGGCCCTGTATCGCGAGACTCGGGACAAGGCGCATCAAGATCGCACCGTTTTGGAATTGACGCAGGCCGCTCGCTATTGGCGGCTCTATGCCTCTACGGCGCTGGGCCAGTACCAGAATCCTCTGTGGACGAACCGCGTCGGTCACGTGGATTGGCGCAAGACCTTTGGGCATGCTCTAAGCGATATCACAGCCGTCGGTGGCGTCCCATCACTGGCTTCTCTTTCGGCCACGCCCGGCGGACACATCCTGGAGGCCGAGCAGGCATCTTCTCGCGGGGCGGCCGTTGCAACGGATGGGAGTGGATACACTGGGGCCGGCCATGTCGAATTCGCTGAGCCCCCAGACCAGAACCGTCTCCAGTGGGCCTTCACGGCCCCCCGAGCGGGTCTGTATACTCTGGAGGTGCGCTACGCGGCCACGGAAGGACGCTACGGCTGCCCGATGAGAGTCAACGGGAAGAGTGTCGGTGATCTCATTCTCTGGACGACCGGTGGCCCAGCCACTTGGGCCTGGGACCGCAAGACCGTTCTGTTGGACAAGGGTCCCAATACGATCGTACTGGCGCCGACCGGCCCCGTACGCATCGACCACTTGAATGTGCTCTACGCCGGTTCCCTGTCGCGACCTTGAAATCGAGCGTTGTTGACCCTCCGGCGCCGCACCTCTAGCGCCGTTGGACGTTGTCGTCGTCCTCTTCCTCCCGCTCGTCCGGGAGTTGGGAGAGAATGTAGTTGCGCCGGCTGCGCACGAACTGCTTGATCTGATTGCGCCGCCCGTCGCCCAGTCCTTCGGCGACCAGGGCGTCGGCCGCGTCGTCCAGGAAGCGGTCGAACGCCGTCGGCGGATCGTCGGTCCCGTAGGACGTTTGCCAGGGCCCGTGGACCATGTCTCTCAGTGCATCCCAATACATGGTCTTGTATTTGGGGTGATTGACGAACGTGTGCACCTCAGGGAAATGGCCGCTGTTCATGGCGAACAGATTCGTGCTCGTCCCGTTGCCCGAGCCCAGCGTGAAGTCAATGTCCCAGGGCAAGAGATACCACTTGCCCTCGGGCAGGGCGTAGTAGAAATAGTTGTTCTTGCCGCGATTGTACCCGTAGCTGTCCCAGTCGCCGACGGCGTGACGGATCGCCAGCACAGCCGCGAAGTGGGCCGGGTGGATGACCGACTCGATGATCTCCTCATACCGCGAGTTCGAGGACGACGTGTTCATCGCGACGGCGAAATCGAATAGATGCTGCCACTCGTCGTTCTCACGGTGCGAGCGCTTCTCGAAGCCCCATCGGTAGGTCTCTTTGATCAACGGATGTCGCGAATCGTACTTCAAGCCTTCGTCGAGATTGCGATGCCCCGTGCCGTTGGAGCTGTACTCGAAGTAGTCGTCGATCTTGTGGATATAGCCGTCCGTGTCGTTCGGGAACCACTTCTCGACGTAGTCGCCGTCGATCTTCTGGACATCCTCGTAAGCGTTTGAGGCCGCTCGCCCGTTCATGATCAGTCGGACGTACTCCTGACGGGAGTGCTGCAGGCCCATGTGCTTGTAGAACCAGTAGGACGCGCGTTCCTGCAGCGGGCCACGGCCGCCGCCTTCGCCGCCGTCGAGGTTGATCTCCTCGCGGTCGCCGAACGCTTGATCGGGATTGAAATCGATGCGGAACCCGTGACGGTCGCCCGGGTACGGCGAACGTCCCGATCCGCTGCGCAGGAACGGGCTGCCGCGATGGCGAATCCGGCAGTTGTAAAAGACCTCGGTGTCGTTATAGACGAACGTGCAGTCCAGCAGTTCGTTCGAGAGATTCGGGCGCGAGCGGAACGTGTTGACGACGTCCTCGGACATCCAGACCCGATAGGTGGCGAACCGCGTATTGAGCAGCGTGTCGCCCACGCGCACCAGGCACGTTCGCTCGGGGACCTCCGCCGAGGCGGCCTGTCGTTGCGGGAACCGCGTAAAGGCCATCCCGTCGAAGGCCTCGATGTAGAATGCCCGCATCGTCCCGCTGGAGACGCCGGGAATCGTGGCGGTGTAGAGCCCGTCGCCGCCGATCGGGTCGTCACCGGTGCCGTCATCGACCATCGGGACGCTCGTGAAGCTGCTGCTGCCTTCGCTGCGGTAGTTCAGGACCGCCAGTTGCACGCCGTCGATGTCCGTGATCTGGGCCGTAACGACGATCGGTTCGCCGCTGGCCGGCAGCACCGGAGCGTGGCGGACGTTGACGATATCCGGCGCGCGGTTGGGAATCAGCGCCGTGTTCGCCTGGCCGGGCGTACCCAGATTCATGGGGACCGTCAGTTCAAAGGCGTGCGATGGTCGCGGTGGCTGCACAGGCGACTGGTCCCGCGTGGTGCGCAGCAGCAGGAAGGGACTGCCCTTTATCCAGCGGGCCTGGCCCTGGAAGGTCACGTTCCGAGCGGCGACGCTGGAAATCGACTGGTTGATCCGATTGGCCCCGGGATCGCCGTGCCCGGTCGCGATCAGGTGCAGCGCCCGCGAGCCGGAACGGCGATCGCTCGTCGTCGCAAACGACTGCACGTGATTGCCTAGCGTGCGCCAGGAGGACAGACTGCTCTCGAACCCGTTGTTGTTCAGCCGGTCCGTGCCGTCAATGATCAGTTCGAGATCGTCGAGCAGGACCTCGCCCCGGTTCAGGAGCATCAGATCGAAGACTGAGACGTTGTCGTGCGTATACCGCGAATCGCTGCTGCTGATCGTATAGGAGAACGACTGCCATTCGGTCTTGCCGCTTTCGTCGCTGTCGGCCCAGGCGTCGGGCGTGTCGTTGTCGCTGCGCGGATCGCGCAGTTCCAGGCTCGCACCCTGTCCGTCCGCCCAGATGGGCCAGTAGCCGCCGTCGTAGTAGGTCACTTGATCGGCGGTGATCAGAGTCGTCTCGACCTCACCGGTCTCCTGGTTCGTTTGCGTCAAAGGCTGCGACAGATGCAGATGATCGCTGTGGTCGTTCAGACTTCCCGAATACGGACCGACCAGATTGCCCCCGACAACCAGGTGGTCGTATACGGCGCTGAGGAAGTCCGGGTCCTTGGCGATGACCAGGTGCCCGCCGGGGGCGATTTCCATCCCGGCTTCAAAGGTGTAGTCGATCCCCTTGGTGAAGGCCCAGCCCTCCAGGGAGATGGCCGCGGTGCCCTGGTTATACAGCTCGACGTATTCGAATCGTTCGTCGCGCGTGGAGTGGTGATACATGATCTCGTTGATCACGACCTCGCCGATCGCCTCGGAAGTGTTCGCCGCTTCCCGCGTGGCGGCACCGAGGATCACGAGTTTCTCGGCGCCGTCAGGGCAACGGCCAAACGTCGTGTCCGGCGCCGTCGCTTCGTAGCGAAACGCGTCGAGCACGCGCAGCGGCACGGGCGTTGCATCGGTTGAGGCCGCCGTGACATAGACTGTCTCACCGGTTGAGTCCAGCGCGAAAGGCAACCCATCCGGCTCGCCCTCAGTAACGGTGAAAAACTCGCCCGGTTGCAGGACGAGCCCGTCGGGCAGCTTGTACTTGAGCAGGTCGGACCGCTGATCGCTCAGATGGACGTTGCCCAGACCGATTGCGACCGGTCCCGGGTTATAGAGTTCGATCCAGTCGAGCCCCGGCGCGGCGTCGCTGTTGGCCAGGACTTCGTTGACCAGCAGGCGGGCGCTCGGGTCGTCGGCCTGTTCCGGGACTTCGATGATCGCGCGGATAATCACGCCGCCAAAGGCGTCGGAACTGCCCGACAGACTCGCGTTGTGGGCCTGCATCGCCAATATGTTCTCGCCGTCGATGAGTGACTCGCGTTGACTCATCAGATCGACGATCCCCGCCGGCGGGTCCGACGCCTGGCCGCCTGGCTGATCGAACGTGGGCGGATTGCCCTCGATCTGGCCCGAATCGGCGATGCGGACGCCATTGAGATAAAGCACGAAGTCGTCATCGTAGTGCACCTCGGCCTGCAACTGGGCGAACGAATCGATCTCTTCCTGCGTCAGCTCGAAGCGCACGCGGGAGTACACGGAGATGTAGTTGCCCCGCATATCGTTGAGCACGGTGCCGACGTATTGGAGTTCGGCCGGGTCGCTGCTGTAGCCGTAACCGCTGGGCCCGTCCTCCCAGTCGGTTGTCGCGGGGTTGTCGTCGAAATCGATCAGGGTCCAGTCCGTCGTTGCCTGTCCGCCGGGGCCTGGGGCCGGTTCTTCGGTCCCTTTGAAGTACCGCCCCGGATCACCGATGTCGAGGAGGGTCAGAAGCGTCGGGTCTTCCGGCTCGGTCTGGACCTGGTCCGCAGCGCCCGGCGTACCGCCGATCAGTGTACTGGCGGCCCAGGTCGAGCCCTCTTCCGGGTCGCCGGCCGCCAGGACGCGGATCAGCGAGTGGCCTGTCCCGTCCGGCGCGATGGGCCAGGGCTGCTGGTCGTCGTACCGGAACGAGATGATGATCGCCCCGTTGTTGTCGGCCAGCTCGATGCGCTCGCCTTCGTTGCTGAGCCGTCCGGTGTAGGGGCCCTGAACGCCTGTGATGCCGTAGGCCGCCTCGACCGCGGCCGGGTCACGCGCCACGACGAGGTACTGCTTCGGCTCGATGATCGTGTTCGGCTCGAAGACGTACTCAATTCCGTTGACGAACACGTGCCCGGTGAGGTCCTCGAAGACCGCCCGGTTGTTGTACAGCTCGATGAACTCGAGCGCCTCACCGTCGTCGGCCGGGCAGTACATGATCTCGCTGACCACCAGTCCCATTGCCGGCTGGGCCGCCGCCAGTATGGCCGCCAAAACCATTGCCGTGAGGATGCACCGATATCGCCGCTGGTTCTCCATGACTAACTGGTCCTTTCATCACTGATGGTCGTTACAATCCCCGAACCGCCTCCGCGAACGGCAACAGGCAGCGTTCTGCAAAGTCCTACTGATAAGGTTCCTATTATCTCTTATTGTTCTATTTTATCAGATTTGACGCCGTATTCGCCCGGTTTTCGCCCTTTTCGTTAGGTTTTTGTTGCGGCCGTCCTCCGCATAAGGGCCCGTTCCGGGGCCGGGTTGACCACTGATCCGCTTGTTTCTGTGTCGATCCCGACACTATATCTGACGCATTGTCCCATAAATTATTGCATAAAAGGCCTTTCCGAGTCCGTCCAGCCTTGCCATGAGTCCCCGTTTGCCCCAACCGTGTCATGCTGAGCGGAGCGCAGCGAAGTCGAAACATCTCCGCCGCAGCCGGGCGCGCTCTCTGAAATCGGTACGGAGATCTCTCCACTCCAGCCCGCCTGTGGCGGGCCTCCGGTCGAGATGACAGCCGGGGTCAGGCTTTGTTCGTGGGGCTGGCTGGTGACGGGGGGCGGACGGGCTGGCCTAGGTGTTGACCGGCACGAGTGAATCGAGCAGGGTGTTCAGGAGTCTCTGCGTCTCGGCCACCTGGTCCAAGCCAGCCAGGATGTGCCCCTGATCCTGCACGAAGGGGCTTGGGACCAGTTCATCGCCGCAATGGGCGAGCATCTTCTCGATGCTCTCGACGGAGTACTCCAGGTGGAACTGCAGGGCCAGGACGTTCGAGTTGTAGATAAAGGCCTGGTTCTCGCACGCTTCGCTCGATGCCAGATGGACCGCCCCGGCCGGGACCGCGAAGGTGTCCCCGTGCCAACTAAAGGCCGTGAACCGCTCGGGCAGGCCCGCGCATATTCCAGTGGAATGGCCCGTCGCTGTCAGCCGCATCTCATGCCAGCCGATCTCGATCTCGCGGTTCTGCACGACCCGCGCTCCCAGCACGTCAGCGATCAGTTGCGCCCCCAGGCAGATCCCGATCATGGGGATCTGGGCGCACAGGGCCTGCTCGATGAACCGCTTCTCGCGAACCAGCCAGGGGAAGTCACGGTGCTGATAGATGTTCATAGGCCCGCCCATGATCGCCAGGGCGTCGATCGTCTCGATCTCGGGCAAGGGCTCGTCCGCATACAGCCGCGTCCGCGTCACCTCGTACCCGCGTCCGGCCGCCCAGTCCCCCACATGAGCCGCATCCTCAAACGAAACGTTCTGAACCCAATGAAACTGCATCGCGTAACTTCCATGGAGAAACCAGCAGCCCTCCTTATAGCGTCACCACGAGGTGAAGACCAGCACATTTCGTTGGCATCTACATAGTGTGACATCGTCAACCAGAATTGTGACACAGCCTCTGCGCTTGACGCTGCCACCCGCTGCCAATATCATCTTGCAGAAAACGCGAGTGTCTGCAGGCAATCCGAACGGTTTCATGGAGTGGAGAATGAACAATCTGACGCGAATTCGGGTGGGAGGGGGACTGCTTTTCTTCGCCATGATGGCTATCGTATTGTCGGCTGGTAGCATGGCCCTTGCGGCATTGCCAGCCGACCCAGACAACGCGGCGCCGCTCTATTATCAGGCCGCGTTGCGTCTGGCGCTCTCGGAGCGACCGTATCCTGGTTTGGCCGTGGACGATGTACTGGATGGAGATGGTGGGCATGACCAAGTCAGAGACTATCTCGGTAAGGCCACGGGGCGAGGCGTGGTCATCCTGGTCGAAGCCGCGTCGAGGATGCGGGCGTGTGACTGGGGCTTCATGCACTCACTTGGTTGGGTTCCCGATTCCTTTGGTCTCGCGCTGAATCGGCTGGGTTGCCTCCTGGCAGCGAAAGCGCGCATCCAGGCGGCCGACGGGCAATACCGGCCCGCACTCGAAACGTGCCTGACATTGCGTCGGTTAGCGGCGCATGTGGGAGACGCAACACCGCTGCTGTGGGCTGTGTCAGGCGATACACATCGACGATCTCTCTCGGCGATTAGAGATGTCCTTGCTGTCATGCCTGCCGACGAGAATCTGCTCGTGTGGATCAAGGATGGATTGACTTGTACGCCTGGAAAGCCGTGGCATCCGAAGGCTACGTTTCGACATTTCGCCGAACTGGAGATACAAGCGCGAAAGGTCTTGCCGGAGGAGTACAAAGGATACAGAGAGAATCTCCTCGGTCGCGTAAAGGATGACGTGACCAGAGGAGAACTGCGGAGACTGAGTGAGGTGGAACTGCTTGGACGTGCGCAAGAGGCGTTCGGGGAGTTTCTGGAAGAAGCTGAGAAGATCTGGGACAGTGATGCCGCACTGGCCGAACAATGGAGACGGCTTGATCTTCTGGTTGATGAGAGCAAACAGAGAGGTCGAGAGGGAGATGCGATCTACATCTTGAGAGGCCTCCTCGGCAGGACGCGGCGTTTCCACGAAGCACATGTCAACCACGCCGCTATCTCGAATGCCCTGATGACTGCCATCGAGATCCATTTCGTCAAAGCGAAGACGGGACGGTTGCCGGAGACATTGCCCGCAGGATCGCGTCAGAATCCTTACAACGGCCGGCCGTTCGAGTACCAGGTGACCGACACAGGGTTCCTGCTTCGCTGCCCCGACACGCCCCCAGAGCTGTGGCGCCGCGATGGACAGAGGGTGTTCGAGTTCAGAGTCCGCGAGTGACCTGCGGGGAACACCCGCTGGCACGTTACGTCGCGAGTGCTCGTTTCAGCCATCCCAAGGCGAAGCGGGCTCCGTCTCAGAGAAGTTCTCCGAACACATCAGAGGCCCTCTTCAGTGCGCTGCTCCTGCGGTGTCGCGACATATATTTAGGCATAGGCCCTTTGATGCAAGAAGTGGGGTATTGCACCGGTGCGAAGAGGCTGGAAAGGGCACGAGAAAATGGTCGGATTCTTCTTGACGGCGGAGGGTGTAGTTTGTATTCTAGTAAACAAATTGAATTCAGATTAGTAGTCAATCATCACTTATCATTTCATAAGGATCTCTGATGGTCTGGGCGAGTGGGAGAATCGCGTGGGAGCGGTGCGAGGCGGCGGGGAGAGCGGTATTTGGCAGGGCTCCATTCAGGGGAGTGATTCGACGAAACGAACCCAATTATCTGCGTTTCAGGGCTGAAAATGAGGACTGTGTTGAGAAGCGAACCCAAACGAAGCCAATCAAACTTGGCTGGGGCCAGCGGGGAGACTGCGGGGCGGTTGGGCGGGGGCGCGTGTGCGAAACAAAGCCAATTTCGTTGTTTTCTGGGTTGAAAACAGGGTTGGGGGGAGGAAACAAAGCCAATTGGCTGGCCCCTTGCGGTGGGGGCTCTGCCTGGGGTATGATGCTGTCACTCGTATCACGCGACATCAGGGTTTCATATTAGGAAGGGTAGTACATGAATCGCACCATCTGGCTGCTCCTGTCTATTTCACTGGTCGGACCCCTCTGCGGCTGCGCGGCTGGGCCTCAGATCATCGCCCATCGCGGGGCGTCGAATCTGGCGCCGGAGAATACGGTCGCGGCCGCGAAGCTGGCCTGGGAGAAGAACGCCGACGCCGTCGAGGTGGACGTGTATCTCAGCCAGGACAAGCAGGTCGTCGTGATCCACGACAAGACGACCAAGCGGACGGCCGGCGAGGAGTTGGAGGTCGCCAAGAGCACTGCGGCCGAGCTGCGCAAGCTCGATGTGGGCAGTTTCAAAGGCGAGCAGTACAAGGGCGAGCGGATTCCACTGCTGGAAGAGGTCATCGCGACCATGCCGCCCAAGAAGCAACTGTTCGTCGAGATCAAGTGCGGGCCGGAAGTGCTTGAGTCCCTGGAGAAGACCATCGTCGCCAGCGGCAAGCGCGAGCAGATCGTGATCATCGGCTTTGGATTCGATACGGTCAAGGCCTCGAAGAAACTCATGCCGGACATTCCGACGTACTGGCTGGTCGGGACCAAGAGGGACAAGGAGACCGAAGCGTGGCTGCCGCACAGCCCGGACCTGGTCGACGATGTGGTCGCGAGCGGTCTGGACGGCCTGAACGTCCACTGGGCCGGCGTGAACAAGGCGTTCGTCAAGAGCGTGCGGAAGGCGGACCTGGGTCTCTACATCTGGACGGTGAACGATCCGCTGGAGGGGGCTCGGCTGTCGAAGCTTGGCGTCGACGGGATCACGACGGACCGGCCTGGCTGGCTCCGCGACCAACTCAAGGGCATTAACCGAGTGCTGCGGGTGATCCAGAAGGGGCTGCGCGGCGATGACTGACAGGTAGCCAGAGGGCATTGGGAGCGGATGTGATGGCGCGGGGCACTTCGAACGCGAACTGCAGTAGTAGGATCGTGCGATCCCTGGTCTGTCTCCTGGTGCTGCTCCTCTCTTGCTCGGTGACATTCGCAAGCGAGACAGCTCCGGTCATGCGGTACATGATCGTCGTCACCGGGGGCGAGCTGCTGGCGGGCGCCTACGCCGATGGGCACACGTACTTCCTGACGCGGACGCTACGCCCTCTGGGGCTGCAGTGCGTCGGCTCGATGTGCGTGGACGACAAGCAGGCGGACGTGCGGGAGGCGGTACGCTCTGCCCTGGGCAAGGCGAATCTGGTCATTGTCACCGGTGGACTGGGTCCGACCGACAACGATATCACGCGGGAGGCTCTATCCGGTGTCACGGGCATCGAGCCTACCGAGCATCCGAAAGCACTGGCGGAGATGGCGCGGCGCTTCGGCGTCTCTGTCGATGGGCTGCGCCCCAACCTGCGGCGTCAGACCCGTGTCCCGGTCAGAGGCGGCTACCTGAACAACAGCAGAGGCACCGCGGTCGGCCTGATCTTCAACGCCTCCGAGCGCGTTGTGGTGGCGCTGCCCGGCCCGCCTCGCGAATTGC
>JANQFY010000488.1 GCA_028277585.1 Sedimentisphaerales bacterium
CCCACTTTCGCCGTATGGCCGTTCTCTGGGCCATCGGACTGCTTCACGCATACCTGATCTGGTCCGGCGATATCCTGGTGACCTACGCGATCGTGGGCGTCGCCGTGTACTTCCTGCGAAATCTAAGCCCCAAACTGCTGATACTCCTCGGCGCGTGCGGGTACGCTGTGCCCCTGACACTGCTGTTGTTGGCCCACGTTCTTGTCCCGAAGCTCGGTGTAGCGGGCATCGAGGCGGTTGTTGCCCAGTTCGATCCCTCGGAGAGCACGACCGCTGAATACTACCGCGCTTATCTGACAGGCTGGTTCGACCAGATGGGCGTGCGGGCCAAGGCTGCGTTCGCTAACCAGACCATTGCCTTGTTTGGCGCCATGGGCTGGATTGCTGGGGGAATGATGCTGATCGGCATGGGCCTGCAACGCCTGGGCATCTTCAGCGGTGCGGGCCCAACGCGCGCCCATGTGTTCATGATCGGCGTAACAGCTCTTTTCGGATATCCGCTTCTCGTGTACAGCTTCTGGTTTCACTTCGCAGGCGACTGGACAATCCCGGGCACCTTCTTCGTCGGACTGTTCATGCGCGAAGCCGCCTACGGCATCATTGTCTTCGGTTGGGTTGGTGCCGTCGTGCTCCTGTGCAGGTACTGGAATCCGGTCTGGATTACGGGTCCGCTGGCGGCAATAGGCAAGATGTCGCTAAGCAACTACCTGGCGCAGTCTCTGGCCATGTCCCTCATCTTCAACGGTCACGGACTCGGCCTTATGGGCAAGCTCGACAATATTGCGCAGATCTACACAGCGCTGCTGATTGGGGCCACACAACTCGCCGTCTCCACGCTCTGGCTCCGGCGGTTCCGTTTAGGCCCGGTCGAGTGGCTCTGGCGTTCCCTCGTCGATATGCGATGGCAACGCTGGACATGAGCCTGTGTGGACGACCGGGGGCTTACAGCGCGTCCGCGGTGCGACAGCAGGCGTCTTCTCCACGAGTGCCGCGAATAGGCAATTGGTCCGCAAGCGGTGCACAAGCGCCCCATCAGCCCCCGAACAGACTCTGAAAGGCTGCAAAATCGCTGACGTCGATGTCGCGATCATCATCAGAGTCGAACGCGTTCAGGCACTCTACCTCGCAGGTCGTTACGGCCGGATCGTTTGGATCGGGGATGCTGTTGGGCCCGTCGAGACACTCAGCGAAGGCGACAAAGTCGTCCAGGTCTACGTCGTTGTCATCGTCGAAATCACCGGCCAAGTCTCGAACTTCCACGTTGGTGAATCCGTTGAACGTGAATGGGGCCGACTCGGCGTACCCGGTTGATCCCTCGTCCCGCAGGACGAATGTCGCCCGCCATACGCATTTGCCCGGGTCGTATGCCGGATCCGTGCTGTTGATGTGCCACGTGTTGTGAACGTGCAGCGCGTGGTCGCCCAGGTGGGTCTCCTCGCCCGGCTCGTCCAGGACGTTGAAGGCTCCGTCGATCAACCGGAATGCTTCGTCGATGGTTATGACTTCCAACCATATCTCGGCGCCAGGCTCCAGGGGATACACGTCGTTGTCAGGATCGTCGCTGGCAATGCGGTCGAAGCCGGGGTCATTGTCGCTCCATCCCCAAAGGACCGGCCCGTTCACCTCGGGCAGCGGGTGATAGTTGTCTTCCGGCATGTAGCCCTGGGGACTGACCTTGAGTTGGCCATCGGCCGATCGACCGACCCAAACGTCGCCCTGATGTTGTGCCAGCACGATCGGAACGCCAAATACCAGGACAATACATCCGAAGCCAAGGCCGCGTACGAGATGGTCCATGCTTGTTTCCTTCGAATGTCCAACTTATAGTCGGTGCGTCGAGCCGAAGGGCTCGAGTTGAGACCGCCGGGGCGGGCTGCCGCGGATCGCTCCGCGACAGCGCCGCCTCGGCCCCTTCACTGACTACTCAGTGAACCTCTTTCACCTCCACCATCGATCATGCTTGTCGCCGGCGCAAGGCAACCAGCGCACCAAGCAGCAAAAGTCCCGCGGTCGCTGGCTCCGGAACGAACGTGAGCGTATAGCTGGGCGAGTCTGCGTAAGCGGTCGTTCCCCTGTCTACCAGCTTGAAGGTAGCCTCCCAGGGCGCGTCCAGCATGTCGAAACCCGGATCGTCGGCGTTGATGTGCCATTCCAGATGCTCGTGCAGGTGGTCATCACCCAGGAAAACGTCATCGCCGGGGTTCAGGTACGGCCCGCTGAAGCCCGGCCCCCAGGCCTGGAAAGCCGCCTCGAACGATACCACCTCGAACCAGATCTCCGCCCCGTCATCGAGCCTGTAGAAATTCTCGGCAGGCTCGTCGTGCTCCAGGTGTGCAAAGCCCGGATCATCCCCGAGCCATCCGTTGAGCGATCCGCTAACCGGCGAAAGCAGGTGTGCTTCGTCCCAGTGGCCGAACTCGATCATAAGTTGCCCGCCGTCGGACCGCCCGACGATGAGATCCTCATGTTGATGTTGAGCGAGCGCCGGCACAGCGAACAAGCTCAGCGTCAGAACTGCAGCGAGACAGATTATGGACTGCTGTTTCATCCTTCTAACCTCCTGATATCGAAAGCTGATTATCTTATCTGACTTATCTGGTGCACCCGGCGTCAACC
>JANQFY010000489.1 GCA_028277585.1 Sedimentisphaerales bacterium
GACGGCGACGGTGTTGATGTCGTCGCGGGCGACATGGTAGCGCCCGGCAAGAATGGCGCGGACGCGGGCGGCTGCGAGAATCGCCTGCGCCGCGCGGGGCGAAGCGCCGTGCCGCACGTACTTGCGGACGACCTCGGGCGCCTGGGCGACGGACGGATGCGTCAGCCGGACGACGTGCACCAGGTAGTTCAGCACGGTCTCGTCGATCGGAATGTGTCGTACAATGCGCCCCATCTTGATCATGTCCTCGCCCGTTGCGACGACCTTGATCTCGGGCTCGGTCGTTCCGCCCGTGCGCTTGATGATCTGCGAGAACTCCTTATGGCTCGGCATCTCGACGTGCAGCTTGAAGAAGAAGCGATCGAGCTGCGCTTCGGGCAAGGGGTAGGTCCCGTCCTGCTCGATGGGGTTCTGGGTCGCCAGCACGAAGAAGGGCTTGTCCAGCGGGTGGGTCGTCCCGGCGACGGTGACGCATTTTTCCTGCATGGTCTCCAGTAGAGCCGACTGCGTCTTGGGCGTCGCCCGGTTGATCTCGTCGGCGAGCAGGATGTTGCAGAAGACCGGCCCCGGCTCGAACTGAAAGACCTTCTCGTTGTCTTTCTGGACGAGGATGTTCGAGCCGACCACATCGGCGGGCAACAGGTCGGGAGTGAACTGGATGCGCTTGAACTTCAGGTGCAGGGCCCGCGAGATCGTTTGCACCAGCGCGGTCTTGCCCAGCCCCGGGACGCCTTCGAGCAGGACGTGTCCGCCGCAGATGACGGCGCTGAGGACGTCCTCGATCACGTCCTCCTGGCCCACGATGAACTTGCTGATCTCCTGCTTGATCGCCGCGAACGTCGTGCGGAAATGCTCGATCGCCTGCTTGGCCGATACGGTGCGCGTGGTCATGACCCTAATCCCCTTCCTCGGTTCGATGGATGCTCTCGAAGTATTCCTTCACGCCCGACTTGACCGTCTCGGAGACGTCTTCGCGGCGGATGAAAGACTCGGCCTGGTGTTGGTACTGTTTGATCAGACGCTTGTTGGACCCGGCGCTGCTACCCGATCCGTCCGAAGCCGCCTCGGTCGTGTTGATCGACGGGCCCTTGCTCTTCTGACCCTTCAGGACGCTCTTGTCGCCCGTCGAGCGGGTGTTGTTGATGTTGCTGTTGGTCCTGTCGCTGTGCCCTGAGCCCGGTTCGAGTCCGCCGTCGTTGGGGCCGTTGCCGCCTGGGCAGGACCCTGGGTTCTGCCCGTTTCCCGAGCACGATCCATCGCCCAGCTTGCCCTGGCATTCGGAGAGTGACTTGCAGAGCGATTGGATTGCCGAGGAGGCTTTGCATTTCGCGTCGAGCCCATCGAGACTGTCGCCCATCTGGTCGAGGCTGTCGTTGACGCCCTCGCCGCCTTCGCCTTCGGAGCCGGCCCCTTCGGATCCCGAGCCGCCCGAAGCGGCGCCTTTGGTGCTGCTCGCTTTCGCGCCGGATGACTTCGAGCTGGCGCCCTTGGCGCCGGAGTTCTGGGAACTCTGCGGCGCGCCCTGGGGACGCTGTGCGCCCGATCCCTTGCTCGAACTCTTCGACGCCTGTCCCGTGTTGTTGGCCGCCTTGTCGAGCTGCTTGGCCAACTCCGCGGCCTTGCAGGTCGCATCGCTCTGCTTGGCGGCCTGCGCCATCTTCTTGGCGACGGACTTGACCTTCTCCAGTTGCTTGCGCTGCTCTTCGGGAGTCGCTTCCTTGTCGATCTTGTACTTGCGCAGTTCCTGGGCCGCCTCTTTGTACTGCTTCTTGAGCAGCCGGTCCCCCAGCTCCTTGGCTTCGTTGTGTCTTTGCAGGACCTTGCCCATCTGCTGGTAGAGCTTCTCGTCTTTGCGCCGTTCGAGCTTGGAGAGCACCTTGTGCAGTTGCTTCTCCAGGTTGGCGTACTGGCGCATCGCGTCCTTCAGATCGGGGGTCTCCTTGAGTTGTTCGGCCAGCTTCTTGAGCTGCTCCGGCGCGATGAGCTTCTCGACTTCTTCATCCTCGGTCTCTTCCTCGAGTTCTTCGAGCGCTTCGGCGATCTGCTCGTTGATCTGCTCGGTCGCCGCGAGGGTCTGTTCGGCCTGCCGGCGCGCTTCGGTGATGCGGGGGCTGTCCGCCTTGAGGGTTAGCAGGGCCGAGGAGAAGAGTAGCATGCCGCAGACGATCGCGGTGCGTACGGGCCATCGGTATTTCACGTCGGCGGCGCGGAGCGACTCGACGGCGCCGCCCGTGTATTCGGCCTGCAGTTCGTAGACGCCTTCGTGCTTCTCGGCGCGGGAGAAGCCTTCGTAGGAACGGACGGTGTCCCTGAGTTGGAAGTGCTCGTCGGTGTAGCGCGCCGCCTCGTCGAAGGAACGCCGCCGCAGCACCCACCAGGCGACGGTGGTTGCGATTGCCAGAATCAACACGACCGGATACCAGACCAGCGGGACATGATAGCCCCTGAGGATATAGCCCAGCCCGACGAGGATCAGCACCGCGCCGGCCGCACCGAGGCACCGAATGAGAATGTCCATTCCAAGGTGTCGGTTCAGACGCAGACGGACCCGCCTGACGAAGTGGTCGATATGATCGAGACGTTCCGACATTTCCAGTTCCTTCCATACCGTGACGTTTCAGTAGCGCCTTCGACCCCGGCTGCGCGTGCTTCGACTGCGCTGGGTCGGAGCCCGGGATCTCTGGGTGCGGCTGGTGCTGCTCTGCCGCCGCATGGTCGTTGAGGGTGCGGCTCCCATGGTGCCTGGCGATTGCATATTCGGCATGCCGAAGTTGCTTGCCAGCATCTGTGCGTAGGGCTTGAACATGAAGCTCAAGTTGCCGACGCGACCCTTCGGGCTCTCATACAGCGCCAGGATCGCATCGGCAAACGCCTTGGCGGCCGCGTGGTCCCGCTCCATCAACCCTTGGAGCCAAACCTCGGCCAGATGCTGGTGCACGAAGTAACTCTGCTCGACGTCCTGCTCGATCTTGCTCAGGATGAATCGCTCGATCGCCTGACCCTGATCGAGTTCTCGCGCCAGGCACGCGTCGAGGATGGCCCTGAAGGCGGTCCGATTCTCCAGCGATGACTGGGGTCGTGACGTCCCTCGCGGTGCGACCCGCGCCAGCAGACTATCGGCGGCGTCCCAGAATTCCCCGGGCGGCGCGGTGTAGAGCTTGGCGATCTGTCCCAGGTCCTCGGCTCGCTCCGTGGCGCCGTTACGCTTCAACTGCGCCGGCAATTCGCGGATCAGCGCCTCGAGCGTGCCGCGCCGATGGGCCTGCGTCACCAGATACAAAGTCGGATTGACCAGAGCAGGTCGACCCGGATGACTGGTGGTCCTGCCCAGAGGGCGTGCACCGGGATAGGGCTGGTGGATCAGCAGGGCCTGGCGGGCTGTTTGGGCGAACCGATCCGTCAGGGCGTTTCGCGCCTGCGCCTCAGCCGCCAGGCGAGCGAATCCTGCTTCCGCAAGCTGAGGGATCTCGATCATCTTTCGGCACAGCGCGTTATGTGCATCGCGTCGCTTCGTCGCAGCTCGGGTATTCTCCGGCGTCGAATCCCCCCAGTTGATCCGCGTGCGCCGCGACCAGGAGGCGCCACCGCTGCCCGCGAAGACCATGCGTGTGGTGATGGGGCCCGGCCGCTGTCTTCGCGTCCGTCCGGCCCCTTGCGGCGCCTGTTGTTGGTAGAGTGGGTGCAGCCGCTGGTTGCGATCGCGACAGGCGCCGGCGATTCCGTCGGCCAGGTGGTCCACCCAGTTGAGATTCTGTTTCTCGGAGTCGGGCAGCAGGTCGAGATACTCTGTCACTATCCGAGCGATATCGAGGGCCGATTCGATCCGGCCCCGGGCCAGCAGGCTCCGCGCGGTCCGGGCCAGCTTCAGACCCGCGGTGTTCATCTCGCGTCGACCGATTGCGACCAGATGCTGAGCGCCTTGTTTCGGATCGCTCCGGGTAGACAGCAGAGCTAGTTGCATGCGGACGCCGGCGTCGGCCGGGTCCTGGGCGACGGCCTTTTCGTAGGCTCTTTCCGCCTTTGCTTTCTGCCCCAGGAGTTCACAAATCCGGCCGTACTCGACGAGTCGGGATGTGGTCGCCCTGGTCGGCGGGGCGGCCAGTTGGGTGAACGTGTCGACCGCTTTGTGCTGGCGCATCAGTGCGATGATTTCCTGGGCCAGCGGGGAGGCGTCGATCGTATACCCATAGCGGAGTTGGTCGTGCGATTCGCTCCTGAGATGGTTCAGGGCCAGACGCAGCGCCGAATCCAATTGCCCGCTGGCGAAGAACTTCTTCGTCAACGCCACGGTGGAAGGACGAATGTGCCGCGACGTCGGGGCGCCCGCGGCTCGCGATGGGTTCGCGGCCGAAGCGAGAATCTGCTTCTTCAGGTTTGCCGCTTGCTCGGTCAGCCCCAGTGTCTCGGTCGCTACGAGCAGTTCTTCCTGTTGCTCGGGATTCAGTCGATGGCTCAGCAGACGCAGGGCCGCCCGCTTGCCGAGTTCGATCTCGGCCGGGTGCTTCTGAGGATCGAGTTCCAGCGCCGCGGCGAGAAGGGCGCCGTCGAGTCGTTTGTGGTGCTGTTGGGATAAAGGCAACGACCGGACCTTCTCCAGGTGTGTCACCGCCTCGGCGTATCGACCTTCGACGCCGGCCAGGCTGGCGGCCAGGACGTACCCAGCGGGCGACGTCGGGGCGTCCCGTAGGAGTTTCTGGGTCAGCATTCGCACGTCCTCGTTGCGGCCGGCCGCCATGGCGATGAGGATCTTCAGGGTCGGATCCTGGACTTCGTTCAGGTACGGGCCCAGCCTGGCTGGGTCATGCTTGGCCTTCGATCGGCCGGGACGAGACGGGGCATAATAGCGCGGCCCATTCAGGACCATGCTTATCACGTGCTCCGGGAAGCCCGGGATGTCCCGAGGTGGGTAGGGCACGTGCCAGACCATGGCTTGCGGCGCCGTCGGAAGCGTCGGCGCAGCGCTACGGCCCTGGACGGCGACCTCTGCATCCAGGAAGCGGACATAGTCGCTCAGGTCTCTTCGCCGAGCGAGCAGTGAGCCGACGTACTCGAAGTTCTGCCGTCGACCTGGCGCGGTGGGCTTTAGCTTCGCGAACCAGTCGACCAGGTGGCTGTTGAGGACGGCCCGTTGCGCCTCGGTCAGGCGGGCGGCGGATTGATTGTTCTCCAGCACGTAGACGATGGCGCTGATCTCGTAGTAGCCGGGGTCGGGGATCTGCTCCAGCATCTGGAGCGACTCCAGGAAGAGCCGCGACGCGATCTTGTTGCGCCCATAGCAGCGCAGCCCCATGCTCAGGGCCAGTCGAGGGTGTGTGTCCTTAAACAACTCAAAGATGCGCTGTGCTTCTCCGAGCGTGCACCCCGATTGCTCGATGCGCTGGAGGATCCACAGTGCTTGAATCGCCTTGTCGTCGAGGTGTCGAGGCGCCAGGTCTTCGATCGCCTGTTGGAAGTTGGCGGGCCCGAATTGGCCCAGGGCGATCAGGAGATCGACGTTGGCGACGCCGTACCGTCTCAAATCCGACGCGACGTACGCTCGACTCTGGGCAGGCATGTCCCGAGTCAGCGTCAGGATGTGACTCAGTGCGAAGTCCTGAACGTCGTGAATGGTGGGGGGCAACCTGATGCTCTGGGGCAGCACTTTGGACCGATTGGCCTGGGGATGGCCGTAGCGCGCTCGGCTGCGTTGGTGCTGATACGCGGTTGCGTGACATTGAGTCAGCTTCAGCAGCGCGACCGCATCGTCCGGAAGGAGGCGTTGAATATTGGTGTCCACCCCTTGGCGCATCCACTTCAGTTCGACCCGCTTGCCCGGGTTGTTCGGGATTTCGTCACGGAAGCCGAGCAGGCCGACAAACGCCTCGGCCGCTTCGCGGGTTCGCCCGGTCTCTTCGAGCGCCACGGCGTACTGGTAGTGCAGTTTGTAGTCTTTCGGATGGCGCGATAGGATCTCGTTCAAGAAGCTGATCGCTCTGCCCCAGGCGCCGATGGACATCATGGTCCCGGCGATGGATTCGGCGTCACGCGGGTCCATATTCGCTCCGCCGGCGACGTCGGTCAGGATACGAAAGCCCTCCTCGCGCCGGCCGTGCTGGATGTACAATCGGGCGATCTTCAGACGGGTCTTGTCGGACGTGTCCAGGGCCTGCGCCTTCTGCAGCGTTTCGGTGGCCCTTTGCCAATCCCCTTGCGCCTCCTCCACACTGGCCAACTCATAGAGCAGGGCGATGTCATCCGTTTTCAGTCCCGCCGCTTCCAGCAGAGCCTGGCGGCGCTGCTCGTATTGGCCCATCTGTTTGTAGACCTCTGCCTGAGCGAGCAGGGGCAGCGCCGAGCCGCGGTTCTTCTGCTGTTGTTCTCTGAGCTTTTCCAGCAGTTCCTGACGCCGGCCCGCCTTGCCGGCGGTTTCCGACAGAAGGCCCACGTAGCGCAGTTTCTCGGGGATGTTCTCAGCGGCCTCGTACAGGCGCCAGTAGGTGCGCTGCGCCTCGTCCAGCTTGCCCGTCGCGATGTAGAGCTTCGCGAGTTGGGCGAGGACGTTCGTGTTGCCCGCAAACTCGCGTTGGGCGGCGTCGAGGACCTGGATCGCTTCCTCATCCTTGCCCATGGCGCCGAGGAGTTGGGCATGGTAGACGCTGACGGACGCGTCGCCCGGCGCGATCCTCTTCCAGGTCTTGACCCATTGGACCGCGTCCTCGTAGCGGGCGCATTTCTGGTAGAGTTCGATCAGTTCGCGAATGAGGTGCGGCTCGCGCGCGCCGGTTCGTTCGAGCAGCGCCTCGGTCGCCTCGGCCGCTCGGGGCCAGTTGTGTCGCAGGCGATAGAGGTGGATCTGCTCGCGGGCGGCGATGTCCGGGTTGACCCGCGCAGCGCGGGCCAGCACGGCGTCCGCCTTCACGGGTTGGCCCTGCGCTTCGAGCAGTTCGCTCAGCAGGCACATTTCCTGGATCGGTAATTGCGCCGCGGCCTGCAGTTCGCGGATCAACTCATCGGCCCGCGCGCCGGTTCCGGTTGCGGTGACGACCTGTGACAGCGCCGCGCGGATCGCAGGGAACTCACGGGCCATCTTCAACTGGCGCCGGGCCCAGACGATCGCCTTGTCCGTTTCGCCCAGCCGAATGGCGATCTTGCAGAGGTGGTTCAGGTACGTGACATCGCCCGAGAATTCGCGGTAGCGACCCTCGGCCCAACGCAGGGCCTGGTCATTGTACCCCCGCGTCCCGGCCGCGTTGCAGGCGCGCATCATCATCTGGAGATCGCCTTTCGCGGCGATGGTCTGGAACAGGCGCAGGGCCTCGTCCTTCTGGTCGGTGCGGTACAGGAATTCCGCGTAGACCTGCCGGGCGCTGAGGCTCGCCGGCAGCGCGGCGATCATCCGGCGGTAGACCGTCCCGGCTTGCTCGGTCTGCTGGTAGCGCTCCAGAAGATTGCCAACGCGCAGGAACGTGTGCTCGGTCTTGTCCGAGAGGTCGAGGAACTCGTTCAGGGCGCCGACGGCTTTGGCGTCCTGGTCGTTGCGATGGTGCAGGTCCGCCAGGTCGATCAGGATCTCGTGGTCCTGACCATCCAATTCGAGCAGTTGCTCCAGCAGTTTGATCGCCTTGTCCAGCTCTCCCGCGTCGGTCAGGGTCTTGACATACGCCTTCTGATTGGCTCGATCGCCCGGCGTGGCCTTGAGGATCTCCTGGAACAGGGCCAGCGCCTTGTCCGTCTGGCCCGCCTGGATCAGAAGGTTGGCGAGTCGTTTCTTCAGGCCCGTGCGCTTCGGGTGCTTCTTGACCAACTCAGCCAGGTGATTCCTCAGACCCTCGGTGTTGTCGTTGCGATCGAAGACCTTCTCGATCTGGGCGCAGATCTGATTTTCGAGCCAGGACCCTTCGCCGACACTCTCCAGGGCTTGCGCGTAGACCTCCAGCGCCTTGTCACTGTTCGCCTGGTACTGGTGGATGTCACCCTGTCGCAGCCGGTACATCACCGCCTTGTATGGGTCCTTCGTGATCGCGATCAGCTTGTCGCTGGTCTCCAGGGCGTCGGCGAAGAGTCCCTCCCTGATCTGCAACTCCACGAGGTCCTCATACATTTGCCGGCTTTCGCTACCGCCGTCGAGTAGTTGTTTCCACAACGCAGCGGCTTTGTCCTTCTGGTCCGTGCGGACGTAGAGCTCGCCCAGAAGCTTGCCGATCTTCTCGGTCATCTCCTCGGTGCAGGGCAATGCCCGGGCGCGGAGCAGGTCGGCGATCGCGCGCTCCAGGTCCAGATGGCGCATCTCGGCCCTGGCTCGGTAGAACAGGTACTCAGCGCTGACAGGCAGATCGGCCGGCGTGGTTCGGTACAACTCCAACGCCTGCTCGTCCTGACCTTGTCGTTCGTAGAAGAAGGCCAGCAGGAGTCGTCCAGCCAGGTCCTTCCTCGCTTCGAGGTTGGTCCTCAGGAATGCCTCCAACTCCTTTGCTGTCCCCGTCTCGAGCCAGGCGTCGTAGAACCGGTCGTACAGGTACTGATTGCCCGGCTGGCGCAGCAAGAGGGGGAAGTACTTGTTGGATGGTGTCGAGCCCTCCTGAGCCGTGCTCAGGCCGATCGCTAGTAGGACCAGTCCCGCTATGACGATGATTCCGCCTGGTCGGTGCATTTGCGTTACCTCACTTGGCCTCTCCTTGGATTGCAGCGTGGGCGGTTACCCATTTCTCAGACTGCATCTTAAGGTCGCTGTGGTCTCTCGCCTGATTCAAGAAAATGGCGTCAAATCGTTGTTCAAAGGCAAGAATCATGGGCGGATGCGCGGCGGACTCGCCGGGCACGCCCTTTGGCCTGAACAATCCTTGTGTCTGGGCGTGACGCCGGGTAGCATGACGGTTTGAATCGGCGCGGGGTCTGCTTCGTGTGGAGCGCCGCCCGGCCTGATGGCGGCCAAGACTTGACGAGAGGTGATTCCATGAGGAAACTGGCTTGGGGCGCGGTAGTTTGGGCACTCTTGGGCGCGGCTCTGACGGCGCAGGGGTTCGAGCACTTCATCACCCGTCAGGGCGATCGACTGATGGACGGGCCGAACGAGTTTCGCTTCATTTCGTTCAACATCCCGAACCTGCACTATGTCGAAGACCACATGCCGTTCGGGGAGATGAACTCCTGGCGCCTGCCCGATGAATTCGAGATCACCGACGCACTGCTGGCGATCAAGCAGATGGGAGGGCGTGTCGCCCGGACCTATACGCTGTCGGTCCGGCGAGCCGACGACGACCCGGCGATCCCGCGTCACGTGCTGGCGCCGGGGAAGTACAATGAAGACGCCTTCCGCGCTCTGGACAAGGTCCTGCAAGTGGCCAACGAGACGGGCGTGCGCGTGATCATTCCGTTCGTCGACAACTGGATCTGGTGGGGGGGCATTCAGGAGTACGCCGCCTTTCGGGGCAAGGACAAGGACGCGTTCTGGACGGACGCCGAAGTGATCGGCGACTTCCAGAGGACCATCGCGTACGTGCTGAACCGGGTCAACACCTACACGGGCGTGCGGTATAAGGACGACAAGGCGATCCTCGCCTGGGAGACGGGCAACGAGCTGCAGTGTCCCTCGGCTTGGACGCGGCAGATCGTCGCGTACATCAAGCATCTCGACCGCAACCATCTCGTCGTCGACGGGTACTTCACCAGCGTCCTGCGCGACGATGCGATCGACAATCCGCTGGTGGACGTTGTCACGACCCATCACTACCCCAGCGATCCCCAACTGATGATCGATCGAGTCCGGAAGAACCGGGAGCGGGCCAAGGGTAAGAAGCCGTACTTCGTAGGCGAGTTCGGGTTCGTCGAGACCGACGCGGTTCGCGAGTTGCTCGACGTCGTGATCGACGGGGGGACATCCGGCGCCCTGATCTGGAGCTTGCGGTTCCGCAGTCGGGACGGCGGGTTCTATTGGCACTCTGAGCCGTTTGGGGGCGATCGCTACAAGGCCTACCACTGGCCGGGCTTCGCCTCGGGGGACAACTACGACGAACGGGCACTGGTGAATCTCATGCGAGAGAAGGGCTATGCCATCCAGGGTGTCACGCCCCCGAAATTGGCGGCGCCGAAACCGCCGCGATTGTTGCCAATCGAGGACGTCGCGGCCATTTCCTGGCAAGGCTCAGCCGGGGCGGCGTCCCACACCGTGGAACGGGCGATGAAGGAGAAGGGCCCCTGGACCGTTGTGGGGCGAGGCATTTCGGATGCGGCGACGCCATATCGGCCATTGTTTACCGATACGCAGGTCCGGATTGGCGAGGAGTACTTCTATCAGGTCAGGGCCGAGAATGAGGGCGGTTCGTCCGATCCCTCGAACGTGGTCGGCCCCGTGAAAGTCAAATGGCTGATGCTCGTCGACGAGATGAGGAATTTCGATTCGATGAGCACCCACGCGGGCATTGCGCTGGAGACGGGCAACACACGGCAAGCGAAGGAGGACCTCGATCGCGTTGTCGGAAATGGTCGAGCGACGATCGTTTACGAAACGCCCAAGCCGCTGCGCCGGTGCGAAATCTCGGCGTTCTTCCCGATGGCCGTGGCGGACCTGCAGCTCTCTGTTTCTTCGGATGGTTTGCACTATCGTCGTGTGCCGGTCGAGCGGACGGACTACTTTGGGGGCGAGGGTGAGTACGGATACTTCAAGCCTGTTCTCTTCACTGCGGCGCTGGACACGATCGAGAGCCGATTCCTCAAGATCGAATTCACGGGTCTGACCCAGATCTCGCGCGTTGAGATCACTTATGGAGGCGCCAAGTAGGTCATGCCCGGGAGCGATCTGAAAGCGTTCGAGCAGCGAGTGCGGGATGAACTCTTCGACAACATCGTCCCGTTCTGGTTGACGCACGCTGTCGACGAGGAGCACGGCGGGTTCATCGGGCAGATGTCCAACGAACTGGTCGTGGACACGCAAGCGCCCAAGGGGCTGATCCTCAACGCGCGGTTGCTCTGGACGTTCGCGGCCCTGCATTGCTTCGCGCCCGATCCGCGCTATCTGAAACTGGCCCGCAGGGCCTATGACTACCTGGACAAGTATTTCTGGGACGACCAGCTCGGCGGCGTCTTCTGGCGTGTGGACCATCAGGGCGATCTACTCGACGACGAGAAGAAGACCTACGGGCAGGCGTTCTACCTCTACGCGTTGACGGAATACTATCTCGCGACGGAGGATCGCGCAGTTCTGACGCGGGCGCAAGACCTGTTCGACCTGATCGAACGCCATAGCTACGACGCCAAACACGGCGGCTACTTCGAGGTGTGCAACCGCGATTGGACGGTCGCCCGGGACGGGCGGCTCAGCGACAAGGACATGGACGAAGCGAAGTCGATGAACACCCATCTTCACCTGCTCGAGAGCTACGCCTGCCTGTGCCGCATTTGGTGTGTGCCGCAGGTGGAAGCGGCGCTGGCGGGTCTGATCGGCGTGTTCGGCGAGCACATCATCGATCCGCGCACGTTCCATTTCCGACACTTCTTCGATGAGACCTGGCGGCCCAAGTCCGACAGCTACACGTTCGGCCATGACATCGAGGGCAGTTGGTTGCTCAGTTTTGCGGCCGATACCCTGGCTGTTGACGATGTGATGGAGGGTGTCGACGAGATCGCCGCCGAAATCGCCGAGCGTGTCCGTACGGAGGGGCTCGATGACGATGGCGGTTTGTTCTACGAAGGACGCCAAGGCGAAATCATCGATACGAACAAAGAGTGGTGGCCTCAGGCCGAGACAGTGGTCGGCTTCCTCAATGCCCATCGAATCTCGGGTGAGACGCGTTTTCTGGAGGCGGCGCAGAAGTGTTGGGCGTTCATCGAGCGCTGCGTCGTGGATCAAACACACGGCGAA
>JANQFY010000504.1 GCA_028277585.1 Sedimentisphaerales bacterium
AAGGGGCGTCCCCCGGCAGCTTTCGAGCCGAGGTCGAGGTCAAAAATGAAATCCAGAAACACTATCTAAATCCAGCCTTGCTTAATGGGGAGCACTACACCCGCTCCAGCCCAGACTCTTCAAGGGAATGGACAATTTCATCCAAAAGTCTGTCGTCACTCATCTACTCACCAAGTACGTCCCAATCTTAGGTGCTCCAGATTACGTTAATCTGCCTCTCCTATTTGAGAGGACTGCAACGATATTCACAACAGACAGTGTAGCCTCAGCACTGAGTGCTGCCATTCTAAAGCCTGCCGTACGTTTATGCTGCAATGCAAGAGCCAGGCGATTAGCTGCTTTCGCATGAGCTCTCGCTTCTTCGTTGGCCTGCCCCTGTAATTCTGCTTCGATAATTCCATCAATCATACGCTTTGCATCAGTTTTACTCACAGAAACATCTCCCTCGGATTCATGAAGAGAAGGGTTGTAAGCTTCTTGTGCGACAGATATTAGTACTTCTCGACACAACAACCCGACAGCCTGGAACTGTTCTTCAGTTTCTGCTGTATCAAGACGCATTCGCATTTCTTGAATTTGTCGATCTACCTTTTGCCATCCTGTTGGCTCTTCAAACACGTCGACTCTTGAGCCTGTCTTCTGGTATGCATATACAGGCTTTCCTGATATTTGCTTAGCTTCAATTATTTGCCATCCGTCGGGTGCTAGTTCAGTATTGTATGCATCTGCTAAACTATTGGCTTCGTCAGTGTCGGGTCGTACAACAGGATGAATAGTCTCGCACAGAAAGCGAAGAAACCTCTGATCCGAGGCATGGAGTAGGTTGAATCGGGGGTCATAGAATACCCAATCATCATCCCAGTCACGCCAACTAACACGATGTTGATGAATATCTCCGGCTGCATTACTCCTCCTATTATCAGTTGAGTGCATTTTCGTGAGATCACAAAGTCGAGCTAAGAAATCGTCTTCTTGAAGGCGACCAGCCCAGTCAATCTCCGCTGTTGTGATATAGTCAAAGATCGCCCGCCGAGTGATTTCAGATATGGTATTTTTCGTAATGATTCCAGGTCGCTGCACCTAACTATGTATATATGGTTTCCGCATAACATCCCCTGTCTCAGTAAGGACATCTCAGGTACATTGTGGCTTCGGCAATGGGCCGGGTCAATAGTAATGACACGCATTCTCCGCAAACCGGTCGTCTGAATGGCTTCTTGGAGGCTGAGGGCCAAGACACAACTCTGCGGGTTCGAAAAGGCGTCTGAAGCAGAACTGACTCGCGAACCGTGCCTCTTGCCATGCGTTCTCTGCACGACGGTGTATTCAACCGTTGTTGGGATGGGTCTGGACGCGTCAGGACGCGAGGAGGGGCAAGGGTCTGAAGGGTGGGCGCTTGTTCATCCCCGCTTGAGGACCTGTTTTCGCGTGGGCTATGAACGCCTTTACGCGTGGGTTGAGAACGCACCCTACATGGGCTGCGTCCCCTGCGCTGTCGCGACATGCATTTAGGCGTATGCCATTAGGGGGAGGGCGGGCGTCAGATGCGAGAGGTTTGAGGGGCGGCGCCGTCCCTGGGGGCTTCTTCTTTCTATCGTGGGCCCTGGTTGATCAGGAGGATGTCGTCGAGGTAGATCAGGCCGAGGCCGCCTGGGGTTGGCTTGGTCTGGTCGCCGATGCTGATGTGCATCGCTCTGATGCTCGCCAAGTCGATGTCGCCGAACTCCGGGAGCGGGACGACCCACTGAGTCCATTGGTCGGTCACCAGGATATTCGGGTCAGGATGGATTACGGTGGCGGTGTGTTTGCTCTCGTCCTCGATCGCGATGTGGAGTTGGCTGGGGCTGTTATTGCCATTGCCCCTGACGAAGAGCATGAGGGTGTTCGCGCCGTTGGCGGTCCAATCCTGAGCGGTCGGCCAGGTCCGCGAGGTCTCCGAGTAGAATGGGGCAGCGGTGTTGTCATACCTCAAGGGCATGGACTGGCGCCCGCTGCGGATGATCGCCCGCTCGGCGAAGGGCGCTTGCAGGTGGCCCACCATCGAATTGGTGTCGTTGCCCTGAGCGTGTCCGTCCGTCCACGTGTCACAGATGCGGTCTACCTCATCGTCGTAGCTTTCGAACCCGTCAATGAGGATCGTTATTCTATTGCTCTGGTTCGTGTACGCATTGGAGGTCCGCCCCTTGTCCCGGCGTATGCCGCTAGATCGAATGGTTGCGTCGTCCTGTTGAGCGTTCGCTTCTCGCACGATGCTTGCAGCAAGATCGAGGCATTGCTCTTTCAGAACTTCTCGATCAGATTCGCCTGAGCGCGCGACTTCGCCAAGTTTGCGGCCAAGCTCGAAGAGTTCAGCCGGCAACCCGATGCGAGGTGTCCATATCTCGCCAACAAAGTTGCAGTGGCAATAGAACAGAAAGGTAATGCCGTCTATTCCCAGAGAGGGCTTGTGCGGGTGCTTCGTGAGCTTCAAGACACCCAGCCACGCATCCCTTATCTTCATGGCAAAGTCTCTCGTGACAACGACCTGGTGTCTCGAGACATCCTCGGTCGGCTTGATGTCAGGTTCCGACAGTCCTCCCCCAATCTCCCTGGACTGCCAGATTTTCTCCTCAGCCACGGCGTACTCGATGACCCATTGTCTTCGCTTCGCCTGGCGGTTTGTCAGTGGGGCGGCGCTGTCTTGTTCGTATTCGGTTTGCTTGAGCACAACGGCGTACTCAGGACTGAAGCTTGGTTGGGCAACCATCCACAGCAAGGTCCTCTGCTTGCCAATGAGTGACGTGACCACCGCTCTCGTGTAGCCGTAGGGATCGCCCGGCCGAACCGCGACAAGATAGTTCGGGTCCGCGCGATGGTCAAGAAAGGCCAGGGCGGACTGACGTGTCGCGGCGACGCTGCTTTCCAGAGTGACGGTCAACATCAGCAGCGTGACAACGCAGCAGAGGGTAGTACGCTTGGCATTCACTGGCGGACCTCCCGTGCTCATCAAGGGTGTTGGCATAATCTCCGGAGCCTCTTCCTCAGGCCCTCAAGCGTATCATACTCCCGTGACGGGGCACGTCAACCCTGGTCGCACGTCTCGCGGCTATACCGTCGTTCTCATTGGGCCGGAGGCGGCTGTGTGTCGAGAAGAGATCGCAGGGTTGTGCGGCGGTTGTCGGGCGGATACCATGGGGGTCGGTCCTTTGGCCGTGGGCTCATGGAGTGACAAGGCATCGGTCGGGCAATCGAGCGCACGGGTAGGCCGCGGGAGATGCGCATGGAGTTACTCGGGTTGGACGTCTCGATCTGGATCGTGCTGGCGCTCTATCTGGCGGGCATGCTGCTGCTGGGCTGGTGGAGCAAGCGGGGCGCCGACAGTCACGAGGGATATCTGCTGGGCAACCGGCGGTTCAGCACGTTCATGATGGTCATGCATTCTTTCGGGGTCGGCACGCACCCGGGCGGGGCGGCCGGCGTGGTCAGCAAGACCGTCTCCAGCGGGGCGGCGGGGATCTGGGTCTCCTGGATGTGGATGTTCGGGACGCCGTTCTATTGGCTGATTGCGCCGATCATCCGGCGAACGCGCTACCTGACGATGGCCGACTACTACGAGCAACGCTTCGGCCGGGCGGCCAGTACGCTGTACGCCGTCGTCGCGATGGTCGGGATGATTGTCTTTCTCGCGAGCGTCTTGCTCGCAACGACCCGGACGGTCGAAGGGATGATGGGCAAGGCGAACTCGGCCTCGGCGCCGGGGACGGGCCTGGCCGGCGAGGCATGGTTCTTCGGGATCCTGCTGGCGATCACCGTTGTCTTCATCGTCTACAGCTACTGGGGCGGGATCGTCGCGGCCGTGCGGACGGACATGGTCCAGGGGCTCATGATCATCGCACTGTCGTTCCTGGCCATCCCGGCGGCCCTGCGACTGCAGGAAGTGGGGGGTGTCGAGGGCATGCTACAGACCCTGGCGGCGCAGCGCGATGCCGGCGCCCGGTACCTGAGCCTGTTCGACACGACGGAATTCAACTTCTGGGCCGTGCTCCTGCTGAGCATCAACGCGCCGCTGAGCATGCTGGCGATGCCGCACCTGATGAGCGTCAGCGCCGCCGGGCCGACCGAATGGGAGGGACGCGTCGGGTTGACGTATGGCAATATGCTCAAGCGCTTGTGTACGATGGGTTGGTGTGTGCTCGGGCTCTGCTGGCTGGCGTACCTGATCAAAACGGGTGCGGTGATTCACCCGGACGCCGCCTTTGGCGATTCCATTCGCATGTTGCTTTCGCCCGTCCTGCAGGGCGTCATGCTGGCCTGCGTGATGGCGGCCGCGATGTCCTCG
This sequence comes from Sedimentisphaerales bacterium, assembly GCA_028277585.1. Classification (GTDB taxonomy): domain Bacteria; phylum Planctomycetota; class Phycisphaerae; order Sedimentisphaerales; family Anaerobacaceae; genus Anaerobaca. The sequence continues at coordinate 4,319 of JANQFY010000504.1, forward strand.
GGCGACGCCGTCCAGGTGACACTCGGAGGGCTCTTCTCGCAAAGCATCTATCGGGTCTATATCGATCCGCAGGCGGACGAGCGGAAACTGCTGGCTGTGACACGCCGGACGGGGCTGGTGGTCGCGCTGGTCGGCGTGCTCGTCGCGGTGCTGATGCGCCACAGCGTCGTCAAGGCGTTACTGGACTACCTCAACATTCTGGGTCTGATCGGGATATCCTCGGCGATGGGCATCCTCTGGCGCCGGATGAATACGACCGGCGTGTTTGGCAGCACGATCGCGGCGGTGGTCACCTTCAGTGTCACGCGCTACGCATTGAGCTGCCCCCGAGAGGTCGTCACGGGTCTCTCCCTGCTGGCGGGCGTCCTGGGCGGGGTCGTCGGGAGTTTGCTGACCGCGCCGCCGAGCGCCGAACGCATCGAGGAGTTCTTCAAGCGGATCTATGTGCCCATCGGTCAGGAGGATCGACTCGCGTTGCCCCTGGCCGAGGTGGTTCCGCCCGCGCAGCGTCTTGTCACCTGCGGCGGGCTCTTCATTGTCAAGCCTTCGCGCCAGTCGTGGGTGGGCTTCGTCGTGACGCTCGCCATCTGTCTGGCGGCGGTCGGGTCCATGTACCTGTTGCTACGCGTATGATTCGGATTTCGTATGAAACGAGATTGTGACAACAATGAGATCGGCCTGGTCGGGATCGGGCTCGTCGGCACGGCGCTGGCCGAGCGGTTTCTCGAAGCGGGCTGGCAAGTCGTTGGCTACGACGTTTCCGCTGCGCGGTGCGAGCACCTGCGCGACCTGGGCGGACAGGTGGTTGACAGCCCGGCCGAGGTGGCGGGGCGGACCGAGTCTCTTCTCCTTTCGTTGCCCAACTCCGCGGTGACTCGGGACGTCGTCCATGGTCCGGCGGGTTTGCTGGCCGCCCCGCAGTTGCCCGCCTACGTTCTCGACACGACGACCGGCGATCCGGACGAGACGGTCACGCTGGCTGAGCAGTTGCGCGAGCGGAGCGTTCGCTACCTCGACGCGACCATCTCCGGCTCGAGTGGTCAGGTTCGCCAGGGCGAAGCGCTGTTCATGGTCGGGGGAGACGAAGCCGCGTTCGCCGCATGCGGGCCGCTCTTTGACCTGTTGGGCAAGAAGACGTTCTACGTGGGCCCTTCGGGGTGCGGTTCGAAGTCCAAGCTCGCCACGAATCTCGTGCTGGGCCTGAACCGGCTGGTCCTGGCCGAGGGGATGGTGTTCGCCGAGAAGCTCGGACTTTCACTCGATACCTTCCTGGAACTCCTCAAGGCCGGCCCCGCCTATTCGGCTGCGGTGGATGTCAAGGGCGAGAAGATGCTGACCAACGACTTCGAGCCCGTCTCGCGCATTCGACAGCACCACAAGGACGTCGCTCTCATTTTGAAACACGCGATGAAACACCACCAGCACTTGCCCTTGTCCAATGTTCATTTCAGCATTCTTGAAAAGGCGATCGCGGCCGGAGATGGTGACCTGGACACCAGTGCGGTGATCAAAGAAATACGGCGCTAAGGATCAATGATTCGATCTCGAATCTTACCTGCGAAAGGAAGACTCATGAACAGCAAGAGAACCCATTCACGGCGGAGCTTCATCAAGCACGCGGTTCTGACGAGCACCGTCCTGTGTGCGGGCCGGAACGTTCTGGGGGCCAACGACGACATTCGCGTCGCGATCATCGGGCTGGGTGGCAAGGGCCGCGGCCATCTGGGGACATTCGCTAAGATGGACGGCGTGCGCATCGCCGGGCTGTGCGATGTCGATCCCAAGCGGCTCAACGAGCGGGGCGAGGACTTCAAGGGCACCGGCGCTTTCTTCACGACGGACGCGCGGAAGATCATCGAGCGCCAGGACATCGACGCCGTGGTCATCGCGACCTGCGACCACTGGCACGCGCTGCTGGCGGTCTGGGCGTGCCAGGCGGGCAAGGACGTGTATGTCGAGAAGCCCGTCTCGCACAATATCCTCGAAGGCCGCAAGATGATCCAGGCCGCGAAGAAGTACGGTCGCATCATGCAGGCGGGCACGCAGTACCGAAGCGACGAGGGACTCGCCGAAGCGGTCGAGTACGTGCAGAGCGGCAAGCTCGGCAAGATCCTCCGTGCGCATGTGCCGTGGTACGAGCGACGACCCGGCATCGGTCGCGTCGCACCGTACACGCCCGACTGGCTGGACTATGATCTCTACTGTGGGCCCGGCGAACTCAAGCCGCTGCGACGCAAGAAACTGCATTACGATTGGCATTGGCTTTGGAATACCGGCACGGGGGATCTGGGCAACAGCGGCATTCACGCGTTCGACTTCTGTCGGTGGATGATGGGCTACATGTCACTGCCCTCGCGGGCGATCTGCGTCGGCGGTCGGTTCGGAGTCGATGACGTGGCCGAGACGCCCAACACGCAATTGACGCTGTTGGACTACGATGACGCGCCAATCGTGATCGAGGATCGCAATCTGTCGGATAAGAAGGGCTCGCGCAATCTCGATCATGTGCTCGGCGTGCGCGAAGGCGTGATCGTCACTTGCGAGGGCGGTTACTTTGCCGGCCTGCGGGCGGGCGGCTGGGTGTACGACAGCGACGGCAAGAAGGTCAAGCAGTTCGCCGGCGGCGGCGGGGGCAACCATACCGCGAACTTCATCGAGGCGGTGCGCCGGCGCGACGCTTCGATCCTCAAGGCGCCGATCGAGCAGGGCCATATTTCCTCGGCGTGCTGTCACCTGGGCAACATCTCGTACCGGCTGGGCGCACCGGCCACGCCGGACCGAATCAGAGCGGCGCTCAAACGCAGTGATCTGGCAGGGGAGGTGTTCGACAGCATCGCCCAGCACCTCAAGGCCAACGAAGTCGATCTCAGCAAGAACGCCGCCACGCTTGGCCCACTGATGACGGTGGATACCGCGACCGAAGAGATCGTCGGGCTCGAGGGCGCCGCTACGTTGACCCAGGCGAAGAAACTCGCCCACGGCACGTATCGCAAACCGTTTGTCATGCCCAACGAGGTGTGAGCAATCAATCGAACATGGTCTGTGAATCGCTTCACAGCAAGATCTTGAGGTGAGGATTGTGAAGTCACGTTTCTCTTCAATATGGTTTGTCGCCTGCGTAGCAGCCGTCGCTGCGTCGATTCAGCCCTGTCGGGCCGCAAACGTTGACAGCCGGATTAACTTTGTCGCCCAGCTCGGGCAGATTGCCATCAGGGTCGGCGAGCAGCCCCTGGCAACCTATGTATACGGCGATCCCCAAATAGCCCGGCCGTATTTCAAGAGTGTTCATGCGCCCGGCGGAATTCAGGTCACACGCCATCACCCGCCGCGTGAAGGCGTGGATCGCACCGACCATGGCGATATGCACCCCGGGCTCTGGCTGGCGTTCGGTGACATCAGCGGCGCCGATTTCTGGCGCAACAAGGCGCGCGTCGAGCATGTGAAGTTCGTCAAGCATCCCTGGACCAGGCAGAAGCGGGGGGGCTTCACCGTTCACAACCGCTATCGCGCCGGGGAGAAGATCGTCTGCGAAGAGGTCTGCAAATACACCTTCCTCATCCGTCCGTCCGGCACGCTGATCCTCTGGGATTCGACGTTTCGATCGGAGACGGCTGCGTTCACCTTTGGCGATCAGGAGGAGATGGGGCTGGGGGTTCGTCTGGCGACGCCGATCATGGTCAAGAACCGCACGGGGGGGCGCATTCTGGACAACGAAGGGCGCAAGAACGAGAAAGGGATCTGGGGCAAGCAGGCTCTATGGTGCGACTACGGCGGCTGGGTCGGCGCGTCCTTTGCGGGGATGATGGTCATGCCGGACCCGAGCAATTTTCGTCCGTGTTGGTGGCACACGCGCGATTACGGCTTCATGGCCGCCAATCCCTTCGGCCGGGCCGCCTTTGACGCGGGGCCGACCAGCCAAGTGCAGGTCAGCCGGAATGAGCCCTTCCATTTGTCGTACGGGATCCTGGTGCATGCCGGTGCCAATGAGGAGGCGGTTGATCTGCCCGCTGCCTATCAGGATTACCTAAGTGTGTTGAAGCGGATTCAGAAGAATGAGGTAGCAGGGGGGCGCAAGTAATGCAGAACCCATCTCAAGGTCGATCCAGTCTCAGGCCGGATCCGGCACCCAGCCGGAACAGACCCAGGGTGCTGCTGGTCATCGGCGACGGCGCCGAGGTCATGGACACGCTGTTTCCCTTCTATCGTCTGGGCGAGGACTTCCAGGTCGCGGTGGCAGCCCCCGA
>JANQFY010000514.1 GCA_028277585.1 Sedimentisphaerales bacterium
AAGGGGCGTCCCCCGGCAGCTTTCGAGCCGAGGTCGAGGTCAAAAATGAAAAACCAAAACACTACCTAAATCCAGCCTTGCTTAACGGGGAGCACTACAGACCCACCTCACAACTGAGCACAATGTACTTGCGAAGCCTCACAGAAGCCTCTAGTCTTGAGCCGGAGGCACACGTGCGTAGTCTTGTTGCGAGTTAACCTTGTATCGGAGTTTGACATGTCACCAGAGATTGTGGCGGCCATCATTGCGGTCGGAGGCGTTATCGTATCGGTTGTGTGCTCTCTTTGTGCCTCGTACTGGACAGTCTCCGCCCAGACACGTGGGTTGCGCGATCAGATCCGCCAGGCCTTCGGAAGTCAGCTTCTCGAAAAACGTATTGAGGTATACCCCGCTCTATATGAAATGGTCAGTGATCTTGTGAAGGTGACAAGGTTCGGAGAAGTCACGAAGAAAGTTCTTGTTGATCTTCGCTCTGCTCTTGAGAAGTGGGATTCCAAGAATTCGATCTTCCTGAGCTTCGAAACTGGCATTAAGGTACATGAGTTTCACATGCATTTGAGTCGTATCGCACAGATGTCAGATGAGGCTATAGCCAAAGCATTTGCAGAAGAGTCTGAGCGTCAGAAGCTGCGTGATAATGTATGGATGGTGGAGCGGGCACTGAAGTACGACATTGGCATCTATCTCACCGAATTCGCATATCCTGGGAACGCCATTCCCAGTCGGGACCAGCACAAGCAGCGACTATCGCTCATTGGTGACAAGTCGACTGTGCAACAGAGGGACTCTGTTGAGCGTCACTGAGACTTAGCCATGCCTTTGCATGGTGACGAAGCACCCCATTCAGTGTTATCATTAGATGCATCTGCGGCTGCACAAGTCAGCCGCCTATACACAGCCAATCGGCACCTCCACCGCCAACCGCACACGCCAGCCTCATGTACACTCGGCATCCAACGGTTGGCTGAAACCCTTGGACTGGCAGAGGAAACTGGATGGCATGGCCTCGCCAGGGCTCGCGGGTTGGGCCGCGATTAGTCCAACTCGGTGTACTTCTTGGCCTGGCCTTTGGCCTTGTCTATGGGGTACTTGCGGGCGTTTTGTTCGAGTTTTTTGTGGGCGGCGTCGATGAGGTCGATGCCGAGATGGTCGGCGAGGTTCAGCAGGTAGATCGTGACATCGCCCATTTCCTCTTCGACCGCGGCCCGTTTCTCGGGCGCGAGGTTGCGGCTTTGCTGTTCGGTCAGCCATTGGAAGCACTCGAGCAGCTCGCCCACCTCGCCGGCCAGCGCCATGGCGAGGTTCTTCGGGCTGTGGTATTGCTCCCAGTCGCGCTGCTGATTGAAGCGCCTGATCTTCTCTATCAACTCAGTCATCTCACATGTCCTTGCATCGCCTGCCCGGCGCGTGGGTTCGGTTCTGGGAAACACGGTCGTGACTGGGGCATGGTACCGGGTGGGCTCGGGACGTACAAGAGAAGACGGCGATCGCGGATGAATCTGTGGTATGATTCATGTTTGTAGGTGCATTTCTCTGGATCGCACAGCACTGCCCACGGGGGCGACTTTGTCATTCCTGCGCAGGCAGGAATCCACAGAATCGTGGCCAGTTGAATTCAGGGGCAATGCGGTGCGAGACCAAGAGAACATCTCCAATGCCTGGATTCCCGCCTGCGCGGGAATGACAGACTCTCTGACCACAGCCCTACGTACAAACATGAAACGCACCCACAGGGAAGGAGCACGTGGCCTGATGCTTGACTGGACTCGTCGGCGTCACGATAATGCCCTCGAACATACTCTACGACCTTAGGCGATACCATGAAGCTCCGCGACCACATCCAGGTGAATGCGTCTTGCTCGGCCGTGTGGGAAGTTCTTTCCGATCCCAATCTGATGGAATTGTGGAACCCCAAGTGCGTCCAGAGCGATGCGGGACAAGGCCCTTTCGGCGTGGGATTCCCATACAGCGCGACCTTCAAGCTGGGAAGCAATCCCGAACGGACGGCCGACTGCCTGATCGAGGAGTATCGCCCTGATGAGCTGCTAACGACGAGGTACTCGGGGGGCGCCTTCCAGGCGGGCGGCTATGTGCGCGAGACCTACCGATTGACCCCCAAGCGGCACGGCACGAGAATCGACCAGACCCTTGACTTCACGCACTCTGAGATCCCCTTCATCGCCCAACTCGTCATGAAGATCATCAGTTCGGTGGGCCGTAAGGTGGGCGAAGGGCCGCTCGATGGGATCAAGGAACTGGCCGAACAGGAAGAAGGCCGGCAGGCGGGATAGCAAGGGTGGGTGCTCGACAGAAGTGAGAGATCGCCCCGCGCGGGATACCGCGATCGCGAGACGGGCAGACTGCGAAAATACGTATTCCCCACAATAGGCTCGGATCGCCTGCCTGATAGACTATGCGCGGCTGTTGGTGGTGAAACGCTGGTGAGCGCCATGGGCTTGGTCACGTTGGAAGCGGCACGTTGAGACAGGTCACAAAGACAATGCACCACGATAATACGCTACTTTCGGTTGGACTTCGCGTCGCACGGGAACTCCTAACACTCTTTCGAAGGGAGGTCGTTTCCATGAGAACCGTCGTGTGTTATCTGCTACTGATTGTGGTCCTGGCCGGCTGCGAACGGGGCGCCCTGCAGGTCGCCCATGGTCCGAACGGCCCGTGGATACTCACCAAGGATGGTGCGATCCATGAATACAACGGCACCGGATGGGACCAGAAGGAGCCGCCGGGGACCGCCGATGACTTTGAGATGAGCGGCACGTTCCTCGTTGTCCTGACGAAGCCGGATTCGCAAGGCAATCGGACGGTCAAGTCCCGCGAAGTCGACGGGACCACCTGGACGACGTACCCTTCGCTGGCCCCGCTGACGGCCGAACAGGTCGACTGTGATGGGGACGAGCCGGTTGTACGAACGGCCGGTTCTTATCCGCGTGTCTACAAGTATTACAAGAACACGCAGAGCTGGAAGAACATTCATGACGGCGCGACAGATATCTCTGTCGTAAACGGGCGCCTGTTCTATCTCTATCCGACCACGACGTACGGCAACGTCTGGAGCAGGGACGTCGATAAGGTGCCGTATACGCGTTGGGGCGAGAAGTTCGTGGCGCACCGGATCGCCGGCGACGCCAATGGGTATCCTTGGGTGGCTACGGATGCGAAGTCGAATCCGTTGTACAAATGGGACACGAACAATCAGAGGTGGACCTCCGGATTCAACATCGGCCCGGTCTACGAAATGGACATTGATTCGTATGTCAAGATGTACGTTCTCAGCAGCCCGAAGGTGCTTAGCGGGGGCTATACGCTCTATTCGCACGACCTGTACTCGGGAGGATGGACAACCTATCCCATGCCGGACTATTGAGACGCCGCCCTGGCGGGCGAACGATCCGTCCGGGCCGGGCCGGGAAAAGGGCCGCACCGGCAAACGTTCTTTCACGTAGCGGAGATAGAAAGGACGGTCTGCCGATGGCGCGAAAGGGTTTGGCTCGGGAGGGAGAGACGATCGGGGTGATGGTTCGGATGTACTGTGCGGCCCATCATGGCGATCACGACAGGGCGTTATGTGCCGAATGCGACGAGTTGTTGCGCTACGCGCTGCAACGGCTCGAGAGGTGTCCCTTCGGCGACGGCAAGGGCCCCTGCTCGAAGTGCGAGGTGCACTGCTACAAGCCGGACATGCGGGCGCAGGTGCAGGCGGTGATGCGCTACGCCGGACCGCGGATGTTGACGAGGCATCCGGTGATGGGGTTGCGCCATGTGGTCAAGAGCCTCAAGGGCGGCAAGCAGCCGGCAAGGGAATAGCAGAGCCCTCAGCCGACAGTCTACAGCGAACCTGGCGGGCAAGCCCCACCCCAATCCGGTCTCCCGCCTGACAACGGGAATGACAGGGCCGGTGCAGAACTGGCGCAACGGGGGCAGAATTGAAGCCAGGGAAGCGCCGCGGCGAGTCGCGAAGGGGCGTTCCAACCACAACAAGGCGCGGTCTGTCCCAACGCCTGCTGCGCCCTCGTGATGTCGCGACATGTAGAGGGACCTACACCCTTTGGGATAGATGGGTGTGAAGCGAGCACAACGCGAGTGATATCCAGGCCCGGAATCGGCCGGGCAAGCTCCTCCTCCCGTCTCCGGCCTCCGGCCCGATACCTGCTCAGAGGTACTTGGGGTGGATGCCGTATTTCTTGATCTTGTAGCCCAGGATGCGCTCGGTGACGCCCAGGTCAGCCGCGGCCCGGCGCTGGCTGCCGTCGGTCCGCTTCAGCGCGTCGATGATCAGTTCGCGCTCCTTGTTCGCGATGATCTCGGTCAGGGACTGCTCGCTGACCCGGTCCTCCTTGCCTATCATCTGCAAAGAAGGTGGGAGATGTTCACTTCTAATCACGTCATCGGTGCAGAGCAGGACGGCCCGCTCGATACAGTTCTCCAACTCGCGGATGTTGCCCGGCCAGTGGTAATGCGTGAGCATGTCGATTGCGGGTGTGGAGATCCGGGTGATCCGCTTGGCGTTGTCGCGGGCGAACCGCTCGAGGAAGTGGTCGGCCAGCAGCATGATGTCGTCTTTGCGCTCGCGCAGCGGCGGCAGGAAGATCGGGAAGACGTTGATGCGGAAGTAGAGGTCCTCGCGGAAGAGGTCCTCCTTGATCAGCGATTCGAGGTCCTTGTGGGTCGCGACGATGATGCGTACGTTCGCCTTGATCGTCTCGAGGCCGCCGACGCGTTCGAACTCCTTGAACTGGATGACGCGGAGCAGTTTGACCTGCAGGCTGGGCGGGAAGTCGCCGATCTCGTCGAGGAAGATCGTGCCGCCGTTGGCCCGCTCGAAGCGGCCGAGCTTACGCTCGACGGCGCCGGTGAACGCGCCCCGCTCGTGGCCGAACAGCTCGCTCTCGAGCAGCGTCTCGGGCATGGCGGTGCAGTTGACCTTGATAAACGGCTTGTCCGCCCGCAGGCTGTTGTAGTGCACCGCGTGGGCGACGAGGTCCTTGCCCGTGCCGCTCTCGCCGCGGACGAGCACCGTCGCGTTGCTCTCGGCCACCTGCTCAACCAGCCGATACACTTCCTGCATCGCGTTGCTCGTGCCGACCATGTTCTGGACGTCGAAGCGCGTCTTCAGTTCGCGCCGCAGCCGGACGTTCTCATCGCGCAGCAGTTTGCGTTCCGACTCGACCAGCTTGTTGAGCTTGATCGCCTGGGCGACCATGGTCGCGACGATATTGAGCAGCCGGACGTTCGCCTTGAAGTTGTCCGTCCGCTCGGCTTGGCGGTCCACGCTCAGCGCACCCACAGTTTGATTATCGAGCCGAATAGGAACGCAGAAGAACGCGGTGCGCCGCCCACTGCCGCGCGTCCGCGAACGGGTCCGGTGCAGAAAGCGCGGGTCCTTGGCGATGTCGGGCACGACGATCTCCTCGCCCGTCTCGACGACCCGCCCCGTGATGCCCTCGCCGATCTTATAGCTGCCCAGCGTCTTGGACTTCGTGCTCAGCCCGTGGGCGATCTTGATATCGAGCATCTCGGTCTCGGGGTTCAGCAGCGTAATCGTGCCGCGGCGCAGCTTCAGATGCGTGTCCAGCAGCGTGAGGATGCTCTTGAGCGTCTCCTCGAGGTCGAGCGACTCGGCCAGCACGCGCGCCACATCGCTGAGAAGCTCCACCTCCGCTGCATATTTCGTCTTGGCCATGCCGTCGACCCCCTGCTCAACAGAAACAAAATTGTAGAACACCGCCAGGAGTATACAATTTTGTCACAGCCCCTGCAACGAGAATCCAGGAATTTCATCTCTCGACGCGCGCCATTGCCCCGGCGGACGATACTTGGTAGCCTGGGAGGACAATAGCCGTAGCCACCTCCGAATAACGAAGAGGAACCCATGAAAAGAGTCGTATTCGTCGTCTTCGTCATCGTCGCCGTCCTGCCGAGCAGCGCCGTCGCCGATTCGCCGTCGAGCCCCCCGCTGCCCTCGGGCCGGCGGTTGCGGAATATCGTCGCCGCGAAGTTCCCGGGCCGCCGTGTGCTCATCGGGGGCACCACCGGGTCCTGGGCGTTCGGCACCCGGACCGGCCAGGTCATGGACCGCGAGTTCAGCTACGTGACACCCGAGAACGACTTCAAGCAGGCCATCGTCCATCCCGACCCGGACACCTGGCGCTGGGACCGGGCCGACGCCTGGCTCGACCACATCGTCAAGCACGGCCAGGTCCTCCGCATCCACGGGCCCATCAGCCCCCAGTGCTCAAGGTGGGCCAAGGACGACCGCCGCACACCGGCCGAACTCGAGCGCACGATGCGCGAGTTCATGACCGCTCTGTGCCAACGCTACAATGGCAAGCCGGGCGTCATCTCGCTCGATGTGGTCAACGAGACCGTCATCAAGGGACGCTGGCACACCGACAAAAAGGGCGCCAAGTGGGAAGTTCCCTGGTACCGCATTGGTCAGGACACCGACAAGAACCAGACGCCCCTCTATATCAAGATGGCGTTCGAGATCGCCAACCAGCACGCGCCCGACCTGAAGCTGATCTACAACCACCATGAGGACGCGGGCGCCGAAGGGTCCTGGCAACGCATCAAGGAGACGATTAGCTACCTGCGCGAGCACGGCCTGCGCGTCGACGGGATCGGCTGGCAAGCCCACGTCGACAACGGATGGGCGACGCCGGAAAGAATCGCCAAGTTCGGCGCCCTGATCGACTGGGCCCACGCGAACAACCTGGAGTTCCATGTCACCGAGGCCAGTGTCTGGATCAAGGATGGTGTCACGGCCGAGACGCTCGCCCTGCAGGCGAAGACCTACAGCGCGATTGTAAAGACACTGCTCGAGAAACGCACCACCGGCCTCGTCGGCTGGAACACCTGGCACATCGACGACCCCCACAGTTGGAACCGCCACCACCACGGCGGACTCTTCGACAAAAACTACGCCCCCAAACCCGCCTACTACGCCATCCAGAAGGTGCTGGAAGAAGCGAGATAGCAACTACTCGGCCATCGTCCACCAGTCATTTCTCGCCCCGGGCGTGCTCCTTCTTGCCCTTTTTCGCCGGTTTCATCCTTGCTCTAGCCCCTCTGAACACTCATACTTGCGATAGCCCCGTGGGGTGTGCACTGCACGCCATCGCCCCGTCTAGCAATCCCCAAAGAGAGCCAACACCGTCCCGGACAGCCGCCCCCAGGGCTCGCCTCAACAGAACGAGGAACCGGTGTGCGGCACACACGCAACGGATTTTTCCCCTTGCATCCACAAACCAACGGAGGGACAATGTTCCCCAGTAGCGATGAGACAAAAACCGATGAAAAAGGCGAATAACCCGGGCGCGGGTTGTCCGTATGAGGCCAGTGAGTGCGAACGGTGGGCGGATTCGCGTGCCTCTTGTCGCGTGCAACACATACCCAGGCAACCGCCCCGCCGAGACAGAGAGGAACTGAGACACGGAATGAGGAATCTGTCGAGATGCGAGTGACTCGATGTCAAACCTGCTGCCCATCAGGTGCCACACAATGAGAAGAACGCCGCGCAATTCGCCGCTCTGTTTCCAAAGGAAGGATGTGTACCATGAAAAGACTCACGTGCGAAGAGACATATGAGCATCTGAGAGAAATCGGCAACCGAACCTTGGATATGCTCTATGGAAAGAAACGAGATGATCTCGACAGCGCTTCTCTTGCTGAACAAGAACTCTCAGATAGCTTCCTCTTGCCTTTGCCATTCGGCAAGTACCTGGTCGAATCGGCAGGAAATGATGCTCATCGCACTCACCTCCTGTATGTTATAACCGGTGCGGTCGATGCCTTCTTGAACGGAGGCCACCGATTCACGAACCACAGTAGGCAATTCAACAGATTCCACGCGTCTTTGAACGCAACTGCAGCAGAAGCCGGCTATGACGAAGAAGAACTGAACAGGCTGTGCTTGTGTGCTGCGCTGTATCATGATCTTGGGAAGGCGATTGCGCGTGAGAGACACCCATACGAAGGCTACCATCTAGTCCACGATCTGGGGAGCATCCAGAAGATACAGAGGACAGGCGATAGGACTCTCAATGAGGATTTCAGAGAGTGGCTCTGCGACGGAATGGCTCATGATGCTGGCATCGGGTACTACAGATTCTTCTCGAAACTCATGCGATACCATGACATGTGGGGGAACATCACGACAGGCGAAGCGTCGGTTGTGATGTTCTCCTGCGCGTTGGATCTGACGGAATCACGCGTAGCCGGTCATACAGTATTCCTCGGCCGCCTTCTGCTGCTAAACCTCGCCGATCAGTTCGGAACGCCGAGCCTTTTCCAGAAAGACGGCAAACCGCAACACCTCAATCCCAAGGTTCTGACACACCTGTTGGAGCATTAGGGTGAAGTGGTGGGCATCCTAGACCAAACCAAAGGCGATCCAGAAGAAGCGAGGCGAGGATTGATGGCGAACGCCGAACGCGAGGGGGAGACTGTCGAGCGTCTTGTCGCGTTGCTGAGGGCTGCAGGCATTGAAGTGGCAAATTCCCAAGTTCAGCAAACGCTGAGGGCGGAGTGCGGTGGACGGTTTCACTTCTTCTGCAAGGATTTCGGCGTCATGCGCCTCGCGTATGCCCTCCGGTTCTTCAGAAGGCTCGCAGAACTTGCGTTGGAAGCAGGACGCCCCCCGGACCGGCAGGCAGCCCTGGTCATCCGGATTCTGAAGAGGATCGTAGACACCTACGAGAGTCTCATTCGTGCCAATCGTGAACAGGGACGCGAGACGGGAATTGAAATGTCGTGGTTAGCACGCAGTGCCTCTGTGAGAGACAGCATCATCAAGAGCCTTCTCGGCCAATCTCCTGAGGCTTTGAGTTGGATCGACGACGAAATCTCCGCGTTTCCATGCGGATGAGGCATCACCCAGACTGGTCGATGGTCCTCTCAAGAAGTCGCGCAGTACACTGTCTACTCTACTCTGGTGATCAGTTCTGTAGGGTGTGCACCGCACACCTTCTCTCATAGACAACGTCACAGCCGCGACGCAGGATTGATCGGTGTGCAGTGCACACCCTACAAGTCCCCCACAGGAGAGACCCGCGTCCCTGAACCACCAGAGTACTCCACGGGATTCAGTGATTTCTCTTGCAGGCAGTGGCTACCGCTGGTATACTGTGACATTCACAGCGGAAGGTCGAGGGAGCGGGCATAGCGGTGATCCGAGGTAATGAACGGTGCTTGGTGTGCACCGAGACTGTGGAACTGTGTTGATATTGGAGATGAGGGATGATGCGTGATTCATTCATCGCAGACGGGCAAGGTCTGAGAACTGCGATAACGGTCTTGGCGATCGTCATGTGCCTGTCATGGTGCGGCGCGGCACAGGCAGGCGTGATCGGGGGGTACTACTGGGAACACATAGTCAAGCCGGAACACACTCCCTTCGGGACCGAGGGAGGTCGAATGCAGATCTTCTGCGGCCCCTATGACGGCGGAAGCACTATTGGCATGGAGTACTATCCGGCATGGGGGCCCGTGCTGGACGTCGATTTCACGACAACGGATATCGGAAGGACCTGGTCGGTCTCATCGGGCGGGGCCTTCGACGTGGCCGCCGAGAGCCTGACAAACGGTGAACTCGACTCCATGTCCTGGCAGGTGTTGTTCCCCGGCTATCTGGGCACAGGTATGGGGGGGCCTGAGAATAGCTACTGGTTCGAAAACAACATTCAACCTGGACTCTACAACATCACGTCATTCTACGGAGGCGCCAACGGCATCGATTTCGAAGGTTTTGACATCGACCCCATGACGTTCCGCCTGGATGCGTACGCGTTGCGGCATTTGTCTTTCGCCATCGAAGTCCATGGCGAGCCTTCGGTCGTCCCGGTCCCTGGCGCCGTCCTGCTCGGCGGTATCGGAGCAGGCTTGACAGGGTGGTGGCATAGACGGCGAACCAGGAGGTCTTAGTCGTCCATCAAGATAGATCGGTATGCACCGCACACCTTCTCCCGTAAACAACGTCACAACCACGACGCGGGGGGCACCTCCCTCCAGATGTCCCTGGAGAGAACCACGACCGTCACCACCCTCGACTGACGAATGTCGGCCGACACCGAGTAGTCTCTTAGGATGGGCACATGGCTTGTCCATCCTACAGAACTTGGGAGGCTTGTCGGTCGTATAGATGGCGAGGCAACTTGAAATCGAGTCCCCTGTTCTGTTATTCTTGACTACGTCATCCAGGAACTTGGGTCGAGCGCGTTTCGTCGTTCGCGAAAGTGAGGCGATTGCCGCATGCAAAGCAAAAGGGCCAGGACAGTCTGGGTAGGAATCCTTGCGTCGTACCTGCTGATGGTTGCCGCCGTTGTCGCCCTCGATCTTTCCCTGGATTGGGGGTTTGTTATGGGCCTGAAGATCCTGGCGGTGATCCACATTCTTCTGGTTCTTGGCATCATGGCTGCCTACGGCGTGAAGCGCAAACAAGACTGAAACGACGGCATGATCCGAGGGTTGGCTATCGGATGGCATAGCGCAGGCCCGAAACGGTGATTCGGAGTTTGCGCATCGGGTGAAATCCCTGTAGGCCCGTCCTGAGAAATCTGTTTCGCATCGGCTGTCCTCTCGTCGTCTCCCGCAAGCAGGTCATCCCGGGATCGCCCGGGGGTCGGACTGTTGGAAAGCGTATTGGGAGGGCGAGAAATCACCAGCGAATCCTCTATCCTTCCGCGTCCACGGATGCTACATTGGCTGTCACAGGGGCCATGGCCCTGGGGACCGTACAGGCAATCTATCGGAACAGCTTTGGCAGGTGAGATCATGGCAAATTCGCAGAAGACCGGAGTTTTCGTTCGTTCGGGACTGGGGGGCATCAAGGAAGTCATCGAACCGCTGATCAGTATCCTCACGGAAGCCATCAAAGAGGGAGCCACGGATATCCATGTGGATCCTACCGACCAGGGAAAGCACGTGCGCTATCGTGTGGACGGCGTTCTCCATGACAAGACGCCCGTTCCCATGTCGATGCGCAAACGGCTGTTGAACCAGGTGAAAGTCCTTATCGATGTGGACATCGACAAATCGTTCGTCCCGGAAGAGGGTTTCATTTCCCTTGAGATCGATGGGGTTCAACATGATATGCGGGTGACCATTGCCCCGATCGGCGACCGCGAGGCTATCCATTTTCGCTTCCTTTCGTCGGACCGTAATCTGCGGGACTTGACCGAGATAGGCATGAGCGAGGAGGATCGGGAGATCGTCCAGCAGGTCATCGATGCCCCGTACGGCATGATTCTGGTGGCCGGCGGCACCGGCACCGGCAAGACGACCACCTTGTATTCGCTGGCCAACATCCTGAAATCAGAACGTCTGGTGGTGACATCGATTGAAGACCCAGTTGAATTCCGCCTGCCCCATGTCAGACAGTTGGAGGTCCGGGAGAAGCATGAATTTACCATGTACGATGGATTGCGCGTGCTTCTGCGCATGGATCCCGATGTCATCGTGATAGGCGAGATCCGTGACGAGCCCTCGGCGATCACGGCGGCCCGCGCCGGCCTCTCTGGGCAACTGGTGATGGCGACCATCCATTCTCGGAATCCGACGATGGCGGTTGACGCCCTCAATAACATGAAAGTACCCCGTTACGTGATCGGTGGCGCTCTTCGACTGATCATTCAGCAGAACCTGGTCCTCCGCCTGTGTCAGGATTGCAAGCGCGAAGTCGAAGTCACCGGGCAAGCCCGTGACCTGTTCGAGCGCCACGGCGTGTCGGTTCCCCCGTCCATTCATGAGGCGGTCGGTTGCAGTCAATGTGGGGACTACGGACACAAAGGCCGTACCGCTGTTTTCGAATTGACGCCGGTCGATCTCGTTCTTGGGCAAGACATCGCCGGCGGGATCGGGACGAGGGAGTTATCGTCGCGCTTCCGAGACGCACGCAGCAGGTCGCTAGTCCAGGATATCTTGCACAAGGTCGCCGATGGCGACGTGTCACTCGACGTTGCCAACCGGTTCATTGGCAGTCTACGTGATTAATCCCACAGCGTGCCCACGGGACACCTGACAAGACGGCCTAGCCGCTCTCTAATCGAGTTGTCAAGGACTCTGACGCGATCACGCGTCGCGGTGCGTCTTGCTCTGGGGCGTCGGGCCTGGCTGGTGGCGTTGATGATGTGGGGGAAGTTGAGGTAGGCGAATTCACCGGCCAGGACGATGGCGCGGAGGTCATAGGCAATGGCGGCTTCAATCTCATCCTCGAAATAACCAATGTGGATAGTCCGATCTTTCTGGCTGATGCAGGCGGCCCACAGGTTGCGTCGCTTGTCGAAGGAGACCCCTTTGAAGCGTGAGGTCGCGGATCGGCCGGGGCGGTTCCGCAGGTTCTGCGCCTGAGTGCAGATCCGAAGATTGCTGCGGCGGTTGTTCAGGCCATTGCCATCGATGTGATCGACGACGAGTCCGGCAGGCGGCTTCATGAGCAGCCGGTGCATCCGAATGGGTCGGCGCCGACCAGCATGACACATCGCGTAGCATTTGTCAGCGTGGCCCTTTGAGACGTACCACTTGTACTGGTTGAGCCATTCGTAGTCGGCGGCGTCGACGAGGGCGAATTTGCCCTGGGTCAGCGCGACGTAGCGGATCTCGTCGTTGGGCGGAGTCGGGGGTTCGGTCCGGACGGTGGGCTGTCGTTTGGCGCGGAAGTTGCGACAGGTTTCGCCGCCCTCGACCGGCCGTAACTGGCCCGGCGACTCGATGTGGTTGACGCAAATCCGCTTGCCCGGCTCGTCGCCCGGGAGGAGCTGAGAAAAAACGCAGTACGTACAGTTCCGCTTTGCCCTTGGCAGCGCCGTCGGGAACCCTCCCCCCGCATCGCCTGGGCACGGCTCGATACTGGCAGTCATGGCTTGCCCTTTCATTGGCCGTCATTTGCCGGCGGCGCTTCGCAGAAAACACGCGCCTCTATAAAAGGGCGAAACTGCACGTTCTTTGCGAGAAAAAGCGAAAATCCCGCAGCGTCGTGGCGCGTAACCCGAGCCGGGACAAGCAATAAAAAAAACTCTCGATGTCACCCGGATTCGATCATAAAGCGCTGCACATTCTTGGCGAAATCCGGCCTGCATCGAGCGACGGAACGCGCCGCACTGTCAGAGTGATTTCCGAGGCGAGTGGCGGGCGATACGCCCGTTTTTTCTGTAACACGACGGCCCGGGCTGCGTCTTTCAAATGAGGGCCGGGCTTGCCCACGGGCCCCAAATGGCAAGCGATTAAGCGGAAGGGAGCTGCCATGTCGTACGCACGCATTGCGGTAATCGGAATCGCATTGGGCCTTGTGGTGCACGTGTGCCCGGCCGGGGCCGACGTCCCGCCCCTGGCCGATCTGCTCGATCGATACACCCAGGCCCTGGACGCGACGCAGAGTTTCATCAGCACGTGGGAACGGACCTCCGTCGGCAGTTCCAACGTGCCCAGCTGGGGGCTAAAGGCAACCAACGCGAAGAAGTTCGCGCGGGGCGAACACCGCACCGATGGCAAAGGCAACCGTTCGGGCGTCTCGTATGAATGGGGCCACCGGAGCGGCGAGGACCTCACCGAAGACAAGGCCCGGTACTTCCGGAACGTCTACGGCGACGGGTTCATCTACCGTCTCAACAAGGGGCTGGGGCAGGATGTGCAGCCGGGGCAACTCACGTACCAGGACGAGAGCAGCAAGGACTTCGAAACGTACAGACAGGCCGGGGGCTATTACGCCCGCAGCGGCACGACCGGCTACTTCCTCGGATACTTTCAGACCCGCGCCCGACTTGACAGGGTCCTCAAGAAGGCGCTGCGCATCTCCGTGCGACGGACGCCCGCGAGGATAAACGGCTCGCTGTGTTACGTGGTCCAGGCAAGCACTCGCCGGGGTCGATTCACCGTCTGGCTTGATTCCGAGCACGGCTACCATCCCGCCCGGATAGAGGGGTACGTGGGACCCGGTGACGACATTGGCGATCCGGGCAGCCTCCACATCATATCGCGAAAGGAAGCAATCACCCGCCGGTACACCGTTGAGAACGTTCGGTTCGAACGAGTGGGCGGCGTCTGGGTGCCGAT
>JANQFY010000524.1 GCA_028277585.1 Sedimentisphaerales bacterium
ATCAGCTGCTCCTATCAAGTGACTTCGGGAACGAATACTACCCAATTCCGTTAGCCGCTTAAAGGGGAGCAGTATAGTGGTTACCTCCCACTATACCACCGACAATGTAAGTTCCTGTGACTTCGCCAGTGCTGTAGCTCTTCGACACGTTGCCTCCGTTGTTGAATCCTATCAGACCACCGACATGGTGAGTTCCTGTAGCTGTGCCGGTGCTGTGGTAACAGTTGGAGATGATGCCGTAGTAGCCATTATTTCCCACCAAGCCACCGATAGAGTGATCTCCTGTTACCCTACCAGTGCTGTAGCTAGACAAGACACTGCCGTGATTCTTTCCCACCAGACCGCCGACATAGTGATCTCCTTTGATCACGCCGGTGCAGTAGCTAGACAGAATACTGCCATGATTCTCTCCCACCAGACCACCGACACAAACACTCGTTCCTTCAATGTCTATGACTTCCACCCCTAGATTTGATATCAGTCCATCGGAGCCCAATTGTCCGAATAAGCCCAAGTAATTGCGGCCGCGGAGATGCAGATTCCTGATCACATGTCCCTGGCCATCAAAGTGTCCAGAGAAAGGTGTACCTTCAAACCAGTACGTACTATCATTTGTATCAGACGCAATGACAGCCCGATCAAATATTCGATTTGAGAGATCAATATCGGCAGTCAGGACAAAATGTCTATCAGAATCCTCTGGAGTTTCCCCTAGACCCATCAGATCCTGCGATGTGGCAATCTGATAGGGATTCTCAATCGTACCTGTCCCTCCGGAATATGCAGGAGCTAGGGACGTCGAGTACATGAAGAAACAGGTATAGAACACTATACTACGCACCGTTAGAACCCTCCTTTGGGAACGAAAGCTCTGTGGTCCCTTTTCTCAGCTTGGATCTGCTCGCTGGTGAGAGCGTCGCCGGCCTTTGGGAGCATCCCAAAGGGCCTCCGGCGCGGTTTGGAATGTGGCACGCGTCGTCACCCAGGGTGATCCGCTGCTGTTTCATGATGACCCTCAGAATAATGAGGGAACTAGGGGCGTCCGGTGCCTCTTCCCCGTATCCCTTTCAGAGTCACACAGACCGCTTCATGTCCGTATGAGATGTCTCAGAGAAGTCGCACGTCACAAGTTCGCTATATTCAGAGTACAACCAGTGACAGCGGAGTTCAAGAAGAAAGTGACGAGGAATGATAGTTTTGAGTTGAGAGTTGGCAGCCTACAGCCCACAGCTTACAGCTTGCGGCTGACAGCTTCGGGGTCTGCGAGCTTTGGATTCGCGTTGATGGTCTACCGTCCATCGTCTGAGTTGTAATCCGCGCATACACCAACCACTCTCCGCGATCGCTTTGTATCAGAAGGCGGTTCTCGGCCGGTGTTTGTGGACAGGAAAATGAGAAAAATGTGACACAGCCTACAGTTTGCAGCTTACAGCCTACAGTTCGGAGGGCACTGTAGTTCAGTCCACAGTCTGCAGCTTACAGTTAACAGCTTCCTTCCTCCGGTCTATGGCCTCCGGTCTCCAGCCTGGTCCTTGATCTCGTTGGGGAAGTTGAGGTAGGCGAAGTCGCCGGCTAGTTCGTGGGCTTTTTGGTCGCGGGCTCTTGCGGCTTCGATCTCGTCGTCGAAGAGGCCCACGTAGATGGTTTTGCCTTTATAGCCGACGGTTGCCATCCACTTATCGCCCTGGGGGCTGACGCCTCGGTATTGGGATTGGCCCGCGTTCCAGTAGCGGTTCTGGAGGTTCTGCAGGCGGGTGCAGACGCGGAGGTTGGCGCGGCGGTTGTCCAGGCCGTTGCGGTTGATGTGGTCGACCACCATCCCGGGCGCCGGCTGCATGATCTCGCGGTGCATGAAGAGCTTGCGGCCCCGGTTGCCCCGGACGGCGTACTGGGCCTTGCCCTTGCCCGCGTCGTGGAGGGACCATTTGTACCGGCTCAAGGTTTCGTAGTCGGCGGCGTCGACGAGTGCGTGCCGGCCGCGGGTCAGCGGGAGGTAGCGGATGGTCTCGTCGGGCTCGGAAGGCGGCTCGACAGCGGCGGGGCGGGGTACGGGTCGGAAGTTGCGACAGGGCCCGCCCTGGGGGATCGCGCGGACCTGGCCCGGCGTCTCGACGTGGTTCGCGCACAAGCCGGCTACCGGGAAGCCGGACGCCATCGTTCGCATCCAGAGCGAGGGGTCCCAGAGGCAGAACACGCAGTCGCGGCAACACCGCAGCCGGGTCGCGGGCGAAGTGGACGGTTGGGTCGTCATGGTCGTTTCCTCCGAACTCAGTGCTCGCTAATCTGACTGGGTGTAGTTCTATAGATATCATACCTGTGGCAGGGTTTTTGTCAAAGGAAATCCTGTCGGTGGAGCGGTTTTTCTCTTCTATGGTGTGGACCCCTGCCTCCGCAGGGGTGACGGCGTCTGCGGGTGGAATTGGTGGGGCAAGCCCCACCCTACACGGGGGTGACAGGGTCGGGGCGGTGCGGTATACTCTTCTCGCGGCGGGGGGTGTCTGTGATGGACTGTTATTGTTCAGGCAAGGGAGCGTTATGAAGGCTGCGATTGTTCTACTAATTGGTGCGGGGCTTCTTCTTCAGATGTGTGCGGCGGCCGGGGTGGAGGATCGTTCAATCTTTCCGCTGCAGGGCAAGCACGTGCATTCGAGCAGTATTGTCGAATGTCCCAATGGCGATCTGCTCGCCTGCTGGTTCCATGGCTCGGGCGAGCGAACCGCCGATGATGTGGTGGTTCAGGGCGCGCGGTGGAGCCGGGCGAGCAAGACGTGGGGCGAGGTCTCTCCGATGGCCGATACGCCGGGCTTCCCGGACTGCAACCCGGTTCTCTTTGTCGATGCGCAGGAACGGCTATGGCTGTTCTGGATCGTCGTGCGCGGGCACGGATGGCAACATTCGATTCTGAAGTACCGCGTCTCGACCGATTACCAGCGGGGCGAGCCGCCGAAGTGGGGCTGGCAAGACATTATTCTGCTGAAGCCCGGGGAGGTCTTCGCCGAGACGATCGAAGCGGCGTTCAAGGAGTTGATCCCTGCGGAGGGGATGTGGGCCGAGTATGCGCCGTTGTATTCGACGATGATCCTCGAGGCGGCCAGCGACATGGCGAAGCGGCAGACCGGCTGGATGACGCGCACCCACCCGACCATCCTGCCCAGTGGGCGCATCCTGCTGCCCCTCTATTCGGACGGGTACAACGTGTGCCTGATCGCGATCAGCGACGACAATGGTAAACACTGGCGGGCCAGCAAGCCCATCGTGGGGCTCGGACCGATCCAGCCGAGCATCGTCCGCCAGCGCAGCGGGACGCTCGTCGCCTACATGCGGGACAGCGGAGACGCGCCGTATCGGGTGCTGATCAGCACGTCGACCGACGACGGGGAATCGTGGTCGCCCGCTGTCGATACGGATATCCCGAATCCCGGTTCGAGCCTGGAGGCGATCGCCCTGCGCGACGGCCGGTGGGTGATGGCTTTCAACGATACGGAAGATGGGCGGCACAGTCTGGCCGTGGCGCTCTCGGACGATGAAGGGCGGACGTGGAAGTGGAAACGGCACGTGGGCCGGGCGGAGGCGCGGGACAAATCGTTCGGTTACCCGTCACTCATCCAGGCGAAGGACGGGGTCCTGCACCTGACCTACTCGTATCGAGAGAAGAGGGGCGCGACGATCCGCCATTGCACGTTCGATGCCGACTGGATCAAGCGGTAGCCCGGCCAGCTGTCGGGCCCAGTGTCACGTGCTGCCTGCAACGTCGTCCGCACCGCGGTCAGGGTTGACTTGCCGATCTTCATCGGTCATTATCCAGACCAACCTGCTCAAAGGCGCGAATGTCATGCCTACGCCGTTTCATACGGAGCATGACGGTCCACATTCTCAGAACGGCAGAAAGGAACACACCATGAAACGAAGAACGTTTTTGGCCGCCTCAGGGCTCGCCGCCGCCGGATCTCTGAACCCATCTGTCGGAGCCACTGACCAGCCGTCAGGGGGGAAGCAGTATCTGGAGCTGAGGCACTATGCTCTGGCCTCTGTGGAGAAGCGAGCCGCCTTTGACGCATTCCTGGGCCAGGCGGCGATCCCGGCTCTGGCGAGGCTGGGGATCGGACCTGTCGGCGTGTTCCAGATGGCTGAAGGCCAGAGCGCCGGGCTTTGGGTGCTCTTGCCGCACGCCTCGCTCGAATCGGTCGCCACGGCCAACACGAAGATGCTGGCCGACAAACGGTATCTCCAGGCCGGCGATGCGGTACTGAATTGCCCCAAGAATGACCCGGCATACGAGCGCATGGAGAGTTCGCTGCTGCTGGGTTTCGATCAGTGTCCCAAGGTGGAAGTGCCATCGCGAAAGGACAGCCGCGTGTTCCAGTTGCGGATCTATGAGAGCCATAACACGATCAAGGCCAAGCGGAAGGTCGAGATGTTCAACGAGGGCGGTGAAATCGACCTGTTCCGGCGCACCGGCCTGAATCCGGTCTTCTTTGGCGAATCCCTCGTCGGCATCAAGATGCCCAACCTGACCTACATGGTCGGATTCGACAACGGCGCCGCCCAGCAGAAGGCCTGGAAGACGTTCGGCGGCCATCCGGAATGGAAAGCCATGCGGTCCAAGCCGCGTTACAAGGACACGGTCTCGAACATCACCAATATCGTATTGCGACCGGCCGCCTCGTCCCAGATATAGTCGCGCCTGAAGCGGCGATGCAATCGACAGTTGTTCTTGATGGGCTGAAGCCCAGCCTGCGAGCTACGAACTCGCATTGGGTCGGCGGTAGGTTTCTTTCATGAGCAGGGTGCAGATCAGGGCGAGGATGGAGGCGCCCAGGAGGATGCGAAGCACGACGACATAGCCATCGGCTCCATAGGCGTTGCCATCGGCCAGGGCGTATCGATCGAGGACGCGACCGAGCAAGGGCATGAACACGGCGCCGCCGAGGAAGGGAAACAGATTGACCGTCCCGACGCTGGTCCCGGCCATCTCGACGGGGAACAGTTCCTTGGCTGCGGTGAAGCCCATGATCACAATGCC